>JABMOQ010000089.1 GCA_013204045.1 Rhodospirillaceae bacterium | reverse complement strand
TCGATATTTGAGTACTTAAGTATCTTCTAAACTGTCAGGCTGGGGTCACTTTACTGAAATAATAATTCCAATATGACCCTATCCATTGTTGTAAATGTAAAAATTCCCTATAAAAGAACTAGGGGACTGCTCTTAACGAACGCATATATATAATGGTGGCAGAAGCTGCCTGCGCTGGAATCACAGAGGCACCCCTCTTTCACTGACACGATCAGTTCAATCCGTTGGGTGTCTGGTATCTGATAAAATAAGGATGCCCGAACAGGACATGCCGAAGATGAAAATTTATATCGTCGATGACGACAAAGACCTGACAAAGTTTATGGTCGAACTGCTGGAAACGGCGGGCCATGACGTCAGCTATAGCAACGACAGTACCCAGGCGGCGAAGGAAATTCCCAAGCAGAAGCCGGACTGTGTGCTGCTTGACCTGATGATGCCCGGCATGGACGGCATGGAATTGTGTAAACTGTTGCGGGGGAAAAAATCCCTCGCCACCACCAAGCTTATTGTCATCACCGCCAAGAGCTACGCGTTCGACCGCAAACGGGCGCTGAATTCCGGCGCCGACGGATACATCAACAAGCCGGTGCATGAAAAAACTTTTGCCGCCGAAATTGAGCGCATCTTCGCTGACAAGATGGACCTGACGTTCTGGGGCGTGCGCGGAACACTCCCGGTGCCCGGCGAAAAAAGCCTCCGTTACGGCGGCAACACGTCCTGCGTGACCATCGAGTTCGCCCGTGGCGCCTTTTTCATCTTCGATGCCGGCAGCGGCATCAAGTCATTGTCGGACTGGATCATGTCCCAGGGACCCAAAAAGATCGATGCCCGCATTTTCCTGTCCCATCCCCACTGGGACCATATCAATGCCCTGCCGTTCTTTGTTCCGCTCTACATTCAGGGCAACACATTCGAAATTTTCGGGCCGAGCCACGGCGACATCACGGTTCATGAACTGATCTCGGCGCAGATGGACGGGGTTTATTTCCCGATTACCATCCATGAATTCGCGTCAAGCGTGGCGTTCCGTGATTTGAATGAAGAAACCATCAATTTTAACGGCATTGTCGTCAAGACCATGCTGTTGCATCATCCCGGCCAGTGCCTGGGCTATCGCATCGAATACAATGGCCGGTCGATCTGCTATATCACCGACAACGAGCTGTTCCTGGAATCCGACGAAGAACATTATGATTCTTTCTATGTGAAAAACCTGATCAAATTCATCGAAGGCGCCGATGTGCTGATCACCGACACCACTTACATGGACGACGCTTACGCATCCAAGGTTGGTTGGGGTCATTCCTGCGTCAGCCAGGTGATCGACCTGGCCGACAGGGCCAAGGTCAAAGAATTGTATCTTTTCCATCATGACCCGGATCAGTCTGACGATGATATTGATCACAAGCTGGCAACGGCGCAGAAAATGCTGAAAGATCGCGGCTCTAAGGTTGTTTGCATAGCCCCCCATGAAAAAATGACCCTTCAGGTCTAATCACCCGCCCTTCTGTACACATACGAGGAACCCGCCATGTCCGAAACCGTCGAACAACGCCTTGCTGGCCTTGGGGTCAAACTTCCCGAGCCGGCTGCGCCCGCCGCCAATTATGTGCCCTATGTGATCAGCGGCAATCTGGTGTTCGTGTCGGGGCAAATCACCATGATGGATGGCGAGCTGAAATATGTCGGCACCGTCGGCGATGACCTTTCCACCGACGACGGCTATCAGGCGGCGCGCATCTGCGCCATCAACCTGATGGCGCAGGTCAAGATCGCCTGCGGCGGCGATCTGGAGAGGGTCAAACGGGTGGTTAAACTGGGCGGTTTCGTTAACTGCACCGCCGATTTCACCGATCAGCCGAAGGTCATCAACGGCGCTTCGGACCTGATTGGCGAGGCCTTCGGCGACATTGGCAAACACGCCCGCTTCGCCGTCGGCGCCCCGTCGCTGCCGCTCGGCATCGCCGTCGAGGTCGACGGGGTCTTCGAGATTTCCTGAAACTGCTTGTTTTGAGCCACCGCCGGACCCATCCTTAAGACATGCCGGACGGAAGCGAAGCATCGGTTATCAGGGTCCTGGGGTCGATCACCGAGATCGACGCCGCCCATTGGGATGGGTGCGCCGGGCCTGATGACCCGTTCGTCAGCCATGCCTTCCTCAGCGCCCTGGAGGGCAGCGGTTCGGCCAACGCAGGCACTGGCTGGCGCGGCCAGCATCTGGTGATCGAAGGCGAAAACGGCGACATCGTCGCCGCCTGCCCGCTTTACCTGAAAAACCATTCCTACGGCGAATTCGTCTTCGACTGGGGCTGGGCCGATGCCTACCAGCGCGCCGGTGGGCAGTATTACCCGAAACTGCTGGCGGCGGTGCCGTTTACGCCGGCCACCGGCCGCCGCCTGCTGGTACGGCCCGACATGGCCCCTGAGCAACGCCGCAGCCTGCAAGCGGCCTTGCTGTCGGCGATGATGCAACTGGCCGAGCGGCTTGGCGTGTCATCCGTACACATCAATTTCCTGCCCGAAGACGAATGGCACCTGGCCGGCGACGTCGGCATGCTGAAGCGTCAGGACAAACAGTTTCACTGGCTCAACGACGGCTATGAAACTTTCGACGATTTCCTGGACGCGCTGGCGTCCCGCAAGCGCAAGAACATCGCCAAGGAACGGCGGCAAGTGGAGAGCAGCGGCGTTACCATCCGGCGATTGACCGGCGCCGACATCACCGAGAGCCATTGGGACACCTTCTACGGGTTTTACCACAACACCTCGGACCGCAAATGGGGCGAGGCTTACCTGAGCCGGGAATTTTTCTCCATGCTCGGCGAGCGGATGGCCGACCGGGTGTTGCTGGTCATGGCCGAGGAAGATGGCCGCGCCGTCGGCGGGGCGCTGAACATGATCGGCAACCATACCCTTTTCGGGCGCTACTGGGGCTGCCAGGAGCACTTTAAATTTTTGCATTTCGAGGTCTGCTACTACCAGGCCATCGAGTACGCCATTGAATGTGGCCTCAGGCGGGTCGAGGCCGGGGCCCAGGGCGAGCACAAGATCAGCCGCGGCTATCTGCCCCACCCCACCTACAGCGCCCACTGGATCGCCAACCCCGGCTTCCGCGACGCGGTCGCCAACTTCCTGACCCATGAAACCAGTGCCGTCGATGACGAGATTGCCGCCCTTTCCGGCCTGACCCCTTTTAAACGGGGCAGTTAGGGTGCGATTAATAAATATCCGCTAAATATTAAGGGATGAGGACTCCTGAAATTCCGCTGTGGGCGCGCCTGGCGGCCCTGATTGCCCTGATGCTGGCGTGGCCAGCCTTTGCCGCACCAATGCTGGCCCCGGCCCCGCACGCCATCGGCTCCAGCCTGCTGACCCCGGTCGCCCTTAAATGCTCACGGATAATACAACAGCAGGGACGCGAGATTCTGATCAACACCTGTGGCTCATGCCGCATCGTCAAGGTGTCGCGGACCCGGCCGGGCGCCACCGCGCCGATCAACCGGACCCTGACCGTGGCCCCGAAAACCCAGACCGGGCTTTCGTTCAAGGGACCGGGGCAGACGCGGATCCAGTCCGACACCCCGTGCAAGCCACAAGGGGCCGGCGCCACCCCGGCGCCGCTGGCATCGGACAACAAACGGTGTATTCAGATGCAACAGACGGTAGCCGGCCTCGGTCTGGTCAACCCGTGCAAGGAATGCCGGGTTGCCGTCGTCGAGCGCGTCGATCAATTCAGCAACCGCCGTCAGGAGACCGTCGCCATCGCCGGGCAATCGGCCATCAAGCTCGAAGCCAAGGGCGCCACCGGAGCCCGGGTGCTGTCGGAGAAGGCTTGTAAATAGTATTTATTTACAGTGTATTGCGACATTTTTTTGAATCAAAAACTGAAGCTTATTTTTCGACCAGCGCCGGCTCCTTGGGCTTGCCCTTCCGGCCTTTGCCGCCGGGCTTTTGGGGTTCCGGGTCGGGATAGTCGAACACCGTCTTGCCGCCCTTAATAGAGACGCGGACGATACCGCCGTCGGCCAGTTTGCCGAACAGAAGCTCCTCGGCCAGCGGCTTTTTGATGTGTTCCTGAATGGTGCGGGACAGTGGACGCGCCCCAAAGGTCTTGTCGTAACCCTTTTTGGACAGCCATTCCCGTGCCTCATCGGTCAGCTCGATGATAACGTTACGCTCGCCAAGCTGGGCTTCCAGTTCAATAACGAACTTGTCGACGACCCTGAGCACGGTTTCCGGCGTCAGGCTGGAAAACTGGATGATGGCATCGAGCCGGTTACGGAATTCCGGCGTGAACATGCGTTCGATGGCTTCCGTATCATCGCCTTCCCGCATCTCCCGCTCGAAGCCGATGGCCGGTTTGGCCAGATCGACGGCGCCTGCATTGGTGGTCATGATCAGGATGACATTGCGGAAATCGATGCTTTTGCCGTTGTGATCGGTCAGCTTGCCGTGATCCATGACCTGCAACAGGATATTGAACAGGTCCGGGTGGGCTTTCTCGATCTCGTCGAGCAGCAGCACCGTATGGGGGTTCTGGTCGATGGCATCGGTCAGCAGGCCGCCCTGATCGAAGCCCACATAGCCCGGCGGGGCACCGATCAGCCGCGACACACTGTGGCGTTCCATGTATTCGGACATATCGAAGCGCACCAGTTCGACGCCCAGGGTAAAGGCCAACTGGCGAGCGACTTCCGTCTTGCCGACGCCGGTGGGCCCGGAGAAAAGGTACGATCCAATGGGTTTTTCCGGCTCGCGCAGCCCGGCCCGTGCCATCTTGATGGCGCTGGACAACGCACCAATTGCCTTGTCCTGACCGAAAACCATGGTTTTCAGATCGAGTTCCAGATTCCTCAGGGATTCGCGGTCATCGGACGACACGCTCTTCGGCGGAATGCGGGCGATGGTCGACACCGTGTCCTCGATATCCTTGACCGTCACCTTGCGGCGGCGCTTCGATTCAGGCAACAGCATCCGCGCCGCGCCGACCTCGTCGATAACATCGATGGCCTTGTCCGGCAGCTTGCGGTCATTAATGTAGCGCGCCGACAGCTCGACCGCCGCCTTCAGCGCCGCGTTGGAATAGGTGACCTTGTGATGATCCTCGAAATACGGCTTCAGGCCTTTGAGTATCTTGATGGTGTCGTCGATGGACGGCTCGTAGACATCAATCTTCTGGAAGCGGCGCACCAGCGCCCGGTCTTTTTCAAAGTGCGCCCGGTATTCCTTATAGGTGGTCGAGCCCATGCAGCGGAGCTGGCCATTGGCCAATGAGGGCTTGAGGATATTCGAGGCATCCATGGAGCCGCCACTGGTCGCCCCGGCGCCGATGACGGTGTGAATCTCGTCGATGAACATGATCGCATGGTCCATGTTCTCAAGCTCGGAGATGACGGCCTTCAGCCGTTCTTCAAAATCCCCCCGGTAGCGGGTGCCGGCCAGCAAGGACCCCATGTCGAGGGAGTAAATGGTCGCTTCCTTCAACACGTCCGGAACCTCGCCCTTGACGATACGGCGCGCCAGCCCTTCGGCGATGGCGGTTTTGCCGACCCCCGGATCGCCCACATAGAGCGGGTTGTTCTTGCTTCTGCGGCACAGGATCTGAATGGTCCGGTCGACCTCGGCATTGCGGCCGATCAGCGGATCTATGCGGTTTTCAGCCGCTTTCTGGTTGAGGTTGACGCAATAGGCATCGAGGGCTTCGGCAGCCTTTTTAACGACTTCTTCGCCGTCCATGTCTTCATCGGCGCCGCTGATCGTGTTTGGCTTGTTTTCGCCGGCCACCTTGGCAATGCCATGGGAAATGTAATTTACCGCATCAAGGCGCGACATATCGTGGATTTGCAGGAAATAGACGGCGTGGGATTCGCGCTCCGAGAACAGCGCCACCAGCACATTGGCGCCGGTGACCTCTTCCCTGCCCGATGACTGGACATGGATGATGGCCCGCTGGATAACGCGCTGAAAACCTGCCGTCGGCTTGGGATCGGCCATGGGCGTATCGATCACCGAATCGAGCCGGATATCGGCCAGTTCGCCGTCGATAAAATCCACAAGGTTCTGAGTCAGCTGATCGAGATCGACGCCGCACGCCCTGAGCACGGCAACGGCGTCCTGGTCTTCGGTCAGCGCCATCAGCAGATGTTCCAGAGTCGCATACTCATGGCGGCGTTCCGTCGCCATGGCCAGCGCCCGGTGCAGTGTCTGTTCTAGGTTCCTGGACAGCATGGCTTTAGTCGTCTCCGTCTTTTTCTATGGTGCATTGTAGCGGATGCTGGTGCTCGCGCGCCAGATCCATCACCTGGGTTGCCTTTGTTTCCGCCACTTCGTAGGTATAGACACCGCAAATTCCGACCCCGCGCTGATGCACATTCAGCATGATGCGAGTCGCTTCCTCCTGGGACTTGGAGAAAAACCGTTCCAGCACATGAACAACAAATTCCATTGGCGTGTAATCATCATTTAGCATCAGCACCTTGTACATGGTCGGCTTTTTGGTTTTCGGCCGGGATTTGATAACGACTCCGACCTCGGGGCCGTTGCTGTTACCGTCCTCGTTGTTTTTAGGTCGATTCGCCATTTTATCGTTCATTCGATCCATCATGCCCACATTTTCCGTTATGCCCATACTATATGGGTTTTTTCCGGCCCTCGAAAAGCCCCGCCCCCGTAAACAGCTAAAAAAACACAAAAAAACACCCGGCAGCAGGGCTACCGGGTGTTTGTTGCCGTCAGGCCTGACAAGGGGGAGGAATCAGGCGGCAAGCGGCTTAGAGAGTTTTTCAACGGCGACATTGACGCGCGCGCTGATCGGCTGGGAAACTTCTTCGGCCAACTTCATGGACAGGCCGGAAAGCTTCTGGCCGTCGGCCAGCATCTTTTCATAGTTGCTCTTGCCAAGATTACCCTGAACCTCAAGCATTTCAGGCAGAGTCTTGCAGGCCAAAACCGTCTTGGCGACATTGGCGCTTTCAAGGGCGGAAGCCTGGGCCAGATCGAACCAGATCTTGTTGAATTCCTGGACACCCTTGGCGAACAGGGAGCCGGACTCGACGAGAGCTTCCACATTGCCCTGGCCAATGGCCAAAAAGTCTTCGTAACCACCCAGCACGGCGGCAGGAATTTCCTGGGTGGCGGCTTTCGCGGTCGTCGTCTTTTTCGTGGCAGTCATAAAATTTCTCCTAAAATATCTCTGGGCCTCAAGGACCTTATGGTCATTATTTAGCCCTTACACACCCATTCGTCAATCATTATTGTGCAGTGCAGCATTTAATCACATATTGCTAACATGCTGTTATTATTTGATATTAATAATAGTTCTTTGAATATGAAAAATATTTTTGTGCAGATGCACATTTAATCCTGAGTATGGTTCATATTGGGTTCAGTTAGCTGGTATTAAATTTACTGGAACTTTCGAAACTTCAAACGAATGGTCGTCCATAAAATGAACATGCAAAAATTATCCTCACCTACGATCCCCACAGGGCTGCTGATGGGCGGCGCCTTTTTTATCGTGCTGTTCCTCGGCGGCTGCGGGGCGATAAAGGGCATCGGCGTATCGCCGAACCAACCCGATT
>JABMOQ010000012.1 GCA_013204045.1 Rhodospirillaceae bacterium | reverse complement strand
TGGTCAACCGGTGACGGATGCAAGATACCGTATCCGGGTCACAATCGCCCTCGATCGGCCGCGGGTGCAGGCCGGTCCACAAATGCCTGAGTCCAGGAAATTCCCGCATCGCCAGAACTTCGACACGGCAGTCTTCCAGAACCTCGGCTGCATGGCGCTGAAACGGGCTGAAGTTGTCGGCGAATATAGCTTGCGTCCAACGCCAATGGGCGGCCATATGGGCGAGCACTGCCCGGTATCGGTCGATGCCACTGATCGGGCCCTTGGCATCGAAGACATCAGGAACCCGGATCCCCAACTCGTCAAAATAAGGCTGCGGTTTGCGCAATTCGTCGAAGCCGGTGGAGTACGGCACAAAATGGGTTTTTTCGTTCCACAGGGCCTTCATGTAAAGGTCCATGTTCCGCTCGTGGTCGGCAAACAGGGTGCCGTGACGTTCGCCATGCAACACGGCGCGGCTATCTGCCGACTGTAGGGAAAAATAATCCTGCTGGCGTTCTGGATGATTGCCATAAGCCCGGACACCGTAATCGATCCAGTTGCTTAATCCGATCAGCGACAATTGCCCCAGAAGATAAGGTATCTGGTTCAACAGTGTGGGCAAGGCCGGGCTTGGAATGGTGGTGTGATGGCCGTGAATGGAGACGGTCGAACGGTCCATCATATCAAGGATAATATCGATATAGCGGCACAGGTGTTCAAGGGAGCCCAACCGGCGGGAGGCTTCGGCAATGGTATCGAGGAACGGCGGGATTGCCTTGCCGTTGGGGGTTCGTGAAATTGTCCAGACGGTTTCCGATACCAGCGACAGCATCCCCTCGCCCAGCTTGGCCGCCACATCGGGCATTTCTTCCAGGTAGACCAGCACCGGTTCGACCCCCCGCCCGATACTACAGATCAGCGATGCCCCGGATAGATAGTCTTTGACTCCCCGATCACTCAGGTTGGCTGTAGCGTTCTCCATGCATTCCGCAAAGACACTATCGATTTCCGTAAAACTACAGGCCAACAATCCCCGGTAATCAACGAGTGCGTTTTCGCTGATACGCATCAGAGTGTCCCTTATGAAAAGACGGCGTCAATAGCATGATTAAGAGTCGATCGGATATCGGCATCGTCGGTGATTGGCTCGACCAGCGCCATGCGGCAGGCGGCGGTTGGGTTTACGCCCTTGTTTATGAGCCGTGCTGCATAGACCAGCAAACGGGTCGAAATACCCTCGTCAAGGCCGTGCCCTTTCAGGTTACGCGCCGCCTGGCCGATCTGTACCAGTTTGGCGGCGGTGTCAGCATCGCAGTCGGTCTCGGTAGCGATAATGCCGGCTTCAACTTCGGGCATGGCGTAATCGAATGACAACGCCGAAAACCGCTGTTTGGTCGATTGCTTCAGGTCTTTCATCAGGCTCTGGTAGCCGGGGTTGTACGAAATCACCAACTGGAAATCATCGTGGGCATTGATCATTTCACCCTTCTTGTCCAACGGCAGGGAACGACGATGATCGGTCAGGGGATGAATGACGACGGTGGTGTCCTGGCGCGCCTCGACCACTTCATCCAGATAACAGATCGCCCCATGACGCGCCGCCACGGTTAAGGGTCCGTCCAGCCAGCGCGTGCCGTTGGCATCGAGCAGATAGCGGCCAACCAGATCAGACGCCGTCATGTCTTCATTGCAGGCAACCGTGATCAACGGCCTGCCCAGTTTCCAGGCCATGTATTCAATGAAACGAGATTTACCACTGCCCGTCGGGCCCTTGATCATCACCGGCAGCCGTTCGGCGTAGGCAGCCTCGTAGAGGGTAACCTCGTCGCCGAGGGCCTGATAGTAAGGCTCCGTTTCGATGCGGTACTGGTCTATTTCGCTCAAAGTATCACCTTGAAAAATTGTAATCGGCCGGGGGCGCATCAGGCTCCCCCGGCCATGACCACACCGGGACTGTTCTTACTTGTGAACGCCCAGCTTGTCGCGCCAACCGGGGAAGATGCTGTCCGCATCGCCGGGGAAGCTTTCGAAGGCACGGGCAAATTCCTGATGGTCTTTTGCCCATTCGATGGGATCGGCCCCGGCCATCCAGCACTCATAAGCCTGACGCAGCGAAATGGCACCGGCCGCCGGGCTGTCGATGTGGCCGTAAGAGCCGCCACCGGAGGTATTGATGACATTGCCGTGACCCAGATTCTCGAAGAAACCAGGCAGACGCAGCGCGTTCATGCCGCCGGAGATGATCGGTGTCGTCGGCTTCATGCCGTACCATTCCTGATGGTAGAACGGGCCGTCGGCGCTGTCGCGCTCGATCATGTAGGCGATGTTGCGGTCATCCTGTTCGCCTTCCATCTTGCCGTAGCCCATGGTGCCAACGTGGATGCCCGATGCCCCTTGCAGGCGCGACATCTTGGCCAGCACGAAGGCGGTGTAACCGCGCTTTGCCGACGGTGACGTTACGGCACCATGACCGGCCCGATGATAGTGCAGGTAGGTATCGGGGAAATTGCGGCGGGCCGTGGTCACCATGCCCGGGCCGCCGACATAGCCGTCGACCAGGAATGCCAGGTGGCTGGCGTTTTCGCCGAAAGCCTCGAGTACGAATTCCCCGCGGGCGATCATTTCATAGTGATCGTCGGCGGTGATGTTGGCCGAAAATATTTTAGCCTGGCCGGTTTCGTCCTGGGCCCGCTTCATGGCGTCGGCGACCAACGGAATGGTTTCCTTCATGGGCGCGAACACCTGATTTCCCTGGGGCTCGTCGTTCTTGATGAAATCTCCGCCAAGCCAGAACTGGTAGGCAGCCTCGGCAAACGGTTTCGGGCGCAGTCCCAATTTCGGCTTGATGATGGTACCGGCGATGTAGCCGCCGTCTTTCTCCGGACGGCCGAGCAGTTTCCACATGTCGGAAATGTCGACGTTCGGGCCGTCGAACAGATCCATGTAGCTTTTCGGAACAAAGAAATCGTGAATTTTGGCGTAGGCGATATCGCCCATGCCCTGATTGTTGCCGATGCAAAGGGTCAGGAACGATACGATCATCGCCTTGTTATCGATAATGTTGCGATCAAACAGGTCAACCGGATAGGCGATCTTCATGATCTCCTTGGCTTCGTCGATCTCGTAGACCAGTGCGTCGACACCCTTGGTAAAGTCGTCGGTAGTGCTGACTTCGACGTTTGTGCCGGTCGATGACTCGGCGGCGAAATGGGCCGCCGCCTCAAGATAGCCATAGCCCGACTTCGGCTTCATGATGTAGGCGACGAGTACATGATTGTCGCCCTTGATCAGATCGTCCTCGTTCAGGCTCAGATCTGCGTAACGTCCGGATTGGTCCATTTTCTTACCCTCTACTTTCACTTAACATTTAACAGATTTGCTAATTAGTTGATTTTCGGATCCAGCTCACCGGATTCATAACGTTCGAACATGATTTCCAGCGACTGAACCTTGATTTTGTCGGCGTTGCCGGCGGTGCCGAAGGCTTCGTAGCGGGCCTTGCAAATTTCGGTCATGCCCTTGGTGGCTTCGGCCAGGAACTTACGCGGATCGAAGTTCGATTTGTTTTCTTCCAGATGACGACGGATCGAACCGGTCGACGCCATGCGCAGGTCGGTGTCAATGTTGACCTTACGCACACCGTGCTTGATACCTTCGACGACTTCCTCGACGGGAACGCCATAGGTTTCGCCCATTTCGCCACCGAATTGGTTGATTGTTTTCAGCCAGTCCTGGGGGACCGCGCTTGATCCATGCATGACCAGATGGGTGTTCGGGATACGGGCGTGGATTTCCTTGACCCGGTTGATGGCCAGAATGTCGCCGGTCGGCGGACGGGTAAACTTGTACGCCCCATGGCTGGTGCCGATGGCGATGGCCAGGGCATCGACATGAGTCCTGGAAACAAAGTCAGCAGCCTCGTCGGGATCGGTCAGAAGTTGATCCATCTCCAGCTTGCCTTCGGCGCCGACGCCGTCTTCGGCTTCCCCCTCGCCGGTCTCCAGGCTGCCCAGGCATCCCAACTCGCCTTCTACCGAAACGCCACAGGCGTGCGCCATGTCGACGGTCTTGCGGGTGGTTTCGACGTTGTATTCAAAGGATGATGGTGTCTTGCCATCGGCTTCCAGGGATCCGTCCATCATCACCGATGAAAAACCCGATTGGATCGAACGCTGGCAAACGGCCGGTGATGTGCCGTGATCCTGATGCATACAAACCGGAATGTGCGGATAGGCTTCGATGGCGGCCAGGATCAGATGGCGCAGGAACGTTTCACCGGCATATTTGCGCGCCCCGGCCGAGCCCTGCAAGATGACCGGGCTGTTGGTAGCATCGGCGGCGATCATGATCGCCTTGACCTGTTCCATGTTGTTGACGTTGAACGCCGGCAGGCCGTAGCCGTTTTCCGCCGCGTGATCAAGAAGCTGTCGCATTGATACGAGTGCCATTTTCTTTATCCTTCCCTGATTTCTTAAAGACGCTTTTTCGCTTCGGCGACGACGTTATCCGCCGTGATACCGAAGTGTTTGTAAAGATCGGTCGCCGGGGCCGAAGCACCGAAACCGGTCATGCCCACGAAACCGCCATCGGCACCCACGTATTTATCCCAGCCGAAGCGCATGGCGGCTTCGACGCCGACACGCACACCATCACCAAGCACCGAGGCGCGGTAGGCGTCATCCTGGGCGTCGAACAGTTCCCAGCACGGCATGGATACGACGGCGGTCGGAACGCCATCCGCTTGCAAGGTATCGCGGGCGGCCATGGCAATCTCAACTTCCGATCCGGTGGCCAGCAGTGTCACCTTGCGATCCCCATCGGCGTCGGCGAGCACGTATGCGCCCTTGGCCGACAGGTTGTCATCCGTATGGGTGGTGCGTTGCGGGGCCAGCCCCTGACGGGTCAGGATCATGCCGGTCGGGGTTTTGCTCGACTGCAACGCGACCTGCCAACATTCTGCCGTCTCGACCACATCGCAGGGCCGCATGGTGTAGAAGTTCGGCATCGAGCGCAGCATGGCCAGGGTCTCCACCGGCTGGTGGGTCGGTCCATCTTCGCCGAGGCCGATGGAATCATGGGTCAGCACATAGATGACCCGAATTTCCATCAGCGCCGACAGGCGAATGGCCCCCATCATGTAGTTGGCGAATACGGCAAAGGTACCGGCATAGGGGATGAATCCGCCATGCAAGGTGATGCCGTTCATGATCGCGCCCATGGCGTGTTCGCGCACACCATAGTGAATGTAGCGGCCGGAAAAGTCGGTATTGGTAACCGACGGGGTCGACGGCGTCTTGGTGTTGACTGAACCGGTCAGATCGGCGGAACCACCAACCATATCGGGAATGGCTTCGGTTAGCACTTCCAGAACCTTGCCCGAAGCCTGACGGGTTGCCAGTTTCGGCGCTTCTTCGGCCATCTTTTTCTTGAACTGGGCCAGCTTGGCTTGCCAACCGGACGGTAGATCACCCGCCGACGAACGAACAAACTCGGAACGGGTTCCGTCATCAAGCGTGGCCAAGCGACCTTCCCATTCTTCGCGGGTGGCTGCCCCCCGGCCACAGGCCGAGCGCCAGCCGTCAAGTATGTCGCCGGGAATTTCAAACGGGCCGTGATTCCAACCGAGGCCTTCACGCATGCCCTTGATTTCATCGTCGCCCAGCGGGGCGCCGTGGGTGTCGTGGGTGCCGGCCTTGGTCGGCGCACCGAAACCGATGGTCGTCTTGCACGCAATCAGCGTTGGCTTGTCAGACTCCATGGCCTTCTTGATCGCCTTTTCGATGGCCGATGCATCATGGCCGTCAATTTTATGGGTATCCCAGCCGGAAGCCTCGAAGCGTTTGCACTGGTCATCGCTGGTGGTCAGGTTGGTGTTGCCGTCGATGCAAATTTCGTTGTCGTCCCACAGGGCGACCAGCTTCGATAATTTCATGTGACCGGCGATAGAGATCGCCTACTGGCTGATGCCTTAAATAAGGAAAAAGGAGAAGAAGAGGGGGAGCGTGGCGTGGTCGACAGG
>JABMOQ010000011.1 GCA_013204045.1 Rhodospirillaceae bacterium | reverse complement strand
GTTCTGCCGCCGATGGCCATGTTGGGTCTTTCGTTGTTTTATGTCCAGAGCCATGCTGTGGCTGCTTCCTGTACCTCCTCATTTGTTTTAAAATTATATTGGTTCAGCCAGTCATACCTGACTGTCCTGTTATAGCGTTCCACATAGGCATTTTGCTGTGGCTTCCCAGGCTGGATAAAGCGCAGCCCTATCCCTCGTTTCTCGGCCCAGGTCGCCAGCAACTCACTGATATATTCCGGGCCATTATCGCACCGAATAGTGCAAGGAGCTCCTCGCCACTCGATGATCTGATCCAGCGCCCGGATAACACGGGTCGCGGGCAGAGAAAAATCAACCTCGATCCCAAGCCCTTCACGATTGAAGTCATCAATGACATTGAAGGTCCTGAAGCTACGACCGTCCCCAAGTTGATCGTGCATAAAATCCACCGACCACATGTCGTTGATCGTTTGCGGCATAGCAAGCGGTTCTGGCCTTTCCCGATACAGCCGTTTCTTCGGCTTGATCCGTAAGTTCAGCGCCAGACCACCCGCGCCGTAAACTTGCGCCAGATTCTAACTTACGAACTGAACCATCCTGATGGGGGCTGATCACTTGCGTATTTATGCTAACCCTTTGATAAAATGGCGCGTCCAAGAGGATACGAATCTCTGACCTCTCCCTTCGGGGGATATCCTTAATATATACGATTTAGGTTGACGCGCCCGGACGGTATGTTCAACCCTGACCTCGTTTTTATAACGGGCAGGTCCAAAAATGAGCGACTCATATTCATACGGTGCCAATCGCTGGCGGCGGTTTTCTGACTGGGATGATCGGCCGCTCAGGCTCGATCAGTTCGCCGTTGAAGATCCAGAAAACGGGTTTTCTGCATTTTCAGGTGCTCAAGACCCCCAACCGGGCATCTCAATCATCGACGGTGAGATCGCGTCGATGGACGGAGTCGCCGCCAAGGACTTTGACATGATCGACGCGTTTATTGCCCGTCATCATCTCGATATTGAAGTCGCAGAAGAAGCAATGGCAATGCCGTCGCCGGAGCTGGCGCGGATGCTGGTTGATATGAACGTTCCGCGGACGCAACTAACGCGCCTGGCCAGGGGCATGACCCCGGCAAAACTCGCCGAAGTCGTTGCCCAGCTTAACGCCATGGAAATCAGCTTTTCTTACTCAAAAATGCGAGCCCGCCAAACCCCCGGAAATCAGGCCCATGTGACCAATGCCAAGGATGATCCGCTGCAACTCAGCGCCGATGCTGCCATTGCCGTTGCCTTTGGTTTTGACGAAATCGAGACGACAATGCGGGTTTCACGCAATGCATGGTCAAATGCATTGGCTTGTTGCGTCGGCTCTTCTGTGGGGCGTGCAGGCACCCTGTTTCAGTGCTCGAGCGAGGAAGCGGAAGAGCTGGAAATCGGCATGGCCGGGTTCACATCGTACGCGGAAACCGTGTCCGTCTATGGCACCGAGAGCGCCTTCGTTGATGGCGACGACACACCCTGGTCTAAAACCTGGCTGGCGGCGGCTTATGCTTCGCGCGGCGTCAAGATGCGTTGTACGTCGGGCGCGGCTTCTGAATTGCTGATGGGCTTTCACGAGTCAAAATCTTTGCTCTATCTTGAAGCACGATGCCTTTGTGTGCAGCGTGGTATGGGATCGCAGGGAACCCAGAACGGTGGCATAGATGGTGCACCGCTTGCTTCGACCATGCCCGGCGGGGTTCGCGAACTGATGGCGGAGAACCTTCTGGCCGTATGGCTTGATCTGGAATGTGCCTCCGGCAACGATGCGCGGCATTCGGAATCAGAGATCCGCGTCGGTGCTAAAATCCTACCACTCCTGATAGCGGGTTCGGATTTAATCTGTTCAGGCTTCGGAAGCATTCTGAAGTACGACAATTCTTTTAATCCATCATCCTTTAACGGTGAAGAGATGGAAGACTTTCTAGTCTTGCAACGGGATTTTGAGGCCGACGGAGGCCTTACTTCCGTAGAAGAGGCTACGGCGTTTTCGTTACGCAAACAGGCTATTGAAGCGCTGGCTTTCGTGCACGAAGACCTTGGGTTATCTACGGCGAACGAAACCATGAAACAATCGGTCGCCGTGGCATCCGGATCGGACGATACAGAAAGCTACTTGCCACGCGCGGTGGCCGGGATCAGCGAGCAGATCAAGGATCGCGGGATCACTGTGGTTGATGTCATTCGATCGCTTCACAAGGGAGGGTTCGTCGAAGAAGCAGAAAATCTTCTTTTTCTCGTCAAGCTTCGCGTCTCGGGCGACTATCTTCAGACCTCGGCCATCGTCCGTGATCGCCGGATCATCAGCGCTATTAACGATCCCAATTCATATCAGGGCCCGGGAACCGGCTACCGCCTCAGCGAGGAGCGACGACAGGAACTGGCTGCTATTCGCGATGTTCTTGACCGCGAGGGCGTGTTGCGTGCAGAAGCAATCTATGAGCCCGATGAATCCCGGCGCATCAACTACCACACGATTGGGCCAGCAGAAGCCGGAACGGATCCTGGCGAAGTGCTGGTCGCGTTGAGCCCCGGATTTGGGGGCAAACTTTTTCGAACCCTGGCCGGACACCCGTTAAGCCGCGTTCTTGCCGAGATACAGGCGGGCATTGCCTCTGAAAACGCTACCATGCGGATCATCCGCTGCCGGCATACGGCGGACACGTCTTTCCTGGGCCTGACGGCGGCAAAACTTTCCGGCTCAGGTATTGGCATTGGTTTGCAGGCCAAGGGCACCGCCGTCATTCATCAAAAAGAACGGCTGCCCCATAACAATCTGGAATTGTTTTCTAATGCGCCGATTACCACTCTCGAGCATTACCGTGGTTTGGGGCGAAACGCGGCAATTTATGCCACGGGCAATATGCCCGACCCTATTGTGGTTCCGACCCATGGCGAGGCACTTGGCGCACGTTTTCATGCGCGCGTAGCTTTAACCTATGCCATCGAGACAGAAATGACAGAAGACGGCGCAAGCCCGGAAGCTGTCGAGGTAACATTCAGCGAGGATATGCCATGACCCGCAAACCACTTTCCGCTGCCGACTATCCCCTTGCCGAAAAACGCCCCGATCTGGTCAGGGGCGCACGCGGCAAGCCACTGGAGGAACTGACCCTCGACGCCCTGGTCAGTGGCGATGTCACGATGGAGGATCTGCGGATCACGCCGCAAGCTCTTCTCCAGCAGGCTGAAATCGCCAGTTCAGTTGGCCGCAATGAGCTGGCCCGGAATTTCGAGCGGGCATCCGAAATGGCCCGTATTCCGCAACCGATTATCATGGAAATATACGAGATCCTACGCCCGGGCCGAGCAAGCGATAAACAAGCAATTATTGCCGCCGCAAAGCGCTTGCGCGATGAATTCCAGGCAGAAATTTTGGCTGCCTTTATAGAAGAAGCGGCCGATGTTTATGATCGCCGTGGCCTGTTTGCCGCCAGATACTGAAAAAAATCAACAACCGCGAATGGGAGGACTATACGCGTGAATTGGAAAACGGATTATCGCTCGATCTATTACGACGGGGCCCCGGAACCCGAAGACTTGGTTCTGAAGCCGGAGGAAACAGCGCTGCTGGTTATCGACATACAGAACACGTATCTGCAACGTTCGGACCGTGACAGCCTCAGCGATGAAGAAAAAAGCCGCTTCGATGCCTGGAACCCCTTTCATGAACGCATGCATCAGCAAGTCATTCCCCGCACCCAGGGGCTCCTCAATTTGTTTCGCAGTCATGATATCGAGTGCCTGTTTGCCCGTATTGCCTGCCATACTGCAGATGGCCGCGACAGGTCGCTGAGCCAAAAAATGCCCGGTTGGAACAATTTGCTGCTGCCCAAGAACGATCAACCGTCTCAGATGGTCGACACTCTGGCCCCGCAGGGGGACGAAATTTGTGTCACAAAGACCACCGATTCAGCCCTTACGGGAACGAATTTGAGGCTGATCCTCAATAATATAGGCATCAAAAATGTTATCTGTTGTGGCATCTTTACGGACCAATGCATCTCTTCGACCGTACGAAGTTTGGCCGATGAAAGCTTTAGCGTCATTGTCCTCGAGGATTGTTGCGCAGCAGGTTCGTTGGAATTGCACGAAAAAGAGCTTGAAATCCTTAACATGATCTACTGCCACGTCATGTCATCGGCGGAACTTAAGGTCATGATGGGGCTGAATTGACCGGAAACTGGCAGTTTTCTTCGTGTCAAGAACCGCCCTTCAAGGGTCAAGACGGGTGTCTTCGACGGGCATATTGTTCACTTTGGGGTGGCATTTTGTTTGTTTTCAAGCACTAATCATCTCTCGCTCTTAGGCTTTGATTTTTAAGAGTGCAGTTGATTGAATGGGAACAAGAACAGGTCACCAATCGGATACTCAAAAGGCAAAATAAAAAAAACAGGCAACAACATAGGTAAAATCAACAGGGAGACTAAAAATGTTTAAAAATCGCATTAATCGTCGAAACTTCTTGCAGCAAACAGGTGTATGGGCCGCCGCTGCTGCAGCCGGAACATTACCCCGACTTGCCCACGCCGCGCGAGATAAGGAACTCAACATTTATTGTTGGGAAGGTTACAACTCAGATGATGTTCTTGACCCATTCCGCCGCGAGTTTGGCGCTAAAGTTCGTGCCGAAGGCCTGACTTCTGATCCTGATGCCGTTAACCGCCTCAGGGCCGGTGAAACAAAAGTCTGGGATTTGATCAACCTTAACAATCCGTGGGCCCGGGAAATGATGTATCCGGAAGGACTCATCAAGCCGATTTCGCGCGAACGGTTCGAGCCCATGTACAAAGACATGATGTCGGAGTTTCACCCGCCTTATTCGTGGGCCATGGACAAGGCAGGCAAAGATCTGCTCGGCATGACCCAGCGGTTCGGCCCCTTCAACTTCGTCGTCAACACCAACAAAATCTCGCGGGCCATGGGCGAAGACCAAGGCTTCAATGTGTTCCTGGACCCCAAGATGAAGGGCAAGTACGGCATTCTGACATACGATAACTGGAACATTTATCACATGTGCGTTACTGCCGGCGTCGATCCTTTCAAGAAGCACTCGAAGGCGGAAGTTGCAGCCTATGCCAAGGTGTGTAAGCAGATATTCAATGGCGCTAAACTGCTTACGGATGATCTGGTTCAGATGAATCTGGCCCTCATCAATGGTGAAATTGATGCCTACTTCACTGGCGGCACCTACACGGCGTCTCCGGCTCGCTTCGATGGCGCCAAGCAGGTCCGTGGCATCACGCCTAAGTCGGGTCCGATGAACGGCAAGGGCGGCATCGTCTGGATCGAGCTGACTTCGGTCGTCAATAATCCCGATCCGTCACCACTTGCTGAAGAATTCCTGGCCTACGTGCAACGGGCTGATGTCTCGAAGAAAGTGGCATTCGCTGAAGGTACCTACAATCCGGTAACCCAGATGGGGTCGTCGAAGGTATTGGCACAATTCAACAAGGAAGAGCTGGACGCTATCCAGTGGGATACCCTTGAAGAAGAAATGTCCAATTCAACCGATTACGACATCAACCCGGATTATGCGGAAATGTACGATATCTATTCCGCAGCCAAGCGCGAGCGCGAAAGCTGATGCCTGCTGGTTAGCAGTAAATTGGCTTTACCGATTCGGGAGGATATATGAAAGACAAGGCTGAGACGTTTCTTGAGCTAAAAGGACTCACAAAGAAGTTCGGTGAATTTACCGCTGTAAGCGAGGTTGATTTACAGATAGCCGAAGGAGAGTTTTTCACCCTTGTCGGCCCTTCGGGGTCGGGAAAGACAACGATGATTCGCTTGCTGGTGGGTATGGACCTGCCCACCAGCGGCGATATCATACTTAAGGGAACGCGGCTTAACGATGTTCCCGCCAATAAACGCCCGACGTGCATGGTGTTTCAGAATTTAGCCCTATTCCCTCATCGCAACGTTGGCGAAAATATCGAATTCCCCTTGAAGATTGCAAAAGTCGCGCCTGCGGTTAGGCGTGAACGGGCAATGGCCCTGCTTGAACAGCTACACCTTCCGCTAGATTTTTATGACAAGGGTGTCAACCAATGTTCAGGCGGAGAGCGCCAGCGTGTCGCGCTTGCCAGGGCCTTGGCGTTTGACCCGGAAATTTTATTCTTCGACGAGCCACTTTCGGCACTCGATTTCAGGCTGCGAAAAGCACTTGAAAAAGAACTTAAGGATATTCATCGGGAGACCGGAAAAACATTTGTCTATATTACACACTCGTTGGAAGAAGCAATGGTGATGTCCGACCGTATAGGCATCATGAAGGACGGCGCTCTTGTCCAGATCGGCACCCCCAATGAAATTTATAACAAACCTATAAACAAGTTTGTCGCCCAGTTTATGGGCGAGGTAAACACGCTTGAAGTTGAAGCCGCCGGAGATATGACCGTGCGCGACATTAAAGGAGAAGGCACATTCGAAGTTAAGTCTATGCCCGATCAATTCAGCCGGGGTTACCTGATCGTGCGGCCCGAAGTTATGAAGTTGGGCCCGGCTGCGTCCGGACTGCCAAATATCATGCATGGGAAATTTTTTAATGACTATGCGCTAGGCTCGCGCATGCAATACCAGATACGCTCGCCTTCTGGTGACCAATGGCTGGTCGAACGTTTGCAGGACGAGGTTTTCGACGGAACCTTTGGGGATACCGTTGCGCTTGGCTGGCGACCGGAAGATTCAATCTTGGTGAGTGAATAAATTCCATGGCTACGGGTAATAAATCAAGTATATGGCGGATAAATCCGGGCAGGCTAGCGGCCATCCCCGCTTCCGTGTTTTTGCTTATTGGCTTTGCCGGCCCATTAGCGATGGTGATTGGCTACAGTTTCATGCCGGCTCATACGTTCTCTCTGCTTCAAGTCCCGAGCCTAGAAAATTACGTTTCAGTCGTTGCTGATAGCTATTATATCTCATTT
Organism: Rhodospirillaceae bacterium; assembly: GCA_013204045.1. GTDB lineage: Bacteria > Pseudomonadota > Alphaproteobacteria > Rhodospirillales > JABHCV01 > JABMOQ01. The sequence continues at coordinate 55,614 of JABMOQ010000011.1, read as the reverse complement.
TTCTGGTCTCTTTTCCTGGCATCCACAGCCGTGGTTATATTATTTCTGGTCTGCTACCCGATGGCTTATGGGATGGCAAAAATTTTTGGGCCTTGGGCCAATCTTGTTACGGCGCTTATCATTCTGCCCTTGCTGATTTCGGAAAACATTCGTCTTTTTGGTTGGGTCTTGATCCTGCTTAAGAACGGTATTCTCGATGGTTCGCTCAAATATCTGTTCGATGTTTCGGCTTCCGGATTATTGTATACGGTTCCGTCAATCGTTCTTGGCCTCGTTTACGTTTACCTTCCGTTCATGCTGTTTCCCCTTGTCTCTGGCATTTCCATGGTGCCTGAAAGCCTGAAAGATGCGGCATCAGATCTTGGCGCTTCCCGATGGGAAATATTCTGGGAAGTCGAATTGCCGCTCTCTATGCCCGGCATTATGATTGGCGGAATTTTGACGTTTATTCTGTCGCTCGGCTCACTTGCGGAGGCAAAAATTCTTGGTGGGCAAGCCGTGGTCATGATCGCCGATGATATTGAAAGCGCATTCACCTTCGCCCAGAATTGGCCCAAGGGTTCCGTTCTTTCCGTTATGTTGATTGGACTCTCAGGTGTCGTCGTCTTTTTATTGTTTCGTAGAATTGATCTAGATCAGATTATCGGTCGGCGGTAAAAAATGAACGAACAGCGCAAACGCCGACTTGCCAGAAACCTTATTGTCATTTGGACGACATGTGTCATCGGGTTCCTGTACATCCCCATGGTAGCGGTGGTGTTGGCTTCATTTTCGAAACAACGATACTTCCAGTTTCCAATCGCGGCATGGACAATGCGATGGTATGAAAAAGCAAGCACATCCCTTTCGGTGCGTGATTTGTTGTGGACATCACTGACGGTTGCTTTGCTGGTCACCATATTCTCAGTGATACTGGCCTTCTTCGGTGCCCTGGCATTCGCGCGCTATGAATGGAGCGGTCGAAAACTTTACCAGCGCCTTGTCCTGTTGCCAATTTTCTTCCCGCAAGCAGTCCTTGGACTTGCCCTTCTGCTGTGGTTTTCATCGCTCGGCATCATCCCCAGTTGGCAAACTGCTGTCTTCGCCCATATGGTGTGGATCGTTCCCATCGTGATTCTGATTATATCCATCCAGGTTTACAGCTTTGACCCGGCTCTCGAAGAGGCCGCCTTCGACCTTGGGGCGACTCGCCTGCAGGTCTTGCGAGAAATTACCCTTCCCATTTTATCTCCGGGAATTGTCTCTGGCGGGCTTTTTGCATTTCTTCTCTCTTGGGGAAATTTTCCACTTTCGATGTTTACCACCGGTGCCGACCAGACCGTACCGGAATGGCTCTATGCCAAGATGGTTTCCGGTTACACACCAATGGTGCCGACCCTTGGCTCCTTAACCATGGGTAGCGCAGCCATAATGTTGCTTGTTGGTTATTTTGGCTGGCTTGCTATTCGATATAAGACCGCGCAAATTAAAGTAAAATCAGCAGACTAGGAGGCGTGATATGTTGACATCCATCAGTGGACGTTCCGTTATCGTGACAGGCGGAAGCAAGGGGATTGGAAAAGGAATTGCACGTGTATTTGCAAATCAGGGCGCCAAAGTCCTGGTTGTAGGGCGCACGTTGTCTGATGCTGAATCCTGCGCCAAAGAGATAGGCAATGGGGCCAGCGCGTTTTCAGCCGACGTATCTGACTGGAAACAGAGCCAGGCAATGGCTGCCGCCGCCGTGGAACGACATGGCGGCCTCGATATCCTGTGTGCCAATGCGGGCATCTTTCCACAGACCACCATTGAAAAAATGGAGCCGGCCGAGTGGGATCTGGTGATGAATACCAACCTGAAAGGCAATTTCCTTAGCGTGAAGGCGTGCCTGCCGGCGCTGAAAAAATCCGACCAGGGGCGAGTCGTGTTGACGTCTTCCATTACGGGACCGGTAACGGGCTTTCCTGGATGGTCCCATTATGGGGCATCAAAATCAGGTCAGCTTGGCTTTTTGCGAACGGCATGCATCGAACTTGCCAAATATAACATCACCATGAATGCGGTGATGCCAGGCAACATCGGTACCGAAGGCCTGGACGAGCTTGGCGCAGATTATATCGCGACCATGGCAGCATCCATTCCGCTTAAAAAAATTGGTGTCGTCGAAGATATCGGCAATGCGGCCTTGTTCCTGGCATCGAAAGAGGCAAATTACATCACCGGCCAGACAATCATTGTCGATGGCGGACAGATATTGCCGGAATCCCTGGAAGCTCTTGAATAGAAGCCGGCATCGAGAATTAGCCGTGAAGCAGGCGGTTTCGTATGGCCCTTGGGCTCTCGCCTGTCCATCGGCGAACGGCGCGTGAAAACGCAGAAAGTTCTGAATAGCCAAGCAAGAAAGCAATCTCCGATAACGGCAAATGGCGTTGCTTCAGGTAGGCATGAGCCAGGTCGCTGCGTGTCGCCTGGATGAGCTCTTTATATGTCAGGCCGGCAAGAGAAAGTTCTCGCTGGATACTAACCGATGATAACTGTAACGCGTTGCCGACCACTTCCAGAGATGGGCAGCCCTCCGGTAATTTCATTCGGATGACTGAACGAACACGGTCGATCAGTGATTCACATCCATTGCGACCGGAACCGAGCCGCTCGAGGCAAGTTTGCATCATGGTCATCAGCCTGAGGTCGCGCCTCGGCATCTTGTGTTCCAGAGTTTCCGGACGGAACACCAGTGCATTTGTTGGCTGCGAGAAATAGGTCGGCGCCCCAAATGCTATTTCATGCTCCTCTGCGGCCTCCGGCTTGGGATGCTCGAAGAAAACTTCTTCGGGGGTCCATTCATTGCCAAGACACTCACGGAAAACGTTGAGAAACATGCCAAGTGACAGCTCGGCATCCTGCCGCCTTTCGACAATATCGGGCGCCAATATCTGATACTCCAGCATCATCATCCCGTCTTTGCGGGATTTCAGTTGAAACATCGATTTTTCCTGATGATACGGAAAATAATTAACCAGGTTTTCCAGTGCCGCGCCCAAGGTAGATGACGTCACGCCAACGTACCCCCACATTCCAAGATCGTGGGGTTTGAACTGATTGCCGAACCACAGGCCAAAATTCGGGTTTTCTGTCTGCCGTGCAGATTCCTCGAACAGGCGGCAAAATGAAGAAAGCCTCAACTGCAAGGTTGGCTCGCCTGTCATTGAAGGCGCCAGCCCTGAATTTCCAAAAATGCCGTCTATATCGCCATGCTGGGCGCAAATATGACCAACAATACCGGTCGCCGCCGACGCCAGAATGACCGGAGACGAAGGGTCATTCGTGGAACTCGGCGGAACAAATTTTGCGGATTGCCAAATCTCTCCCATATATCTATCCCTGCTGTCGCGTTCTTTGATAGCGCGATTGGCAGAGATCATTGCATGAGGATGCCCAAAGTATCAAGCGGGCGATATATCAGCCAAAGCGGGACAGGTAATCCTCGCACAAAGGCACGGTTCCCCGGGTGTATTCAACCCCCATGGATTGGGCCAGATCAGTCTCTGAATGCGAGCCAATCCAGGCTACCAGGAGCAATCGGCGCAACATCACGAAGGTCGGGATTTCCGCCACATCCTCCTCTGGCAGGTCAATTACCTTTCGATACCCGCGAACCCAGGATTCCAGCAGTTCGGGGACTTCGGGCCGGTCTTCAAAGAACGATACGGTGGTTGCGCAATCATAGAGCAACCAACTGAAACCACTGTCGTCAAAATCGATAACCTTGGTGACGTCTCCATCCATCAGCAGGTTGGCAAGACGCATATCACAGTGAATCAGTCCGAAACGTTCGGGGGATTTCCCGAACCGCTCCAGTCGGCGACCGATCAAGTCAACCGTCTTGCCAAAAATAACCTCAATTTCCGGCGTCAATCCCATGCCGTTACGCCATTTTCCCCAATGCGGATTATCACCCAGGCTGGTGTCGAAATCCCATATAAGGCGTTCAAAAAAAGGTGGTTTTTGCCAGCTGCGGACATGCATGTGCATGCGTGCGGTAATTTCTCCCAGCACTTCAAAGGGCCGCCTAAGGTCATGTTGCTGTTCGTCCGGTTCCTCGCCATTTTCCCAGGCGAATAAAACAACATGGCGCTGGTTCGGCACGCCAGGGTGGCTGACAACCTGGATCAGTTCTCCGTCTTTGCCTGCAATGGCCGTCGGCGTTACGACCGAGCCGCCCTCTCGCAAAGCCGTCAACCATGCCAGTTCCGAAGCAATAGCGGCCTTGCTGTGATAGCCTTCCCGGTGAACACGCAACGCCCAGCGCCCGCCGGCAACAGGATCATCAATGCGATACGTGGCATTTTCCGAAAGATTAATGAGGGTGACTTCAGCGCCAGAAGGCAGGTTGTAATGGCTAAGGGCTTGAGAGGCCAAGTCCCGTAATCGGTGGAGTTGCTCCTCGTATGGCAAATGTTCAAAATCAGACATTTAAATACGACCCTTGAGAGTTAATCTTAACCGGCGGTAGCGCCCTAGAATAATGCTTAAATTACCTTATATGCTGTGAGCAATGGGTTGCTTGACATCAGGGCGCGAGGATTTGACCGCTCTTTCCACCTTTTATCTCAGGGTTAGGGACAATGAAACGCAACATCATTATTCAATAATTGCTGGTTTAGTTCAGGGTCGGGCTCGCAATCGCTAACGACAACATCCAGATCAGCGAGGCTGCAAATCTGTAACAGACCCTGTTGTCCGAACCGGAAATGATCGATCAGCAACATGTTTTTTTCCGATTGCCGAAGCATGGTTTTTACCATTCCGGCCGTCCTGGAATCGGCTTCCGACACCCCGCCAAGTGCCAGCCCATCGGCAAAAAATACAGCCAGATCAGCGTTATATCTAGACAGGAACTCCGTCGCCTCATGTCCCCAGGCGAACCCTTCAAGTCGATCAACATCTCCCGGCGCCAAAACAACCCGCAGATTATCGTTGTTGACCAGTGTCAGGGCTTCGCGAATGCCGTTGGTGATAACCGTCAGGTGCTTTTTCGTTTCAGACAGTTCCAATGCGAACAACAAAGCCGTTGTTCCCGGGGCAAGCATGATAACCTGATCATCGCGCAGCAGATCATGGGCCAGACGCGCGATGGCCTTGCGCTCCGGCACATGTTTGTCCTGACGCGCTTCAAAACTGAGAATATTGCCAACGGGAACGACCACAGCCCCGCCGTAGCGGCGTTGCAACTGGCCGCTGTCACAGAGCGCATCAAAATCACGTCGGATGGTTTCCCTGGAAACGTTCAGTTTTTCGGCCAGGTCACGGATCATGATGCCCGGATCCTGAACAATCTGTTCAAGCAGCTTGTTTCGCCGGTCAGCCTTTTTTTGTGCACCGAGGCCCGCCATGGATTATCTGCCCTTTTGTTCCTTGCCTGTCAAAGTCATGAACGCTGAGCCCTAAAAAGTCCAGAAATATTCAGAAAATGTCGCATATGGCATTATTTATTTTCACGCACTATCCCAAAGCTGGCAAAGTGCCATTCCCCAGATAGGGTCAATGCATATTGCAAATAACTATTTGATATTAAATAATAAATATTGAGGTTTTCTAAATACATGAAGCCATCAGGATATGGATGGCCTCATATTTTCAATAATTATCTGATATGTAAAAAAAGAAATGTTGTATATGACACAATAAATGATAGTCTTTTTGCCTGATCCTGTTAATCCGTAGGTAGAAGTCGCTATGAGTCAGGCAAAACTCGATTTTCTCGAAGCCTCGAAAACCTTCTGGAACCCCAATAAAACGGAGTTCTGGTCAGATGCCGGTATCGATCTGGTTATCGACAAGCGCGAGGGATATTGCTTCTACGACATGGATGGCCGGCGCCTGATCGACCTCCACCTTAATGGCGGGACCTATAACCTGGGACATCGGAACCCGGAACTGATTGAAGTTCTGAATGCTGGTGCCAAACGCTTCGACATGGGCAACCACCATTTTCCGGCTCTCGCCCGCACGGCGCTGGCCGAAGAACTGGCTGAATGCACGCCGGAGGGGCTTCAATATACGATCTACGGCGCGGGAGGCGCAGAAGCGATCGAACTGGCCCTTAAGTCGGCCCGTCACGCGACCCAGAAGCGCAAAATCGTATCGATCATCAAGGCTTATCACGGCCATTCCGGGTTGGCGCTGAAAACCGGCGACGAGCGGTTTTCAAAGACTTTTCTGTCGGAAGATACGCTGGGGGAATTCATCCAGGTTCCCTTCAACGACCTGACCGCAATGGAAGACGCCCTCAAGGGCCGCGATGTAGCCGCCGTCATTATGGAAACCATTCCGGCGACCTACGGATTTCCCATGCCACACGAGGGATATTTACCCTCCGTCAAACAGCTTTGCGAGCGTTATGACGCCCTCTACATAGCCGACGAGGTACAGACAGGGCTGATGCGGACGGGTGAAATGTGGGGCGTTAACAAATACGGCGTCATTCCGGACATCATGGTGATCGGCAAAGGGATTACCGGGGGCATGTACCCAATTTCGTGCTGCGTTGTAAACGAACGCGCCGGCGCCTGGCTGAAGCAGGATGGCTTCGCTCATATGTCAACCGCCGGTGGCGCCGAACTTGGCTGTATTGTTGCCCTAAAGGTTCTTGAAATCACGCAACGACCGGAAGTCGCCTCCATGGTTCGCTATGTCGCCGACTTTGCCCGTGCCGGGCTCGATGAAATTCAGGCGATGTACCCTGACTTCTTTAGCGGCATTCGGCAAAACGGCGTGATCATGGGCCTTGAATTCAATCACCCGGAAGGGGCCAAACTGGTGATGCGGCGCATTTATGAAAACGGCGTGTGGGCTATTTTCTCGACCCTTGATCCACGCGTGTTGCAATTCAAGCTGGGTATTTTGATGACACAGAGCCTGACAGAAGACGTGTTGCGCCGGATGGAAATTTCAATTGGCCAAGCGCGAGAAGATATGTTGAACGAACGCGGGCGCAAGGCATCCTGATGGACCCGCAAATTGCCCAACTTGTCGATATCAGCAAGACGCAGGTCGCCATGCAGGCCCGCGCAGAAATGGTATTGGAGCGTGCCCGTTGGGCCTCCCAGGTTTTTCATCGCTACGACCGGGCGAAGACCATGGCCATTGCCGACGCCGTGGCCCAGGCGGCCCACGCGAAAGCTGCCGAGTATGGCGAGTGGGCTGTTCGTGAAACGGGATTCGGCGTCGCGGAACACAAAACAATAAAGAACCAGCTGAGCAGCATTCCCCTCGTTGATTACTACCGTGACTGGAATTTTGTCGACCCAAACATGGATGAGCGGACGGGCGTGATTGAAATACCCAAACCGGCAGGTGTTATATTTGCTCTTGTTCCGTCGACCAATCCCATATCGACCCTTTATTTCAAGGTCCTGTCGGCGCTGATGACACGCAACGCAATTGTCATCAGCCCCCATCCGGCGGCTCAAAAGTGCTGTATAGACGCGGCCAAAACACTTGCCGAGGCCGCCATGTCGGCAGGCGCACCAGAGGGCGTTATCCAGGTTCTGGAAGAAATCAGTTTGCCACTGGTCGACGAGTTTATGAAATCAGATAAAACGGATGTTATTCTGGCGACCGGCGGCGCACCCATGGTCCGCGCGGCTTATTCGTCCTCAAATCCGGCGATCGGAGTCGGCCCCGGCAATGCACCGGTATTTGTTGACGCCACCGCCGACCTAAAGGCCGCCGCCGGATATATCGTCGAAAGCAAGTCGTTTGATAATTCAGTTCTTTGCACTAATGAATCAGTTCTGATTACGGTGAGCGAAGTGGCAGCTTCTCTGGAGCGTGAATTAACGCGGGCCGGCGCACATATTTGCAAGGAAGGCGAAGTCGATTCGCTACGCAAATATTTATTCCACGAGCGTGGCTTCAACGTCGAGTCTCTGGGCCGTGATGCCACCTGGATTGCCGAACAGGCCGGCTTCAAGGTCAACCGGAATACGAAAATACTTGTCGCACCGATCAGCATGATTGGTGTTGGTGAAGAACTGTCCCGCGAAAAACTCTGCCCCGTACTGGGCTACTACGTCGCTAATAGTGTCGATCAAGCCATGAAACAGGCTCGTGCCTTGCTTCGCCTGTCAGGTGCCGGTCATTCCGCGGCTATCCATTCCAACGACAACCAGACGATCACAGATTATGCCAGCGCCGTCGAAGCCTACCGGGTCGTTGTCAATGCGCCCTGCAGCCAGGGGGCAGCGGGTTTTGTTACCAATCTGGCACCGACGTTTACCATCGGCACCGGTTTCTTTGGTCGCTCGTCCGTCGGCGAGAACGTTGGCCCGCAGCATCTGGTTAACTGGACTCGAATCGCTTGGCATAAGAACGGCCCTGCTTTGAGCGCAGATGACATAGGGCAATTGAAACATCCTGGCCCCCTGCCCAAAGCGCCTGCCGATGGTGTTCCCGGCCAAGGACGGCCAGTCTCAGTCACATCAACCGCAGCAGGTGCCGCGGCGCCTGCGGCCCGTGATGATTTGCGCGAACAAATTCGCCTGATCATTGCGGAAGAACTTCGCGATATTTTGAAGGATTAAGCCTTGGCCGAATTACGATCATCAATCTTTATCGACCAGCTTCAGCCGCAAACGATGTGCTACATGAGCTCATGGATGCGAGGCTCCCTGCCGCGTGCCAACATGGCTGCTCAAATTATCGAGGTTGCACCGGGCCTTGATATTGAAGCGTTAACCGATATTGCGATCAAGCACACAGGTGTAAAGGCCGGTATTCTTGTCGTCGAAAGGCAGTTTGGATATCTTGAATTTCATTCCCGGGACACATCTGCGGTTAAGGCGTCAGCATCGGCGGTCATGGATGCTCTTGGTGCATCCGCTGGCGACGCGACCCGTCCTAAAATTCTCGGCTCCAAGGTGATTACCAATATCGATCATCAACATGCCTTTTTGATCAACCGAAACAAGCTGGGCTCAATGATTATTGCCGGCGACACCCTCTATACGCTTGAGATGCAGCCCGCCTCCTATGCAATTCTGGCCGCTAACGAGGCTGAAAAGGCGGCGAATATCAAGGTCATTGATTTTCGCATGATTGGGGCTAACGGACGGGTTTATCTGGCCGGTAGCGAAGCGGATATTCCGAACGCGCGAAATGCAGCCGAAAATGCGCTCCAGTTACTTGGCGCGGAACGGGAGTGACGATGATGGCCGATCCCATGATTGCCGCACTTGTCCGCGAAATCCTAGGCGAGGAACTTGCCCGTATTAAGGCAAGCAAAGGAAATGCCGCCGCTTCGGCGTCGGTCAAGGAAGAGCAGGTGACAATATCTAACGACTCCGATCTTCAGGCGTTCGTAAGGCGTATTCTTTCCATGGCCGCAAAGCCGGAAGAGCGCCGCGACTTGATGGAGGGTAAAATCGTTTTTCGTCTTGAGGCCGGCCCGGGGGGCACTCGGGCCATGGCTCCTGCCACCGGCACGCATGTTGCCGGTGGAAATACGGAACGATTTGATAGTGGGCTGCTGTCAGAACGCATCGTAGACCAGCTTCCAATGCAGACTAAAACGTTGCTGCTCGGCAAGCAGGCCCACACAACGCCACTGGCGCGAGACAGGTTGCGCCAGCGCGGAATTTCGATTGAAAGGATGAAGTGATGATTAGAGGAAGGGTTATTGGTCGTATCTGGTCGACAAAAAGAACCGACTCGCTGCCTCAAGGCGCTTTGCTGGAGGTAGAGATTGATGGCGGTTCCCGGGTTATCGCGTTTGATCCCCTGGGATGTGGAGACGGCGAAGAAGTTTTGATCACTCAAGGTTCTGTCGCCGCCGGGCAATTTGAAGGAATCAAGGCACCAATTGACGCCTTGATCATAGGTTCCATAGACGAACACACCTGAGTGGGTCCGTTATATTTTGTTAAATTTGAAGCACTGTAGAGGAGAAGAAAAATGGCTAATCAAGCACTGGGCATGATCGAAACAAAAGGCTACGTTGCCGCACTCGCGGCTGCTGACGCTATGGTTAAAGCTGCCAACGTCACCATCGTCAAACGTGAAGAAGTCGGCGATGGCCTGATCGCGGTTGTTATATCGGGCGACGTTGGCGCGGTAAAGGCGGCGACCGAGGCGGGTGCAGAAACCGCTGGCCAGGTTGGCGAACTTGTTTCGGTCCACGTTATTCCGCGGCCCCATCAGGACCTAAGCAAACACTTCACGTCGACAACTAAATAACTCTCTCTGTTCTGGGCATCCGTTCCCTGCGCGCTCTTGCGCAGGGAAGCGGCGGTCCTGCACGAGCAATAATGACTGGTTAATAAATGACCGAACTTCGTGTCTATCTTCCTATTGAGGATTTGCAACCTCAATTCTCAGCGTACATGTCGACGCCTGTACGGGCGCGTGGCTACCCCCCCATGCAGGGCGATAACAGCCTGATCATCGAGGTGGCGCCGGCGCTTTCCATTCACCGGGTTGTTGATCTGGCGCTGAAGGCGGCGCCGGATATGGAGCCAGGCATCCTGTTTACGGAACGCCAATTCGGCTTGCTGGAACTTCATTCGACGGACCGTGATGAACTGGACGCCGCCGGTGAAGCAATTCTACAAGGGATCAACGCCAAGGCCACCGATCAACTTGCACCGTCAACACTCTATACGGATATTATTGAGGATATTGCCGACCAGCACGCCATTATCCTCAACCGCATGCGCAACGCTTCAATGATCCTACCCGGCCAATCCATGCTGCTTTACGAGATGGCCCCTGCCCTGTTTGCCGCCGTCGCCGCTAACGAAGCCGAAAAAGTGGCTCCTGAAACCACCATCGTCGATATCCAGATGATGGGGGCCACAGGCCGTGTCTTCATGGCCGGATCGACAAGCGACCTCAAGATCGCCCAGCAGGCCATCGAAAAAACGCTGCAAGGAATTAAGGGGCGATCGAAATAGGTTAAATAGTAGCCAACCTAAGCTTAAGGCCAATGTACTCGGCCTGGGTAGATATCAACGCTCTTGAATCGTCACCTGATTTAAGATTCTCTTTCCCTGTTCTCTCATGCAAGTTCCCTGTTTTTTCATATAAATTCCCTGTTCTTTTTTTAGGGAATTCGGTATCAAGACCGCACAAAACCTGCGTCTCAACAGGCGGTTTCGGCACGATCCGCATTAGAATTGAAAATTTTCCCTGTAAATTCCCTGTTTAACAGGGAAATCCGCCACAGGAACACCAGAGACGGGTTCGCTCCAGACTGCGTCCGCCACCACTCATTATTTCAATCGTCATTTTACCCGCTCCTGATTGTGTTTTCCCCAAATTATCAGGGATGTCAGAAGAGTGGATTCATACGAAAGTGAGCCAAGTCCCTACCCGAACAGAAATTACAGCTTGATAAATAGGATTTGTTTCTGTATATAGGTTTTAATGACAGGTACGCCTGTGCCCACTTTTAACCGCTTGAGGCCCCCGCGTCGTCCGGGCTGCCATCCAAGGCCGAGATGACGAAGCATAGCGCAGAATGGCGCAAGCGTGAGGAAGCACTGGAAACGGATGAGGACATGATCTACTTCCAGGGCGATTACGTTCTTGACCTGATAGCAGACACGGATTATCCAAGTTTTGATGTCGAAGGCGTCAACAAGACATTCATGGAGTGGGAGCACCACAAGCACGAAGATATCATGGGCTTCCGCAACAACTCATATCGATCCCTGATGACAGGCAATATGTCGCCAAAGCATCACACGCCATGGATCGATGCTCTTGACGATTCAATGGAGAGCTACCTGAAAAACAAAAAGACGCTCTGAGGTGATATCAACGCTGGCAATTCAAGGGCACATTGATGAGCGATTTGATTGAACAACGAGCCGTCGATTTGGTGGATGCCCTGCGCCAGGGCAGGGTTACGCCGCACGACCTTTTAGACGCCCTGGAAGCGCGCATCGACCGGGTTGAGCCCGCAGTCAACGCCCTGCCGACGCTTTGTTTTGAACGCGCGCGGTTGCACGCCGACCGTTTGTTGACACGCCCGGTGGATGAGCGCGGCCTGCTCTGCGGTCTGCCGGTGCCGATCAAGGACCTGGAACAGGTCGAAGGTGTCAGAACCACGTTCGGTTCGACCATCTACGCCGATCATATTTCCCGGCACAGCGATATTCCCGTAGAGCATCTGGAGGCCGAAGGCGCGATCGTCTATGCCAAGTCCAACACGCCGGAATTCGGCTCTGGTGCCAACACCTTCAACGAGGTTTTCGGGGCGACACGCAACCCGTGGGACACCCGGATGTCAGCCGCCGGGTCGTCGGGCGGGGCTGCGGCGGCGCTGGCCTCGGGCACGGCGTGGCTGGCGCAGGGGTCGGACAATGCCGGGTCGCTGCGCAGCCCGGCCAGCTTTTGTGGCATTGTCGGCCTCAGGCCCTCGCCCGGGCGGGTGGCGCTGGACCCGTCGGAAAATCCCTACCAGACCCATGCGGTTCTGGGGCCGATGGCGCGCAACGTTGAGGATGTGGCATTGTTGCTGGATGCTATGAGTGGCTGGCACCCGGCTGATCCGTTGTCCCTGCCGAACCCGGAAAGGTCGTTCCTGGAAAGCGCGCGCAAGCGGACTCGACCGGTACGAATCGCCTTCAGTCCCGATCTCGGCATTACGCCGGTCGAACCCGAAATCGCGGCGATCTGCAAAAAAGCCGCCCTTGGTTTCGAAGATATGGGTGTGCCGGTGGAAGAAGCGCACCCGGATTTTTCAGGTGTGCACGAAGCCTATCAGGTTCTGCGGGCGTTCGATTATGCGGTTGGTCTGGGCGGCCTGCTAGAAACCCACAGGAATGTGCTGCGATCTGAAATCATTGGCAACATCGAGCGCGGATTGGGGCTCGCGGTCGGGGATGTGATTCGGGCGACGCGGGATCGCGCCAAAATCAGGAATCGCGTTATCCGGTTCTTCGACGATTTTGATTTTTTGCTGTGCCCGACGACGATTGTGCCGCCGTTTCCGGTTGAGCAACGCTACGTCGAAAAGTGCAACGGTGTGACGTTCGACACTTATATTGACTGGCTTGCGATCGTTTATGCGATCACGTTTGTTTCCCTACCGGCACTTTCGCTGCCGTGTGGTTTTACCGCTTCGGGACTGCCGGTCGGCCTGCAAATGATCGGCCGTCCGCGCGATGAAGCAGGTTTGCTGGGTGCTGCACTTTTGTTGGAAGAAGCATTGGGACTGGATCTCGCCCCGATCTTGCCACAGGAAAAGGGGGCTGCCTGACCGTTTCAGTCGGTCCTCGCTGTTCTGACCTAGGATGATATTAGTATTATGAAAAATATATATCTTTTCCTTTTGTTCGGGTGGATTGAAACCGGAATCTACCTTGTCCATTGTTGGGTGTGATGGTTATACTACGGTATAAATAATTCATAAAAAAAACGAACCAAGGGGGGGCGTCCGGTGCAAGATAACGTGAACGATGCGCCTGCGAATGCGCATGCACCTGGCGTTGATATCATCGCCCAGAATGTCGTCAAGATTTTCGGTGAGGGCGCTGGTCAGGTCCGCGCCCTCGACGATGTTTCGGTGACGATCCACGAAAACGAATTTTTCACCCTGCTTGGGCCTTCAGGTTGCGGCAAGACAACGCTTCTGCGCCTGATCGCGGGATTCGATCATCCGACCAGCGGGACCATCCGTCTGGAGGGGCAGGATATTTCGCACCTGCCTCCCTACAAGAGACCAGTCAATACCGTCTTTCAAAATTACGCGCTTTTCCCCCACATGACCGTCGCCCAGAACATTGGTTTCGGTCTGGAAATGCTGGGCCGATCGAACTCGGACGTTGCAGATGTCGTAGACAAGATGCTGGCCCTGGTCCGCATGGGGGAACTCCGCGATCGCCGTACCGACCAGATTTCCGGCGGCCAGCAGCAGCGCGTCGCGCTCGCCCGCGCGCTGGCACCGCGCCCGAAGGTCCTGCTTCTCGACGAACCCCTGTCCGCGCTCGACTACAAGCTGCGCAAGGATATGCAAATCGAGCTCAAGCGCCTCCAACATGAAACCGGGATCACCTTCATTTTTGTCACTCACGACCAGGAAGAAGCCCTAACCATGTCGGATCGGATCGCGGTGATGAGCCGGGGGCAGATACTACAGATAGGTTCGCCCCGACAGATCTACGACCACCCGGCGGAACGCTTCGTAGCAGACTTCATCGGCGATACCAATTTCCTGATAGCCGATGTGACCTCGTCGGCGGGCGGGAAGGCGCGGCTGCTTCTTTCCTCGGGACGCGAGGTTAACGCCGACTTGCCTGAAGGCATGACGCCCAGCGGTCGGGTAACGGCGGTGGTCCGACCCGAACATGCGACTTTGGTCACGCCGGGCGAGGGGGAACTCGACGGCATGTTGGAAAATGTCGTCTATCTGGGCACCGACACGCACTATCACTTGAAGCTTTCCGACAACGCGCCATTCGTTGTGCGCAGCCAAAATCAGAGGAACGAAGACGAGGTGTTCGCCGTTGGGGAAACCGTCGGCATTGCCCTTGAATCCGATTCCCTTCAGGTGCTGAGGGACTGACATGACTTCCTCGTCCAACAACGATCCATCGGTCTTTGCGGAGCAGTTGGCGGTTCGTCGTCATTGGCTGTTGTGCGCGCCTGCGTTGACGGTACTTTTTCTCGCGGCGTCCGGGCCGCTGCTGATCGTTCTCGTTTATTCGTTTCTGGAATCAGGTGAGTACGGCGGCGTAGTGTGGAAACCATCGGTTGACGCATGGTTCAGAGTTGTTTTTCAACGCGACATTTTTGATGACACCCTTTCGCTGGCTGATGCACATCTGAAAATTCTCTGGCGGTCGATGCGGTTGTCTTTTTTCACTACGATAACGACTCTGATTCTTGGCTTCCCGACCGCGTATTTCATTGCCACCCGCCCACAGAATTCACGAAACATCTGGCTGTTCATGGTGACCGTCCCGTTCTGGACCAACCTGCTGATCCGCACCTTCGCGATTATGGAAGTGATCCGTAACGAGGGCATGATCAATACTCTGCTTATTTTTATTGGCGTCATTGATGCGCCCGTCCAGATGATGAACACGGACTTCGCCATCATGGTCGGTATGACCTATGTCTATCTGCCGTTGATGGTTCTGCCGCTTTACGCGGCGATGGAACGGCTGGATTTCAGCCTGGTCGAGGCCGCCTACGACCTCTATGCAACGCGGCTCAAGGTGTTGTGGCGGGTGATTATTCCCTTGGTCCGGCCGGGTGTTGTCGCCGGTTCGATTCTGGTATTTATTCCCGCGCTGGGAGCCTTCGTCACACCACGGGTTTTGGGCGGCGGCAAGAAGATGATGCTCGGCAACCTGATCGAACTGCAATTTGGCGCCGGGCGCAACTGGCCGTTGGGGGCGGCGCTATCGATCACACTGCTGGCGGTCGTTATGGTTGCGCTGCTGGTTTACGTCCGCACTGTCCAGAAGAATGCGGAACTACAACGATGAACATCCTTAGCATGAAACCCAAAACCTTCTCACTTCGGTATCAGCCCGGTTTCACGATAATCGCGCTTGCGTGCTTTTTCATGCTGTATGCACCGATCGTGACACTGGTGATCTATTCCTTCAACGCCGGGAAATATATCTCCATCTGGGAGGGATTCTCGTTGCAGTGGTATGTCTCTGCCTGGAATAACGAGATTGTTCAAGATGCGACGATCCGTTCCCTGGTGCTGGCGTTGCAGGCATCTCTTTATTCGACGGTGCTGGCGACGATGGCGGCGTTGGGGACGACAAGAATTCGTCCGTTCCGGGGATTGACAGCGATTTACGCCATGATCAACCAACCGTTAATGGTGCCCGAAATTGTCACCGCGGTGGCGTTGCTGATCCTGTTTGCGATGATCAAGGTGGCGACAGGGGTGCAGGGGTTATTCTACCTTGTCGCTGCGCACACCGCGTTCTGCATCCCGTTTGCATACCTGCCGATCCGCGCGCGACTGGAAGGGATGGATTTGACCCTGGAGACCGCCGCCGCCGATCTGTACGCGACGCCGTGGATGACGTTCCGCCGCGTCACGCTGCCGCTGATGTGGCCCGGCATTATCGCAGGAGCAATGCTGGCCTTCGTCATTTCGTTGGATGATATTGTCATAACAGAATTCGTTAAATCTGCGGGACAGGAAACTTTGCCGACCTACATGCTTGGGCAACTGAGGCGCATCATAACGCCCGAGATCAACGCCATTTCAACGGTCCTGCTGGCCATATCCTTGCTGGTGGTTTCGTTCTTCTTTGTTGTTTCCCATAAGCGGGATTAGGGCTAATCTTGGAACTTGTATTCAGGGTAAATAATTTATAACCGGAGTAGAAAAAAGGGAGGTAGCGATGAATATGCGAAAACTGGCCGCCGGACTGGCGGGTATCATGATGCTGCTGGCATCGGGCGCGGCCCATGCGGGCGGCGAATTGCAGCTTTATAACTGGGGCAACTACACCAACCCTGATCTTCTTGCCAAATTTGAAAAAGAAACCGGCATCAAGGTTACGGTTACGGACTATGACTCTAACTCTACCGCGCTCGCCAAGATCAAGGCTGGTGGTCACGGCTTCGACATGGTTGTGCCGTCGGCCAGCCATGTGAAGATCTTTATTGAGGAAGGGTTGGTAATAGAATCTCGCCCCGACCAGATGTCGAACTTCAAGAACGTCGCCCCCGAATGGCGCAATCCGTTCTTCGATCCAGGCCGTCGTTACAGCGTTCCCTGGCAGTGGGGCACCGTCGGCATGGTCGTTGATACCGATGTTTACAAGGGTGATATCAATACGTCCGCCATTGTCTTCGATCCGCCCGCCGAACTGGTCGGCAAGATCAACATTGCGCCGGAAATGCTCGATATCATGAACACGGCCATGATGTATGTTGGTAGTGAGCCCTGCAGTACCGACAAGGCGGCGCTGAAAAAAGCGCGGGACGTTCTGGTCGCGGCCAAACCGAAATGGCTGTCCATGGATTATGGTCTGGTCGAGAAGATGCCGCGTGGCGACTATGCCGCCGCCATCTACTGGAACGGTGCGGCTATGCGCGCGCGACTGGCGAAATCGTCCATCCGGTACGGCTATCCCCGCGAAGGATACACCGTGTGGATGGACAACGCGATGGTTCTGAAAGACGCCAAGAACGTCGAAAACGCCAAGCTGTTCCAGAACTTCGTCATGGACCCGGAAAACGCGGCGCTGATTTCCAGCTTCGCGAAGTATGCCAACGGCATTTCCGGTTCGGAAAAGTTCATGCCTGAAGAGATGGCGACCGCACCTGAAGTTATCGTCCCAGACGAATTCAAGTCCATGGGCGTTTTCCCGCCAGCATGCTCGAAGGAAGCCAACGATTATTACACGGCTATCTGGACAGAACTGACGAAATAACACCCCCTCCCACCATTGCGAGGGCCCGGTATTTTCCGGGCCCTCGTATTTATCTATTTTAGATGACATGGCATTGAAACCATCAGATACAACGTCCGAACCGGTCACCCTTGCCAACTGGCGGCTTGCCCCTTTCAGCAAGTGGTCGTTCCACAACGTCGAGACGTTGGTGCCCGTTGCCGCAATCCCGGCCGGCGGCTCCCCTTGGGACTTGCCCGCCAGCCCACAGTCCGTTGATGACATCACGTTCATCGACCCTGACGGCGAAATGCGCAGAATAGACGACATCATGGAGGCCACTACTACGACCGGGCTGGTGGTGTTGAAATCGGGGCACCTAGCGGCCGAGCGTTATTGGCATGGGTATGACGGCCTGAAGCCCCATATTCTGTTTTCGGTCACCAAGTCGTTTGGCGGTGCGCTGGCGGGGGCTCTGATAGAACGCGGCGAGTTGGAGGAATCCGCCCCCGTCACACGCTACATTCCGGAGGTGGCAGGATCGGCATACGGCGATTGCACCGTGCGACACGTTCTGGACATGACAGTGAGTTCGTCCTTCATCGAGGACTATACCGATTCTTCTGGCGGCTATGCGCGCTACCGACGCTCGACGCTTTGGAACCCGCTGCCCGAGGGCGAGACCGCCGAGACCTTACATCAATTCCTGATCACCATGCCGCACGGCAAGGAACCTCATGGCGAAATTTTTCATTACCTTTCACCGAATTCGGACCTGCTTGGCTGGATCATCGAGCGCGCCTCGGGGATGCCCTACACCGACGCTCTGTCGCAATACATCTGGCAACCGATGGGAGCAGAAGCCGCGGCACAGATCACGGTCGACGCCGAAGGCACGCCGCGCACCGGCGGCGGGCTGTGTGTCCGCCTCCGCGATCTGGCGCGTCTGGGTGAATTGATGCGGCTTGGCGGCACCGTCAATGGCCGCCGCGTCCTGCCTGCCGCGTGGGTGGACGATATCACCCGGGGTGGCGACGCCGGGCCTTGGCGAAAAGGTGGGATGAAGGCTACTTTCCCTGAAGGCCGCTACCGGACAAAGTGGTACCAGACGGGAAATTCGACGGGTGCGTTCTGTGCCATCGGCATCCACGGTCAATGGCTGTGGGTCGACCCGGTTCGGGAAGTGGTCATCGCCCGGGTGGCCGCCCAACCGGACCCCGTTGATGATCCAGCCGACTTCAGTTTAATCCGGGCCTACGAGGCTATTGCTGCAGCCCTTTAATTGGGAAACGCATACACGTGGAATAGCTTAGGCAAAACACCAAACCATTGTGGCCCCATTGACGTATTGAGCAACTATCGCGAGGCAACCATGCGGACCGTTTACACAGCAGATCATCGTCTTCGAGATTCCAAAACCGAACTTTATCACGGCGCTTTAGTACCGCCGTTTGAATGCCCGGAACGCGCCGAAATCATTCTGGCGCGCATAAACGAGGTCAAGCTGGGCGACGTTTTAGGGCAAAAAGGTTACGGGTTGGATCCGGTACTGCGCACGCATGATAAGGGGCTCGTAGACTTTCTGGCCAGTTGTTGGGATGAATGGCAGGCTGCCGGGTACGGTGGCGAGGCCATCACATCCGTATGGCCGACCCGAACCATGCGTGGGGATCGCATCCCTACAGAAATTGAAGGAAAGCTCGGGTATTACGCTCTTGCTTCGGAAACTTCTATCTCGGGCGGCACCTGGGAAGCGGCCTTGGCCAGTAAGAATGTAGCCCTGACGGCAACGGATATGGTTCTAGACGGTGAAAGGGCAGCCTTCGCCCTTTGTCGTCCACCAGGTCATCATGCGGCCATTGATCAGTTCGGGGGGTATTGCTTTTTGAATAATGCCGCCATAGCCGCGCAGTACGCACTCGACAAGGGAGCCCAGCGCGTCGCAATTATTGATATAGATTTTCATCACGGGAATGGCACACAGCATATATTTTATCAGCGCGACGATGTGTTTTATCTTTCTATCCACGGCGACCCGGCGGAGGCTTTCCCCTATTATCTTGGCTATTCAGATGAGCCTGGAGAAGGGAAGGGCGAAGGGTTTAACAAAAATTACCCGCTACCCCCTGGGTCGGATTATAGCAGCTGGTCCGAGGCATTGGACGATGCGTGTGCACGTATTCATAATTATAGCCCCGATCTTTTGGTGGTTTCACACGGCGTTGATGCTTATGAGAAAGACCCGATCAGCTTTTTCAAAATCCGCAGCGAGGATTTTATCGACTGCGGTGCGCGGCTCAGTCGGCTCAACCTGCCGACGCTTTTTGTGATGGAAGGCGGTTATGCTGTTTCCGAAATCGGAGTAAATACGGTAAATGTGTTAAGTGGCTTCGAAGATTGAGGCTTTGAGAAGGCCATCCTTAGTTGCCTCCATCTCTTGCCCATGATTGAAGGCCCATTGTTATCCATATTGCAGGAGGAGAGCAGCGCTTGAGCCAGAACGAAGAAGAATACGACCACGCTCTAGTCGCTATGCTCGAACTGATATGGGGCGAGGGGTTCCTTTCCCCGGGGGGGCCACAAGCTGTCCGCGAGATCGTCAGCGGGCTCGATTTGGAAGATAAGTTGGTTCTCGACATAGGTTGCGGCCTGGGGGGGCTGGACATAATTTTGGCCAGCGAGTTCGGGGCGCGGGTTATTGGCCTTGACGTGGAGATTGATCTTGTTCGGCGGGCTGTCGAAAAAATTGGAAAATCCGGACTTTCAGATCGTATAACCTTGCAGCATTGCGAGCCCGGCCCCTTGCCACAAGCAGATAATGAAATCGACATTGTATTTGGCAAAGACAGTTGGATACACGTTGAGGATAAGCGGGCGTTCTTCACCGAGGTTTTTCGCGTGCTAAAGCCCGGCGGAATTCTTACCGCTGGGGACTGGATGCGCTCTGCCAAGCCTTACGGCAAGGACATGGAATATTTTTTCGAAATGGAAGGCCTGACGTATCATATGGAGACACTCGAAATTTACGGCGATATTCTCCACCAGTGTGGGTTTGTCGATATTTCACTTGATGATGTTGCCGAGCAATACCGCGCCCAGTCCCATCAGGAATACGCCAATATGAAGGGGCCGCTTAAACAACAAATGGCGGATAGTTTGGGGGAAGAAAAGCAGGCGTATTTTATCGAGAATTGGCGCGCCATGACCGTCGTTCTTGATAGCGGCGAGTTGCGCCCGGCACGCTTTCGCGCACACAAACCGCTTTAGAGGAATTCAGTCACGGAGCAGGATAGCCGGCCCCCGGCGGCCCACTTGAAACTCTTTTATAACTATATAATCAACCGCAGTGTGAGAAGTGCTTCGGAAACATCTGCGCTAATAAATTAAAACAACTGTCGCGTGCTTTAGTTCGTTTAAGTTTTTTTGGGTATAAAAGAAGTTGCAGCCATAGACCGTCAATTATTGCCTCTATGTTTTGCGCTGCTTCAATCGGATCAATATGGCCATACCCGCCAACCTCAACGAGTTCCGCACATAGTCTCTTTATCTCAACGCTACGTTGATCATCATAGGTGCTATGAATTTCCAGATAGGTAGGCCGATGCTTTGCTTGACCCCAAAAGGAAAACCAGACGGCCAGTTTTTTTGGCGAGCAGATGGTTCTTTCAAAATCCGTCTCAAGGATTGCTGCTAATTGCGCGCTGGGATCAGGGTCAGCCTTTGCCATAGCTTCTGACCAGTGATCGAAGTGTTCTCGGGCCAGGTATCCAAGCGTTTTCTCATACAGATCTTCTTTGTTTTTAAAATGAAAGTTTACGATTCCATGCGAAAGGCTTGCGCCTTTTGTAACCGTAGCCATGGTAGTTCCGGAGAATCCTCGCTTTGAAATTGAAACCATCGTCGCATTAATTAATTGCTGGCGGCGCGCCTCCTTGGTTGCGGTTCGATCGCTGTCAAGTTTTCTCTGCGTACCGTTCTTCATTTTTCTTCCTGAAATGCGATCTGCATATCTCGCTGAAACTGTTTTTGTTGGCGGTACATAATGAATGCTGCAATAGCCACACCGGTAGCGACGACGAGGATTATGATCGTCGCGAGGGCATTGATGTCGGGACGCAAGCCGAGCCGGATACGCGAAAAAATCAGGATTGGCAGCGTGTTAGCGCCGGGCCCGGTGACAAAACTAGCGATCACCAGGTCGTCGAGAGACAGCGTAAACGCGAGCAGCCATCCGGCGACCATGCCGGGCGCCAGGCGCGGCAATGTAATGTCCGTCAGCACTCGGAAAGGTTTGGCGCCGAGATCGAGTGCGGCTTCTTCGAGTGTTTCGCCCATCCCCGTTAAACGTGACTGGATGATGACAGCGACGTAGGCCAGCGAAAAGGTGATATGGGCGATGGTAATAGTCGTAAAACCACGGTCCTCGGGCCAGCCAATCAATTTTTTAAGCGTAATGAACAGCACCAGAAGCGACAGGCCGGTTATCACCTCGGGCATAACCAGGGGCGCGACCAGCATACCGCCGAACAGGGTGCGCCCGCGGAACTTTCCGAAGCGCACCATGGCAAGTCCGGCAAGGGTTCCCAGCAGGGTTGCGAAAGTCGCGTTGACGACGGCAATCTTCAGGCTCAGGACAACCGCGTTCCACACATCTTCGGATTTGAACAAGGACTCATACCAGCGCAGCGACCAGCCACCCCACACCGGCACAATTTTCGAATAGTTGAACGAATAAATGACCAGCATGATCATCGGCACGTAGAGAAATGCCAAACCTGCGCCAAGCATGAAAGTCAAAAAGCGGGATCGTCTTCCGTACATGGCGTTACGGTTCCTCCGTGGCTTTGGCCTGGTAGTACTGATAGATAATCATCGGTAAAACCAGCAGGAAGAGCAGCACGATGGCGACGGCTGAAGCGGTCGGCCAGTCGACGTTCTGGTGGAATTCGTTGAAAAGAAGGCGCCCGATCATCAACACGTTGCCACCGCCGAGTAAATCCGGGATTACGTACTCACCGGTTGCCGGGATGAAGACGAGTAGGGAGCCGGCGATAATTCCGGGCATGGTCAACGGCAAGGTAATCTTCAGAAATGTGTTTGTCGGCCGCGAGCCCAGATCGGCAGCGGCTTCGTTCAGGGTTGCGTCCAGCTTCTCCATGTTGGCGTAGAGCGGCAGGATCATAAACGGCAGGTACGTATAGACGATGCCGACATAGACCGCGAATTCCGAGTACATTAAACGGATCGGTTCATCGATCAGGCCGAGCCAGATCAGCAGGTTGTTGATATTTCCCTGATCGGCCAACAGGCCCATCCACGCATAAACACGCAGCAAGAACGATGTCCAGAACGGCAGAATGATTGCAAACAGGAGCAGTTTTCTAGTCACTGGACCCGAGCGGATGATCCCATAGGCGATTGGGTATCCGATCAAAAGGCATAAAATAGTCGAGATCGATGAAATCTTGAGTGAGTTGATATAGGTCTTCACATAGAGGTCATCTTCAAAGATATAGGCAAAGTTGTCGAAGGCCAGGCGAATGGACATGACCCCGTCATCGGTCCATTTGATCATGTCCGTAAAGGGTGGGCTGGCGATCACAAGTTGGGCAACACTGATCTTGGCGACGATGAAGAACGGCAGCAGGAAAAAGAGCAGCAGCCAAACGTAAGGAATAAAGACAACGATGGATCGCCATCCAGATTGCATGCGCCGCATCAATCGCGACAATGCACTCGCATGGTGGGGTGCGACATCGACGGCGGCACTGACAGAACGGTCGGTCATTTATTTAGCAACACCGCGCTTGAGGCGTCCCAGTGAAGGTAAACTTTTTCTTCCCAGGTGATGCGGTGTGTCCTTGTTTTCGGTCTGATCTGATTGGGTGCGGTGACGTCGATAATCCGATCATTTTCAAGCTTAATCTTATAGATTGAGGTATTCCCCAGATAGCCGATATCGTCGACCATGCCGATCGCCTGATTTGGCCCCGGTTCGGTCGGGGGCTCCTTGCTGAGGTGAATTTTTTCGGGCCGGATTGCGACCCAAACCCGGTTGCCCTCCCTAACCGATTGACCGTGATCGATATAAATCTCGCCAAGGTCGGTCATGACCCTGACATGGTCCGGGCCGTCCTCGACAACCCGGCCTTCGAACATATTTGCAGAGCCGATGAAACCGGCGACAAAGCGTGTTTCCGGGAATTCGTAAATCTCTGTTGGTGTCCCGATCTGCACAAACTCACCCTCATCCATCACGGCAATCCGGGAAGAAAGGGTCATCGCCTCTTCCTGATCGTGGGTGACGACGATAAAGGTAATGCCCACCTTTTCCTGAATGTTCATGAGTTCGAACTGGGTCTGTTCGCGCAGTTTCTTATCGAGGGCTGCTAGCGGCTCGTCGAGCAGCAGGACTTTTGGTTGCTTGACCAGGGCGCGGGCAAGCGCCACGCGCTGTTTCTGGCCGCCTGAAAGCTGATGGGGTTTACGCTTGTGGTAATCCTGCAATTCGACCAGCTTGAGAATATCATCGACCCGCTCGGCGACCTGGGCGGCTGGAATTTTGTCCTGCTTCAGGCCGAAAGCTACATTTTTTTCGACCGTCATATGCGGGAAAAGCGCATAGCTTTGGAACATCATGTTGGTTGGTCGCTCGTACGGCGGCACGTTGGACATATCAATTCCGTCGATGCTGATGGTCCCGGTTGATGTGGTTTCGAATCCGGACAGCATTCTGAGCAGGGTGCTTTTGCCACAACCCGACCCGCCCAACAGGCAAAACAGTTCGCCTTGGAAGATGTCGAGGTCGACGTTGTTGACCGCAGTAAAATCGCCGAACTTCTTGGTAACGCCCCTGATTTTGATCAGAGGCTCAGCGCCCTGATCAAGCCAAGGGGTGTCGCTGGATGCCGGATCACCGGTCATGGCGGGCCTCGTCTGTGTGAAACTGCTGTAAAGGCGACGACGACGGCATCCGCTCAGGAATGCCGTCGTCGAAGACTAGTATCGTCTAGTTGCCGGCCTTGAAGTCGGTCCAAGTCCGGGTCCTGATCTTTTCGATTTTCGGAGGAAGCGGATTCAGGGTGTACATATTGGCAACCTGTTTCGCGGTCGGGTATGCGGCCGAACTGGAGGTCACGGCTTCATCGACCATAGGTTTCGCCGTTTTGTTCGCTGTCGCATACCAGGTGAAGTTGCTGTCGGCGGCCGCGACTTCCGGGCGCATCATGTAGTTCAGAAACAGATGCGCTTCCTCGATATTAGTGGCATCGGCCGGAATGACCCAGCCGTCAACCCATAGGTTGGACTTGCCCTTCCCTTCCGCCATAAAGAAGTCGAGCACGACGCCGGTGTTGGCTTCCTCGGCTCCTGACATGGCGAGCAGGCCGTCCGGCCCCCATGTCAAAGAGACACAGAACTCTTTCTGCGGCATCTTCTGGTAAGCATAGTTGTCGAACGTCTTGATGTAAGGGCGGATCTCGGCCAGCATTTCGCCAACTTTCTTATAGTCGCCAGGATTGGTCGAATCCGGCGGCAGGTCAAGGTAAGCCAACGCAAGCGGGATGATGTCGGTCGGCGAATCAAGGAACGACACACCGCACTTTCCGATTTCCTTCATGTGTTCCGGCTTGAAGACCATGTCCATGGAGCCGATTGGTGCTTTTGGATAGGTCTCCAGAACCAAGGCCTTGTTGTAGGTCACGCCTTGGGTGCCCCACATGAATGGGACGATATACTTATTGCCCGGATCCCATTTGGCGTCCAATTGGGACATCAAAGAAGGTTCTATGTGACTGAAATTGCCGAGTTTCGATTTGTCGAGCGGTCGCAGGATGCCGCCAGGTGGAATCAGGCGGGCAATCGCTGACGAAGCGTGCGAGACCACATCGTAACCGCTGTCACCTGCCAACAGTTTAGCATCGATCGCTTCGACCGATTCGTAAGTATCGTAAATGACTTTGATGCCGTATTCTTTCTCGAAATTAGCGATGGTTTCCTCGCCAATATATTCCGCCCAGTTGGTGACTTTCAGCACTCTTTCCTGTGCCAACGCCTGTCCGGTCATCAAAACGCCGACGGCGACGCCGGCAGCAAGCGCCTTGTAAAGGCCAAGGCCGCCAAAATAGCGGTGTCGCATTTGTTTGATCGTGTCCTTGAAGCACATCATATTTTTTCTCCCTGTTGATGTTTCTGTGCGTTCTAGCCACCCCTTATTGCCGGGGTGGCGGCTTACGTTAGTCACTCCTTAAACAAACCAAGGGGGGCGAGGTAAGTATTCAATGCATGATTAAAATTACTGTGATTATTTAAACCTGCACTAAAGGATATTGTCCACGAAATCCCAACAGCCGAGTAATATGATCATTTGAGAATCTGTTGAGCGGTTGAGCGTCAGTTCAACCAGCTGCTTCGTGCTTTGGAGTACCCCCCTTCGAAGTAATTATTGGATCAGATGATAATGACTTGATTCATTTCTGGCAATATCTACAATGAATTATGGTCAATTATTGGCTGAACATTCAATCAAAAACCGGATTTACCGGGCTATTGTGGGCGGCATAAAGAGCACCAAATGAAGGTCTACGACGCAATTGTCATTGGCGCTGGTCATAATGGGCTGACCACGGCGGCCTATCTGGCCAAGGCCGGCATGGACGTCATTGTCCTGGAGCGCCAGCCTTATATCGGCGGCGCTACCGTCAGCCGCGAGCTTTATCCCGGCTTCACCTATTCCAACTGTTCCTATGTTTGCAGCCTGATGCGCCCGGAAATCATGCGCGACCTGGAACTGCCCCGCCATGGATTGCAGGTGATTCCCTACGAAGGCGGCGTCACCATGATGCGCAATGGCGATTATTTTGCCACCTACCCCAACCATGACCAGAACCGCCGCGAAATTGCCCGGCATTCGGCTCATGATGCGGAAGCTTATGACTACTTTGGCGCAGAAACCTTACGGCAGTGCCGGTTCATCAAAAAAATGCTGCTGACCACGCCGCCAGACCCCACGTCGTTCAAGCCCCGCGATCTTTTTGGCTTGCTTGATATCGCCCGCCGGTTCCATGGCCTGGGCGAGGAATGGATGTATGACACCATCCGCTTCTGGACCATGAGCTGCGCCGATTTTCTGGATCAATATTTTGAATCAGAGGTCGTCAAAGGACATCTGGCCGGAACCTCGATTATTGGTACCGCGCTGGGGCCTTATTCGCCAGGCAGCGCCTATGTTTTGCTCCACCATTATATGGGCGAGGTGGACGGCTCCATCGGTTCCTGGGGCTATGCCCGTGGCGGCATGGGCGCCGTGTCCGGGTCATTGGCAAATTCGTTCCAATCTTATGGTGGGGAAATTCGCACCGCGGCGGAAGTGGAACAGATCATCGTCAAGAACAACCGCGCGGTCGGTGTGGCGCTCAGCGGGGGAGAAGAAGTCCTTG
Organism: Rhodospirillaceae bacterium; assembly: GCA_013204045.1. Classification (GTDB taxonomy): domain Bacteria; phylum Pseudomonadota; class Alphaproteobacteria; order Rhodospirillales; family JABHCV01; genus JABMOQ01. The sequence goes on along the minus strand of JABMOQ010000011.1, from coordinate 28,823 downwards.
GCAAGATGGTCATTTCCAACATGGACGTCAAACGCACGTTCGATAAATCCATGGACCCGGCGGACCTTCCCGAAGATTTCCTGCACCGGGTGCGCAATTTCAAGATTCGGGGCTCATCGGGGAAACTCAACATAGCCCTCGACGGTCTGCCTGACTTCCCATCCATTCCCGACGGCTGCCGGGGGCGCACCGGCGACATGCACGTCAGCGACAGCATGGAGTATCTGGAGCGCGGATACGATGATTGGAAAGACGGCACTTGGTCGCGCGAGCCTTACATCGACATGATGATCCCCAGCCTGACTGACCCCACCATGGCGCCGCCGGGCAAGCACTACATGTCGGTGTTCGTGCAGTACGTGCCGCCGTATCTGGCCGACGGCCAATGGAATGATGAAAAGCGCGCCGCCTTCGGTAAGACGGTGATTGATAAAATTGCCGAGTACAGCCCGAACTTCAAGGACCTGATTCTTCACGCTGAAGTGCGCACCCCATGGGATATTGAAAACGAAACCGGGTTGACAGAGGGTAATATTTTCCAGGGCGAATTAACCATGGACCAACTCATGTTCAACCGACCGGTCCCTGGTTATGCCCAATACCGCGCGCCGGTGAAGAACCTTTATATGTGCGGGTCCAGCACTCATCCCGGTGGCGGTGTGATGGGGGCACCGGGTGCTAATGCCGCGCGGGAGATTCTCCTGGATATGAGGATCAAAACATGACCCCGGCGGCCAACAGGTACGATGCCATCATTATCGGCGGCGGGCATAACGGCCTCGTTTGCGCAGCTTATCTGGGCAGCGCCGGGCAGCGCGTGCTGGTGTTGGAAGCCGCCGCTGCGCCGGGGGGTGCTGCGGCGAACGTCGAGTTTTCACCCGGCTTCACGGTTTCCGGCTGTGCGCATATTCTCAATATGCTTGACCCGAAGGTTTCCCGCGACCTGAACCTCGCCAGTCATGGATTGAAATTATCTTTGCCCAATTTGAAAACAATTGCTCTGGCAGAAGATGGCAGGCACATCACCTTTGATGGCGCTCTCGCCACCAATGATTCTCTTCAGGTATATTCGAAAACCGATAAGGCCAACCTGGCCGATCTCCGACGCCTTCTTTTGCGTATCGGGAAATTGCTGAAAGATTTTTACGGCACCGTGCCACCCAGGCTGGGCACCGAATCCTGGTCCGACCGCATCGCTCTGGCCAAGCTGGGGTGGGCGATCAGGCGTCTGGGGCGAAATGACATGCGTGAGATGCTTCGCATCGCCGGTTGCAATATCGCCGATGTGCTCAATGACGAACTGGAATCGGATCTTCTGAAGGGCGCCATCGGCTTCGATGCCGTGCTCGGTACCGAGCTTGGGCCACGCTCTCCCAACAGCGTCTTTAGCCTGCTTCATCGCCTGACGGGCGAAGCCAACGGCATTCCGGGGGCGCTGGCCCTGCCCGAAGGCGGTATGGGTGCCGTGACCCGGGCCATGGCCGCCGCCGCCGAGGCCGCCGGGGCGGACATCCGCACCGGATCACCGGTGGCAAGAATACTGGTTGAAAATGACCGGGCCATGGGGGTGGCGCTTGAAACGGGCGAGGTTATTCACGCGGATATTGTGGTGTCCAACGCCGATCCCAAGACCACATACCTGAAACTGCTGGGCCCCCAATATCTTGATACGGGATTTGTCCGCAGGGTAAAAAACATTCGCACCCGGGGAACCGCGGCCAAATTGCATCTGGCGCTTGACGGGCTGCCTGAATTCACCGGTCTTGATGCAAAAGAACTTGGCCAAAGGCTGCTTATTGCCCCCAGTCTGGATTATGTGGAGCGAGCCTTCAATCATTGTAAATACGGAGAATATTCCACCGCCCCGGCCATCGAAATGATCATTCCAACGGTCAATGATGCGGCCCTTGCGCCGCAGGGAAAACACATATTGTCTGCGGTCGTACAGTATGCGCCCTATGAATTGAAGGGCGGCTGGGAGAACGCCCGAGATGAATTTATCGACACCGCAATCAAAACCATTTCCGCCTATGCCCCTGGCCTGGAAGGCAGGATTATTGCCCGTGAATTATTGACTCCACGGGACATTGAAGAAAAATACCGGATGCCCGGTGGCCATTGGCACCATGGAGAACTGGCCCTCGATCAACTGTACATGATGCGCCCGGTTCCCGGCGCCGCCCAGTACGCGGCCCCGCTTCCCGGTTTGTATACATGCGGCGCAGGCGGTCACCCGGGTGGCGGCGTTATGGGTATAGCAGGCAAGAATGCCGCCGACCGGATACTGAAAGACGGGAAAAGCCGATGACCCCCGAACCCTATGAAGCACAACTCCTTGAAACGCCATTTCATGCGCGAACATCTTCCCTCTGCAGCACCAGGCAGTGGGGGAATTGGTCGGGATTTGCCTCGGTCAATGCTTATACCAGCGTAGATATGGAATATTTTGCCGCCCGCAGCACGGCGGCCTTGTTCGACATATCGCCCATGACCAAGTACGCCATTACCGGATCGGACGCGGCAAGTTATCTGAACCGGCTGCTAACCCGCAATATGGAAAAAGTGAAACCGGGGCGCGTCGTCTACGCCGTCTGGTGCAATGATGCTGGCATGGTCATCGACGACGGCACGGTTTTCTGCCTGGGTGAAAACGATTATCGGCTCTGTTCCCAGGAACGGCATCTGCCCTGGCTTCTTGATTCCGCCATTGGATATAATGTGGAGATCAAGGATATCACCAGTGGCATTGCCGCCTTGGCGGTTCAGGGGCCAACCTCGTCGGCAGTACTAAAAGCCATGGGCTTGGTCGGGATCGAAAATCTTAAACCTTATTCCTTGACCGAATTTGATCTGGACGGACATTCCCTGATGGTTTCCCGAACTGGGTTCACCGGTGATCTGGGGTATGAATTGTGGATCGACCCGGGTGCGGCCGAACTTCTTTGGGATCGCCTGATGGAAGTGGGCAGCCTTTATGGCCTACGGCCTATGGGATCGGAAGCCTTGGAGATGACGCGCATCGAAGCCGGGTTCATCCAGGCCGGGGTCGAGTTTTTCCCTGGCGATCTGCCGACCCGACCGGACCGGTTGCGGTCACCCTTCGAACTCGGCATGGGATGGCTGGTGGATTTCGACAAAGGCCACTTCATCGGCCGCAGGGCCTTGTTGCAGGAAAAAAAGACCGGTTCTCGCTATGCCTTGGTCGGTCTGGATATTGAAGGCAACAAGCCGGCCCTTCATTCCTTTGTTTATCAGGGCAAGGATACCGAGGTCGGCATTGTCGCTTCGGCCATGTGGTCACCCACCTGCAAGCGCAACATTGCCATTGCCTCTCTGAAGACACCCTACCATAAGGATAATCATGGATTATGGGTTGATGTTTACGTTTACAGAGAATTGAAATGGGAAAGAATCCATGCATCGTGTAAGGTCGTGGACAAGCAATTCTTTAACCCGCCGCGCCGCTGGGCGACGCCGGCCGGGGACCGTTGACCCCCAACGCAACCCACCCTTTAAGGAGACATCATGATTCCCAACATCCCCTTTGATACGGAAGACCTGCGCGCCAAGGACAACAAGTGGATTCACCCGTGGGAAGACTTGTCGGCCCTTGGCCAGCAGAAACGTACAGTGATTACCGGCGGAGATGGCGTGTACGTCTATGATTCCGACGGCAACCGCATGATCGATGGCCCGGCCGGTATGTGGTGCGTCAATATTGGCCACGGCCGCGGAGAAATGGCCGATGCGATCGCCGAACAGGCGCGTCGCATGAGCTATTTCAGCCCGTGGGGTGTGACCAACGCCCCGGCAGCAGAGCTGGCCGATAAGATCGTCAGTATCGCGCCGGATAGTTTTAACCATGTATTTTTTACCACCGGCGGGTCGACCTCAGTAGATTCGGCGCTGCGTTTTGCAATGTTTTTCAACAATGTTCTCGGTCGGCCGGAAAAGAAGCACATTATTTCCCGCCATGACGCCTATCACGGCAGCACCTTTCTCTCGTCTTCGTGTTCGGGCAAGGAACGCGATAAAAACTACATGGATTTCGAGGAAAAGCTCGTCCATCTCCTGCCGTCGCCCAATCCTTTCCGCCGCCCGGAAGGCATGAGTGTTGAAGATTTTTGCGACGCAAAAATTAAGGACCTTGAAGATAAAATTAAGGACCTTGGCCCCGACAAGGTAGCCGCCTTCATTGCCGAACCTATTTTGGCGTCCGGTGGCGTGATCGTGCCGCCGGACGGTTACCAGGCCAAGTGTGCTGATGTATGTCGGCGCCACGATATCCTTTATATATCAGACGAAGTGGTCACAGGCTTTGGCCGTTTAGGCCACTTTTTCGCCAGTAAGGAAGTTTTCGGCGTTGATGCGGATATCATAACGTCGGCCAAGGGCCTGACCTCGGGCTATCAGCCATTGGGGGCGGTGTTGATCTCTGATCGCGTGTTGTCCCGGCTGTCAGGCGAAGGCGCTAAAAGTGCTATTTTCTCCAGCGGGTTCACCTATTCCGGTCATCCGGTCGCCTGCGCAGCGGCATTGAAGAACATCGAAATTATGGAGCGTGAGAACCTGATGGAACATGTCCGCGAAGTCGGACCCTATTTTCAAGAACGCCTGAAAGACATGCTCGACATCCCCATTGTCGGCGATGTTCGCGGGAAGGGCCTGATGGGGTGCGTCGAATGCGTTATTAGCAAGGATAAAAAAAATCCGCTAATTCTTGATTATGAGATTGGCAACCGTATCGATAAGCACTGCCAGGAATTGGGCCTGTTGGTGCGACCGATGATCAATATGTGCGTCATGTCACCTCCCTTAACGATAACGCGTGGGCAAATCGACGAGATGATGGACATCCTTCACAAGGGTATCGAGATGGCCATGGAAGATGTCCGTAAAGAGGGCATCTGGGAAGGCTGAGAAACATTAAAGTTAAGGAGCATCATGTCACGCGACGCCCGCTATGATCTGTTATTCGAGCCCATAAAAATCGGCCCGGTGACGGCGAAAAACCGCTTTTATCAGGTTCCCCATTGTACCGGCCTTGGGTTCCTGCGGCCGCGCATGCTGGCCGACCTGCGTGGGGTAAAGGCGGAAGGCGGCTGGGGTGTGGTCAACACCGAGTATTGCTCAATCCATCCAAATTCCGATGACCTGCCCTATCCTTATGCGTCCTTGTGGGATGATGGCGATGTGAAAGCGCACGCCCTGATGACAGAGGCCGTGCATGCTCATGGTGCCCTGGCGGGAGTAGAGCTATGGCACGGAGGCAGCCGGTCGGCCAATCTGTATTCGCGCGAAGTTCCCATGGATGTGGACAGCATGCCCAATTTGGCCGGCGATCCCTATCAGACCAAGGCCATGGATAAATCCGATATCCGCGACCTCAGGCGCTGGCATCGGTTGGCCGCCCTGCGCGCCAAGGAAGCCGGATTCGATGTCGTCTATGTCTATGCCACACATGGCTACCTGTTGTCCCATTTCCTGTCGGCGACCACCAACACCCGCACGGATGAATACGGGGGGTCACTGGAAAATCGGGTCCGGTTGGTTAAAGAACTGATCGAGGAGACAAAGGAAGCGGTGGGGGATACGTGCGCCGTTGCGGTGCGTTTTTCCGTCGATCAAGGCGATGGGGGCGACGGCGTGCCGGTGACAGGGGAATGCCGCGATATGCTGGAAATGCTGAGCGAATTACCAGACCTCTGGGACATCAATATTGACGATTACAGTTATGAGATGGGGCACTCACGATTTGTCAAGGAAGGCGCGCTGGAAAATTACATGTCGTTCGTCAAGTCGGTGACAACCAAGCCGGTGGTAACGGTCGGACGCTTCACTTCCCCCGATACTATGGTCTCTCAGGTGAAACGGGGCATCGTCGACTTTATAGGTGCAGCCAGGCCGTCAATCGCCGATCCGTTCTTGCCTAAAAAAATAGAAGAAGGCCGAATCGAAGATATCCGCGAGTGTATCGGCTGCAACGTCTGCTATTCGGGCGATGGCAAGGGTGTGCCCATTCGGTGCACGCAAAACCCGACCATGGGCGAGGAATGGCGACGCGGCTGGCATCCGGAACGAATAGAGACAAAGACGTCGGAGGCAAAAGTGCTGGTCGTCGGGGCCGGTCCTGCGGGGCTGGAAGCGGCCCGTGCCTTGGGCCAGCGAGGATATGAAGTCACCCTGGCCGAAGCGACCCGGGAACTTGGGGGGCGGGTCTCCGTCGAGGCTAATCTGCCGGGGCTAAGTGAATGGGCGCGGGTGCGCGATTACCGGGTCCAGCAACTTGAACGCATGACCAACGTCGGCATTTACCGGGAAAGTGATCTGACGGCGGATGATGTATTCGCCTTCGATGCCGACCACGTGGCCATTGCTACCGGGGCCCATTGGCGGGGCGATGGTTTCGGACGTTTTAATCAGGCCCCCCTTACGGGCCTGACGCCATCGGACCGGATTTTCACCCCCGATGACATCATGGCGGGCCGTATGCCCCAGGGCAGGACCGTGATCTTCGATGATGACCATTATTATATGGGGGCCGTTATTGCTGAAAGGGTGCGCGCCGAGGGTATCCCCGTCACTTTTGTGACATCGGAAGATAAGGTCGCCGCCTGGGGCGGGTATACCGTCGAGCAGGTTCGGACCCAGAAAAAATTGCTCGAGCTTGGTGTCGATATTATCATCGCCCATGGGCTCAATGCTTTCGATGGCCGCGAGGCAACCATACAATGCACCTATACGGGGCGGGATCGTCAGATTGAAGCCGATTCCCTGGTCCTGATCACGGCCCGCCGGCCCAACGATGGCCTTTATCAAGCGGTGACGGCACGGCTTGAAGCGACCCCTTCAGACAAGCCCCTGACGGTGCAGCGGTTCGGGGACTGCCTTGCACCGGCAATCATCGCGGCGGCCGTTTTTGCCGGTCACCGCTACGCCCGTGAACTTGATGCGCCCGTGGATGCAGATATCCCCACCCGTCACGACAAGATTTTTATCTGATGAAAAGGCGAATAAGGCGCTTGCCCGTTGAAAATCTTATTCTCTAGGATTTAAGGGACGGCCAAAATCCATCAATCCGTGCGTGGTTTTGTTCCAGAAGCGGGCGAATTTCCTTAAAGGTCGCTTCATAAAGATAGTACGGAATGGTTGGCATCATGTGATGGATAAGATGCAGGTTCTGTCCTTGGGTCAGAAATTCTGCACCTAGCCACAACGAGGCCCGGGTGTCACGGTAGCGTCCGGTTTCCATGTGATCGTGGTGCGGCACCCAGGTAAAAAATATCAGCATGATGGAATAGCCGATGAAATATGGAATCAACCACAACATCACGAATTCATAGCCGTAGCCGAGATAGATAAGGGCTGTTGGAACCATTGCATATGCGCCATAGGTGGCCAGGCTGATGCGCCGTTCACGGTCTGTCAGGTTGAAGTGCACGCATGTTTTGTAAAGCGTCAAAGGATTAAGGTTACTAAGGGTAGCCAACGGAATACGCCAGAACGTGACCACGCCGAAGGGGCCACGCGCATAAATATCGGGATCGGCGTCGGTGTTGCATTTCGCATGGTGGGTCATGTGGGATTTCTTGTGGGGATAAAAAAACATCCACAAAACAGCGGCGATGGCCATGCCGGCGGCTTTGTTGATCCAGTGCCACTTGGGGTTACGCCTGATGATATTGCCGTGTACGGCTTCATGCAGCACCGTATATGTACTGTAGAGGATGACGGTATTAATGATGGCACCGGCAACCATGGGTATCGCACCGCTGATCACACCGTAGATGGAAGCAGCAAGCCCCACATAGACTCCCGCGGCAAGGCGCAGCGTCGGCCACGCCACGTCGGGGGTATTATGCCGCCCGACTTCGACTTCCTGCTTGATTGTTGATGCACCCATGCCGTTTCCATATCACTTTATTTAATCAGTATGTAAAATATACCCAAACTGGGTTCATATTATCAATATTCAAGTGCTTGTATTTTTTGTCAAAATACCGAGAGTATAAGGATGAGCCTGGCAGCCGGTATGATCCGCCGATTCATGAGATATGATAATCTGTTCGTTCGGAAAGATTTAGTGACTAATTTAAGGATATGGATTTTCAATGACAATATCAGACGCCTCGCTGAAATTCATTCATTGCATGATTCATGTTCGTGATTTGCAAGTTTCTATAGAATTTTATGAGAAGGCGCTCGGGTTCAAGATTTCTGATCGCCATAAATATGACGGGCATATGTTGGTCTATATGCAAAGTGCAGAAGGCGATATGGAGATAGAGTTAATCAGCCCGGATGCTGGCGTTGGTAATGAAGTTGCTGATGGCCGTTTATGGCATATGGCTTTCAGTACGACTGACCTTAAGGCTGAATATAGCCGCCTTTTGTTACTTGACTATAAACTAGATCCTCCCGATGCATATTATGCAGACAGTGAATTTATGTGTAATTTTTTTTATGTCTACGATCCCGACGGTCATCAAATAGAAATTCTTGAATCCTACGGGCGCTACGAGCGATAACATGAAACAGAATAATAGGGTTGTGCGTGATGATAAAGATGCCGGCTAATATTGATTTTACCTCAAATTTTACGGACGACCCGACACAATCATTCACGCCTGATGCAGAATATTATTTCAGCACTGATATATTCGAAATAGAGCGGCGAAATATTTTTTACCGCAATTGGGTGTACTTTTGTCACGAATCCCAAGTGGAAAAACCGGGAGATTATCTGGTCGGCGACGTGGTCGGCCAATCGATCTATGTTCTGCGCGGAAATGATGGCGTCGTTCGTGCATTTTTTAACGTGTGCAGGCATCGATCGCACCAGCTTCTTTCCGGTAATGGGAATCTCAAGAGCGTTATCCGCTGCCCGTATCATTCCTGGACTTATGATCTAGAGGGAAATTTGCGCAACGCACCGAAATGCGATGACGTTAAGAATTTTGATAAAGAATCGTTTTCCATATCGGCGGTTAGCATGGAAACAGTGGGTGGGTTCATACTGGTGAACTTGGATGCGAACGCACAATCCCTTGATGAGGCCGCGCCATCGTTCCGAGAGCGATTTTTAGCCATGGCTCCAGAATCGACGAAGCTTCATCATGCTAAGTCCCAGGAATTTGAAATCAATGCCAACTGGAAGGTCATAGTTGAAAATTTTCTTGAAAATTACCATTCCTTCTATTCCGGCCCGGCTCACGCCAAACTTTCTGACGTTATTGATCAATCGAGTTATCAGTGGGACATATCCGATAAAATTGTCCAGTTTACCGGCAAGGGCGGTGCCCCCGATAAGCTCCCGTATGCGACTGCAGGGCCCCGGACCCTTTTCGGTCAAGATGAGGGTTTCAATATTGTCTTTCTGTGGCCGAATACGGCATTTATCACACTGCCAGGTGCCAACGTTTTGCTGGTTTTCCTTATGAATCCAACCAGTTCTGAAACAACGCACGAACCATTACTATATTTCACATTCGACGGCGAAATCGATGCACAGACTCGTTCAGCCGTAGACTGGTTCAACGATAAGCTTGGGCCAGAAGATGTCGAGTTATGCGAGAGCGTACAGCGCGGGTTACATTCTCTTGGCTGTCGGCCCGGGCGGTTGATGGTCGACCCCGATTGTTCCAAGGAGTGGAGTGAGCATTTTTTACATCACTTCAATTCCTTGAACATCGCTGCGATCAAGGGTTAATCTGCGGAAGATAAATTAATTACTGATCATTGGTTTCGAGAAAAAACCCCTCGTAACCATTTTCAGCAATTTTATCGCACTTATCGCTATACACTTTGAATCCTCCGACATAAGGCATGAAGACGCGCGGCTTGCCGGGAACATTCGCCCCCAGGTACCACGAATTTGCCTGTGGATAGAGCGTGCGGTTGGCTTGTTCATTCACATGCAAGGTCCATGCGTTTTCAGCATCGACTTTCGCTTCGATGTGGTCGGCTCCTCTTTCGTTTAGATGTGCGATGCAATTGGTTATCCATTCCACATGCTGCTCGCAAGCCAGAATCATATTCACAAGCACTGAGGGGCTGCCGGGGCCATTAATTGTGAACATGTTTGGGAATCCCGCAATAGCGAGGCCAAGATATGAGCGTGCGCCATCATCCCACTTTTGCTTAAGCGAAATATTTTCTTTCCCCCGAATGTCAATATTTGTTAAGGCGCCAGTCATTGCATCAAACCCGGTGGCCAAAACCAGGACATCAAACGTATATTCTGCATTGATTGTTTGAAGGCCGTTATGGGTCATCTGCTTAATGGGAGTGCCCTTGATATCGACCAAAGAGACGTTATCCCTATTGAAGGTTTCATAATAACCAGTGTCAACACACAACCGCTTGGTGCCGAACGGGTAATCCTTAGGACATAAAAGTTCTGCTACGTCAGAATCATTGACCATCTGATGAATTTTTTTGTGAACAAATTCCGCAACCAGCTCGTTAGCATCATGTGATTCAAGTGCATCTGCAAATGCATACTGATAATTGAATCCTCCCTGTAGCCATCTTTTTTCAAATTCGGCCTGTCGTTCATTTTCTGTAAGGTCCAACACCCTTATGACATTTTCTTCTCCGTAGTCGCCGGCCATGGAATCCCGGGCCTTGCGCCGAAGGGCGGGGTATTCTTTCTTTTGTTTCTGGTCCTTTTCGGGCGTTATTGGGACGTTCCACGCAGGAATGCTGAAATTTGGTGTGCGTTGAAACACGGTCAGGTGTTTGGCCTGTTTTGCGATGATAGGAATTGACTGAATGCCGGACGATCCCGTTCCAATAATGCCAACAGTTTTGCCCGAAAAATCAACACCTTCATCAGGCCAATCGGCCGTGTGATAAAGTTCACCTTTAAAATTTTTAAGGCCTTTTATGTCGGGAATTTTTGGTACCGACAGGCAGCCAGTAGCCATGATGCAGAAACGGGCAGAAAATTCTGACTCGCCATCTGTCTTGATAAGCCACCTGTTTTTATTTTCATCAAATTTTGCATAGGTCACGCGCGTGTTGAAGTGAATGACCCGGCGAAGGTCGAACCTATCGGCGACATGACGGGCGTACTTCAATATTTCAGGTTGTTCGGCATATCGATCTGGCCAGCTCCATTCTTGTTGTAGTTTGTCGCTAAAGGAATAGGAGTAGGTTACGCTCTCGTTGTCGCATCTTGCGCCGGGGTAACGATTCCAATACCAAACACCACCTACGTCGCCTCCAGCCTCAATAGCCCGTACGGATATGCCGAGCTTGCGAAGGCTGTGAAGCATATACATGCCGCCAAAACCGGCGCCGATAATGATTGCATCGGTATTTATCAATATGCTTCCCCCAGAGGTTTTCTAACGTTGTTGGGACTTGTGTCCCGGGTTTATCCAGGGATTTACATCGGCAGGCGGCAGGGGGGTGCGTCCAATAATAAGATCGGCGGCGCGCTCGGCCACCATGATCGTCGGAGCATTCAGGTTGCCGTTGGGAATGGTCGGGAAAATTGATGAATCGACGACACGAAGACCTTCCGTTCCCCTGACACGGCATTCCGAATCGAGCACCGCCATGGGGTCGTCATCACGACCCATTTTGCACGTACATGATGGATGGTAGGCGCTTTCCCCATTTGCCCGAATCCAGGTATCGATTTCAGCATCGGAAAGAATATCTGCTCCCGGCTGGATTTCCTCATTCCGATAAGGGGCCATCGCCTCCTGGCCAATGATCTCGCGGGTCAGGCGAATGCAGGCACGAAAGCCTTCCCGGTCAGCTTCATCTTCCAGATAGTTAAAGATGATTTTTGGCTTGTCCCTGGCATCAGGGGACTTGATATGCATCCGTCCCCGGCTTTTCGGCTTGTTTGGGCCGACATGTACCTGGAATCCGTGACCGTCAAAGGCGGCCTGACCATCATAGCGCATGGCCGCCGGCAGGAAGTGATATTGAATGTCCGGCCATTCGATGCCGGCCTTCGATCGAATAAAGGCGCAGGATTCAAAATGGTTGGTCGCGCCAAGGCCGCTTTTAAAGAAAAACCAGCGGGCCCCGATCAGAAGCTTGTTAAACGGGTCCAGTTTACCGTTCAGGGTAATGGGCTGTTTGCAACTAAACTGGAAATAGACCTCGAGATGATCTTGCAGGTTTTCGCCGACACCGGCCAAGTCATGCACCACATCCACACCGGCAGATTTCAACGTGCTTGCCGGGCCGATCCCTGACACTTGCAGCAGGGCAGGAGAGCCGATTGATCCGGCCGACAGGATAACTTCGCGCGAAGCCCTTATGGTGCTGCGCTTGCCACCACGTTCGATTTCGACGCCGACGGCTCGCTTGCCTTCCATGATCACCCTTCGGGTCATGGCCTGGGTAATAACATCAAGGTTGGGCCTTTTTCGGACCGGACGCAGATAGGCGTTTGCCGTCGATTCGCGAACACCATTTCGGACCGTCATGTGCATCGGCCCGAAGCCTTCCTGCTGCTGGCCGTTGTAATCCCCGGTGACCGGGTACCCCGCCTGGGCCCCGGCTTCGATAAAGGCGTGGTAAAGGGGGTTCTGCATTCCGTTGCCGTTGCACGTATGCAGGGGGCCTTTGCCCCCTCTGAAGTTGTCACCGCCGCCGATCCAGGTCTCGGCCTTCTGGAAATAGGGCAAGCATCCCGAATAGTTCCAGCCGCTGGCGCCATGTTCTTCCCATTCATCAAAATCACGGGCATGGCCACGCACATAGACCATGCCGTTGATAGATGACGATCCGCCAAGCACCTTGCCGCGGGGGCAATGCATCCGGCGATTGTCAAGAAACGGTTCCGGCTCAGATTCAAAGGCCCAGTTGTATTTAGCCATGTTCATGGGGATTGAAAGTGCCGTCGGCATTTGAATAAAGATGCTGCGGTCGCTGCCGCCGGCTTCGATCAGCACGACCCGGCAGGCCGGATCCTCGGTCAGGCGATTGGCCAGCACGCAACCGGCTGAGCCAGCGCCGACTATGATGAAGTCTGCATCTTTCATGTGCTCAACCTAATCCTGTCAGGGCACATATGGCAAGCCACGCTCAGCTTTTCCCTGCCGATGCCGGGCAAGTGGGTGAGCGCCGCCCAGCCAGGTAGTCTTCGGCAATGTCTTTGAACCGAGGGCGCCCGAAGCTCGCATAATGACCCGGATGAATTGTGTCGAGTGGCATCTCTATCATGCGGCGCATGGTTTCCTGATAGGCTTCAGGGCTTGAATGATAGTAATCGTCGTAAAGTTCGCCATCATAGACGGCATCTCCACTGAACAGGATGCCGGTATGCTCTTCCCAAACGCCGATCGAGCCCGGTGAATGTCCCGGCAGGTGGACGACGCGGAAAAGACGATCACCAAGATCGATGACATCGCCTTCATCGACGGGCCGGGACGGCGGGCAGGGCCTTATGCAGTAAGTTTCGGCACGATAGCCGTCCTCCGCCAGAATCTTGACCGTATCGGCCCCAACAAAGCGGTTGATCAATACATTTTCCCGGCTCGGATGTTTTAGTATCTCGGCCTCGGACGGGTGCGACAATCGTTCATTGAACTCGTACGCACCGCCGGCATGATCGTAATGACAATGGGTGCTGAGGCAAAGAACCGGTTTTTCGACAAGGCCCTGAATGTACGATTGCAAGGGCCATAACCCCATGCCCGAATCAATTAAAAGAGACCGGTCCCGGCCTGGGATCAGCCAGATATTTGCCCTGAGCCAGGGATCAACGTGTCGCTCCAAAATGCGTATAATTCCATCGGATAGGTGCTCAAGGAGGAATACGCCCTGTGCTTGTTCATCTGTCACCGGACTTTTGACTCCCTGTTTCTAGCCGCTCCATCAAGATAAATTGATTTAATATCAAATACTTGTTTGGATTCACCTCTATTTTAGCGCGGATCATAATTGTTTCACTTCAAACCTAGAATAAATCTGCTAGATTTGTCGCCAAATTCCCATGGGGGGTATTCAAACAAACAATAAAAGGGAGGGTTATTCATGTTTAAACGCATAGCGAAGATTGTTGCGATCGCCTCTGTGGCCTTGGTCGCCGTCTCGGCCAACACTGCCCAGGCCGCATCTATTCCGGAATCGACTGATCCGATCAAGGTCGCCATCAATGAATGGACCGGTCAGCATCTTTCGGCTCATATCACCGGCGAGCTTCTTAAAAAAATGGGCTATAACGTAGAATATGTAACGGCCGGTGCCGTTCCGCAATTTGCCGGTATTTCCCAGGGCTCGTTGCATACCCAACCCGAAGTCTGGACCAATAATCTCGGCGATATCTATCCGAAGGCCGTTGCATCCGGTGATATCGAGGTGCTCGGCTCGCTGGGACTGCAGCCGCGGGAAGGCTGGGTTTATCCGCCCTACATGGAAGAAAAATGCCCGGGCCTGCCCAGCTATACGGCTCTTTATAAATGCGCCCAGGCGTTCGGCATTGCCGAGACCTTCCCCAAAGGGAGACTGATTACGTATCCCGCTGACTGGGGAACGCGTTCGAAAGAACTGGTCGAAAAAATTGGATTGCCATTTAATGCCATTGCAGGTGGCTCGGAAGGCGCGATGATCGCCGAGATGAAAAGCGCCTACGCGGCAAAGCAGCCGATGTTGATGATGTTCTGGCAGCCCCACTGGTTGTTTTCATCATATAAGCTCAATTGGATCAAGTGGGACGGCAACGGTGTTAACTGTGACGAAGGCAGCCAGAAGAAAGGCAGTGCCTGTGGTTTTCAGCAAGCTACCGTCGATAAAGTCGTCTGGAAAGGTTTCAAAGGCAAATGGCCGGCTGCATACAAGTTTATGAAATCCATACAGCTGAGCAATGATATCCAGAACGCCCTGATCCTGGAGGTCGATGAAAAAGGTAACAAGCTGGAAGACGTCGTCAAGAACTGGATTGACGGTAACGAGGCGATCTGGGGACCGTGGATCAAAGCTGCCAAGATGTAAGCTAACATCAGGTATTGAACCGGAATATCGGGAGAATTCGGCGCGGCACTGCCCAAACCTTATTCTCCCGATTTTTTTTGGTAAGATCGGCGAAACAGTATCCACGCCGGAGGAATCGTGATCCAGGAAACTTCAAGTAATGAGTTCGACAAGGGCGATGTAAAATTGTCCTGCCGCGACGTATGGAAAGTCTATGGCGCCACGCCCGATAAATATTTTACCAATCGCTCGGGCCGCGTCGACGATCCCGTGGGGTTGGCGGAACAAATTCGAAGCGACGGCCATATCGTTGCCGCCTGTGATGTCAGTTTCGATGTTCATGTGGGAGAGATTTTTGTCATTATGGGGCTTTCCGGATCCGGCAAGTCGACAGTTGTTAGAAGTTTATCAAGGCTGGTTGAGCCGACGGCGGGTGAGGTCATCCTTGATGATCGAAATCTTCTGGAGGCATCTAAAAAAGAACTGATTGATATCAGGCGCCACAAGATGGGCATGGTGTTCCAGAGCTTCGGATTGCTTCCGCATCTGACCGTCATGGAAAATATAGCCTTTCCATTAAAGCTTCAGGGCGTCTCACTGAAGGAAAGGCAAGAAAAAGCTCAACAGGTTATCGAGCTTGTAGGCTTGGAAGGGCGCGAAAGCAGCCATCCGAGCCAGCTTTCCGGTGGCCAGCAACAGCGGGTCGGCATCGCGCGATCCCTCGCTGTAGAACCGGAGCTTTGGTTTCTGGACGAGCCTTTCTCTGCCCTTGATCCTTTGATCCGTAGGCAGATGCAAGACGAATTCCTGAGAATTCAACAAATGCTGCACAAGTCAATTGTGTTCATTACCCACGATTTTATGGAAGCTCTTCGTATCGCTGACCGAATGGCAATCATGCGTGACGGCGTTATTGTGCAAATTGGGACTCCTGATGAACTTGTCCTTCATCCGGCCGATTCATACGTTGCCGAATTTACCAGCGATGTCCCCTGGATCAGGGTGCTCACGGCAGCAGATATCGCCGAGCAGCCGTCCGGTCCTGTAGGGGGCTTGCCTTCCGTCGATGGTGATACGACTCTCGAGGACTTGCTTTCAGTAGTATGCGGAAGTGATGACGGTGTCGTTATAAAATCCCCGGCTAATGGCGATACCATAGGGGTTGTTACACAAAAGGGACTGATTGAAGCTCTCGCAAAAGGCGTCGAGGCGCAGCACGTTGACGCATCGGCCAGCAAATTGTGAGGGGCCAATGAGCGCACGGATGGATCGCACGTTCTGGATCTGGCTTGGCCTCATTTTGTATATTCTGGCCTGCGTTTTTCTAAGCCGGGACATTGATTGGCTGAAGTCTTATCCTGAAGCACTTGTCTTGCCGGTAGCTCCTGTCATGAACAACGGCATGGTCGCCCTTGTTGATTCTTTCGGCTCTGTATTCCGCGCAATATCCTGGGCGATGACCTGGCCATTTACGTGGATTCAACAACTGTTCCACTGGTTGCCCTGGCCTGTAACAATGGCGCTTGTCGCAATCGTTGCCCACGCCGCACAAGGCTATCGGCTCGTCATCTTCGCCCTGATATCCATGTCTTACATGCTGATAACCGGTTACTGGTATCAGAGTATGAATTCATTGACGCTGGTCGCGATCTCGGTGCCCCTTGCCATTCTTGTCGGCTTCGGTTTCGGAGTATGGGGATTTTATTCGAAACGGGCCGAGCGTGTTATGATGCCGACGCTTGACCTGCTGCAAACGGTGCCAGCCTTTGCCTATCTGATACCCATCTTATTATTATTCGGTTTCGGTCCGGTTGTCGGTGTGATTGCGAGTCTGCTTTTTTCTTTTCCACCCATGGTGCGGAATACGGTTCTTGGCCTTAGGGGCGTCTCTGCCGTGGTTATTGAATCGGGGCTGATGTCGGGGGCGACTCGGGCCCAGCTATTCTGGCAGGTACGCCTGCCGTCAGCTCAACGCCAGATATTGCTTGGCGTCAATCAGGCAACAATGGCTTCGCTGAGCATGGTTATTGTTGCTTCTATTATCGGTGGAACCGACGATATCGGGTGGGAAGTTCTATCGACCATGCGCAAGGCACTTTTCGGTGAAAGCCTGCTGGCTGGCATCGTTATCGCTCTTATTGCCATGTTAATGGACCGAATAACCTGGGGCTTGGCCATCAGGGAAAGCGAATATAACAATGAAGAGCCGCCAACATGGCGCCAACGTCACCGGCACTGGATTGTCGCTGGGGTAGCGTTCGTTGCGCTGTTTTCTCTTTCGGCAATCGTTCCGGCCCTTCACAAATATCCTGAGGCCTGGCAATACAATCCGGCTCAATATTTAAACGATGCAATCAATTATATTATCATCAATTATCGAGAAGTTATTGAAACCATAAAGACGGTAAGTTTCTTTTACCTAATGTTGCCAACGCGTATTGGGTTGGAGCAAACAGTTAGCCCCTATACGTGGGGCTTTGAGATGACCGCCGCCTTTACATTTGGTTACGTTGCCCTTTTTATCGGGCTTATGGGGGCTGCGTTTCACTATATCAGCAGCCGGGCCGCCATAGCCGTCGCCCTGTTTGGTACTATTTATTATTTTGGGCTGACCAACATCCCATGGCTGGCAATGACGGTTGTTTTTATCTTTCTCGGCTGGCGACTGGGGGGCTGGAAATTGGCGCTTGGCACCTCTCTGGGGCTAGCGTTTCTGTTACTAACCGGTTCCTGGGAGGTTGCCGTGCTTTCGCTTTATATGTGCGGGCTCGCGGTTATTGTTTCGTTCGTCCTCGGGGGCGCTATCGGTATCTGGGCAGCCCACAACGACCGTGTGTCGGCAATCGTGCGCCCCATCAACGATACCCTGCAAACAATGCCGCTTTTCGTGCTGCTGATTCCGGTGGTCATGCTTTTTAAGATTGGCGAGTTTACGGCGCTTATCGCGATCGTAGCGTATGCCATCGTGCCGGCTGTTCGTTATGTGGAACACGGCCTGCGAGACTTGCCTGAAGATGTTATCGAGGCTGCAACAGCCATGGGCTGCACCGGCAGACAATTACTATTTCAGGTCAAGCTGCCATTGGCGCTACCAATTATTATGCTGGGATTAAACCAGACCATCATGTACGCAATAGCCATGCTGGTCATCGCCGCCCTTGTCGGCACAAATGATCTTGGTCAGCAAGTTTATATCGGGCTTGGGGACGGCGATTTTGGTGTCGGTATGATCGCCGGCTTCGGCATGGCGATCATTGCCATGATAGCAGACCGCATGACCCAAGGATGGAGTAAAGGCAAGCGCCAGGAACTTGGCATATCTTAAATCAACTAGGGAAACTTATTAATAATGAAAAATAAAATGCAGGCCATTCTGACGACAACAGCGGGCGGCCCGGAAGTGCTCGAAATGACGGATGTGACGCTTCCGTGGCCCGGTAATGAAAATGCGGTTCTGGTCCGCCTTAAGGCCGCCGCCCTTAATCCCGCCGACAGTTATTTTCGCTCGTTCGGCCCATATGTGGAAACTGCCAGCCCCTTTATTCTTGGCCACGATGGGGCTGGCATCGTCGAGGAAGTCGGTGCCGCCGTCAGCCGTTTCAAACCCGGCGATGCCGTTTGCTTCTGTAATGGTGGACTGGGCGACACCCCCGGCACCTATGCCGAATTCGCCGTCGTTCCTGAGGGGCAGCTGATTGCAAAGCCCGAAGGCATTTCTTTTGAGCAGGCGGCGGCGCTGCCTCTGGTGCTGATCACCTGCTGGGAATCCCTTTACCAGCGCACCAATGTGCAGGCCAGCGAACATGTGCTGATCCACGCCGGAGCTGGCGGCACCGGCCATATGGCGGTACAGCTTGCCGCCGTCAGGGGGGCTAAGGTTGCTGCTACGGTCAGCAGCGAGGAAAAGGCAAATTTCGTCAAGGCGCTTGGGGCTGAAAAACCGATTTTCTACCGCGATGAGGATTTTGTTGCCGTATCGAAGGCATGGACGAATGAGCGCGGCCTTGACGTAGCATTTGATAATGTCGGCCCCGAGGCCATGCAAAAGACCTATACGGCAATGGCGCCATATGGCCGC
The DNA here is from genome assembly GCA_013204045.1 of Rhodospirillaceae bacterium. GTDB lineage: Bacteria > Pseudomonadota > Alphaproteobacteria > Rhodospirillales > JABHCV01 > JABMOQ01. Next base: position 9,805 of record JABMOQ010000011.1, on the reverse strand, counting down.
ATCGTTACGTTAATTGGAACACCGGCCGACGACGCTGATGAAACGGCCTATGTCAACAACCTGACCATCCATAACGTGATGATGCTAACGCCGATGGTCCTGAAGGATCGGCAACGCCTGGAAGCGCAGGCGGCGATGGTCGAGGAAGGGATGAAGCTGTTAAGCGCCGGAAAAATTCAGGTTCACATCTCTGAAACGTTTGACCTGAAAGATATCTGCCAAGCTCATGAGTGCCTGGATGCGGGCGGCAACATGGGTAAAATCGTGATTTCCATTAACCTCTAGGGATAACAACGGAGCCGAAAGCCATGTACGAGCTATTTGCATCCAAGGAAAGCGCCTCGGATATTATTGAGGTATTACTCGAGGAAATCGGTGCCAAATATAGCATTCGCAACATCAACCTTGCGGATGGCGACCAACAAACACCTGAATTTTTGGCCATTAACCCGACTGGCCGGGTTCCGGTATTGATTGACGATGGGCTTGTGGTGTTCGAAACGGCGGCCATAATTTTTTATCTGCTGGAAAAGCATCCGGGCAGCGCCCTGGCACCGGGTCCGGGCACCCCGGAACGCGCGGCCTTCCTGCAATGGCTCATGTATATGTCGAACACCCTGCAAACCGCCTATTCCAGAATGTATTACCCGGAACGCTTTACCAGTCGGCAGGATCAAGCAGACGGGGTGCGCACGCAGGTCGATCTGGATCTGGCTAAAATATGGCAAATTGTCGATGACCGGCTGGCGGCTTCTGGGCCCTATATGTTGGGCGAACAGTTTAGTGCGCTTGATATCTACGTGCTGGTGATGGTCACCTGGCATCAACCCATGGATATGATAGCCGAGCACTTTCCCAATGTTCAGGGTTGTTTTGATCTGGTTTGCGAGCGGCCATCCGTAGTCAAGGCGATGGCCGGGATTATCTGAGAGGCTTTTACGGCTCCTGAAAAAAATTTATCAAGGGTTCGGCTATAGTAAGGGGGCTAATATGAGCGACCTGGATCTGGCATATGCGAGTGCCATAAAAATCAATGCAATGATCCGCGACGGACAGGTTTCAGCTGTTGACGTCGTTAAGAACGCGTTGGCGCGCATTGACGAGGTTAACCCGGCGCTTAACTGCTTCTGTTTTGTCTACGCCGACGAGGCTCTCGAACTGGCCCGTCAGGCAGATGATCAAAGGGCCAAGGGGGAAGCAATCGGGCCCCTGCACGGCGTGCCGGTGGCGATCAAGGACTTTACGCCGATGAAGGGCAAGCGGACGACCCGTGGCTCATGGATCCTTGAAAACTGGATACCCGATGAAGACCCGATCATCGTCAAACGATTGCGCCAAGCCGGCGCCATCATCATTGGCAAAACAACAACGCCCGAATTCGCCCATGCGGGCTTTACCAATAGCCCCCTTTGGGGTGTTACGCGCAACCCTTGGAATACCGAAATGACGCCGGGGGGATCATCGGGCGGGGCAGGCGCCGCCGTCAGTTCCGGCTGCGTTCCGTTGGCTGAAGGGACTGACATGGGCGGGTCGGTCCGCATCCCGGCGGCCTTTTGCGGACTTGTCGGATTGAAGCCGAGCCTCGGGCGTATCCCCATGGATATCCTGCCCAGCGTTTTCGATAATATCTCTCATTTCGGCCCTCTAAGCCGTACCGTTGGTGATGCCGCATTGTTCCTTGAGGTAACCCACGGGCCGGATGATCGTGACATCATGTCGCTGCCTGGCCGTATCGAAAATTTTGCAGACATCGACAAGGGGCTCGATGGTCTTCGCATCGCCTTTAGCCCGGACCTTGGATATTATGCCATCGAGTCAGACGTCGCCGAACTGACTCTGTCGGCCTGCGATAAACTAAGAAGCATGGGCGCCATTGTCGAGGAAGTCGATCTTGGCTGGACGCGAGAAGTCAGCGATGCCTGGGGTACCATCTGGCAGGTTGCCCTGGCCGCCTGGGCCGGGCAGCATCTGGAAGAATGGCGTGATAAAATGACACCTTATCTTGTTTCTTTGATGGATGAGGGCTTCAAGGTAAATGCCGTCACCTATAAGCGCCTCGAGGAAGTCAGGACAAAACAATGGCATTCTCTTTGCAAAGTTTTTGAAACCTACGATGCCTTGATCTGCCCGACCATCACCCGCACTGCGCCGCAGGTCACCTTATCGGATGCAGATTTTGATTATGAAGACGATAACGGCCGCTACGTGGCTCTGGAACTGACTTTGGCTTTCAACAATCTGGCGCCTTGTCCGGCCCTGACGGTTCCTTCAGGATTGACATCGGCGGGAATGCCCTCGGCGGTGCAAATTATCGGCCACCGCCATGATGACGTAACCACGCTGCGCATTGCCCAGGCGTTGGAGCATGCCATCGGTTGGCCTGACTGGCGTCCGGCTATATAAGTGACTCTTGAAATTTTTCTACAGGCGGCAAGGCGTTGAGGAGAGACCAATCGTGAAGAAAAAAACCATGTGGGCGGCGGTGCTGACGGAATTTGGAAAACCGCTCGATATCAGGGAAATACCAATACCGGAGCCCGGCCATGGCGAATTACTGATCAAGCTTGAATCCTGCGGTGTTTGTCATAGCGACCTGGATATGAAAACCGGGTCTACGGCACCTAACCCTCCAATATTCCCGATTACTCTTGGCCATGAAGGTATTGGCAGGGTCGTCAAGCGCGGCTCTGGATGCAATTTTATTGAAGAAGGAACGCGGGTGGGGCTGCCGTGGATGCACGATACCTGTGGGCATTGCAGGGAATGCCTGACCGGTCATGAATCTTTTTGCAGTGAGCACCGGGGGCATGGCTTCAACATCAATGGTGGATTTGCAGAGTATGCCATTGTCAAGGAAGCCTATACGGTAGTGATACCGGATCAGTTGGATTCAATTGTTGCAGCTCCGCTGTTGTGCGCCGGGGTTACGGCCTATGGCGCCATCCGCAAGGCGGATCTATACCCAGGAAAAATCTGCGCCATATTTGGGTGTGGCGGCCTCGGTCAGTATGGCATTCAATTGGCCAAGGCTGCCGGGGCTATGGTTGTTGCCGTAGATTCCAGCGAGAAGAAACTTGAAATTTCGCGTAGCCTTGGCGCTGATCATACATTCCTTTCCGCGGATGATCCTGCATCGGCCATTCGCGATTTGGGTGGAGCTGACGCCTGCATCAATTTTGCCCCAACCAATAAGACGTGGCAGGCAATGGTTGATTCTATCAATGCGCGGGGATGGATTGTTTCTGTTGCCCAGGCTCCCGATCCGGTGGAATTGAATCTGGAATGGCTATTGTATACGGGTGCCAAAATCACCGGCACTTCGGTCGGAACGCGTCAAGAAATGCGAGACCTGCTTCATCTTGCTGCCACCATGGATATGAAGATCGGCATTGAAGCCATTTCCATAGGCAAAGTAAACGATGCCCTCGATCGTCTTGCCCAGGGCAAGGTCGATGGCCGCATTGTCATTGATTTGGCATTGGGTTGAAAATGCGTCCTGATCTGGCTGTTGTGGCATCGACGGTACTGTGGGGGACAATCTGGATACCCATTCGGCAATTGAATAGTGTTGGCTGGGCACAAGGTCTGGCAACCACGGTAAGCTGTATTCTTGCGACAATCGTTTTATTTGGGTTCCTGTCCTATAAACGCCGCCTGTCAAAGATATCCGGGGCCAGACTCTGGTTCCTGGGGCTTCTTATGGGGTTTGGTATCGCGCTGTATTTTGAGGCCATGGTCCGTGGCAACGTCGCCAGAGTGGTATTGCTATTCTACCTGATGCCGGTATGGAGCGCGATACTTGGGCGGGTCATCAATGGTAATGCCATAACAGTTCGGCGCATTTCCGGAATATTTTTGGGCATTTCCGGTATGGGCGTTGTTTTCTATGAAGGCTCAGGATTTCCTTTGCCTTCAAGCGTTGCTGATTTCATGGCCCTTATTTCCGGGATAGCCTGGGCTTTTGCTTTTACACTCTTGGACCGGTCGAAGGTTTCTACGTCAACTTCTGGCCTGATATTCACGACTCTGGCGCTTATGGGACCTTTTTTCTATATGCTGACCCTTGTGCCTGGAAGCAGGGTTTCTCTGGCCGTGAGCGGATTCGGAAGCGGCGTGTTTGGGGGGGAGGCTTGGCTGATTGCTCTAGCCTTTATCTGGCTGCTCCCGGCAGTTCTTCTCACTCTTTTTGGGGCAAGCCGGTTACAGCCCGGTCAGGCCTCAATTTTTCTAATGCTTGAAGTCGCCATTTCTCTTGTATCGGCAGCTTTTCTAATTGATGAGCCGTTCGGGATGCGTGAAATGCTTGGCGCAACCCTTATCATTAGTGCCAGTTTTACCGAGTTCGGTGGGTTCCGCCAAAAATAAAAAGAAGAATTGTATAAACTATCTCGGCGACGTCACCGCAGGTTCTATATGCATATGCACCATACTTAAGGGTAGTATTTTCCCTCTACTTAAGAGTTTTCCTTTCCACCCATTTGGGCGTGGGTAAACAGGCGTACTGATACGTATAGTTCGGCTGATTTTTTTCACGGTATGAAAAATTTATGCCGTGTCCGGAAATAAATAGGCGAGCCCTGAACGATTTCCGGGCCGTATAATAAAGAACAAGGGGGATAACTCGAATGGATGCTGGCACTGCTGCGAGCCACGTGGAACATGTTCACGGAAAGGCCGGTTGGCATTTTCTTCAACTTCCGGGGCCGACTAATATTCCTGATCGTATCCGTCTGGCCATGGACCGGCCGGCAATCGACCACCGGGGACCGGAAAGCGCGCAGCTAGCCCTCGGCCTGTTCGAAGACATGAAAAAAATATTCAAGACAGACGGGCCGGTCTTGATCTTCCCGTCTTCAGGTACTGGCGCCTGGGAAGCCGCTATCGTCAACACGCTGTCACCCGGCGACAAGGTGCTGATGTTCGATACGGGGCATTTTTCAAAAGTATGGATATTGATGGCCAATAACTTTGGCCTTGATGTGGAAGTGCAAGCCAACGATTGGCGCCGGGGCCCCGATCCCGATGAGATCGAGGCAAGGCTGGCTGAGGACAAAGAGCACAAGATCAAGGCCGTTTTGGCTGTTCACAACGAAACCGCCAATGGCGTATGCGCGCGTATCCCTGCCATCCGCAAGGCAATAGACAATGCCAAGCACCCTGCGCTGCTGCTTGTCGATACCATTTCCTCACTGGGCTCAATAGATTTCCGCATGGATGAATGGGGTGTCGATGTCGCCATTGGCGGATCCCAGAAAGGCATGATGCTGCCGCCGGGGATTAGCTTTAACGCGATCAGCAAAAAAGCCCTGGCCGCCGCCAAAACGGCCAAGTTCCCAAAGTGTTATTGGGACTGGGACTGGATGATGGCTGATAATGCCAGCGGTTTTTTCCCGTATACGCCGGCCGTTTTACACATGTTTGGCCTCAGGGAATCTATCGACATGCTGATGGAAGAAGGTCTCGACAATGTTTTTGCCCGCCATTCCCGCATGGGCGAGGCGACCCGCCGTGCCGTCACCGCCTGGGGCCTTGAGGTCGTATGTGCCAATCCGGAAGAATACAGCAATTCCGTAACCGCTGTTTTCACCCCTGAAGGGTTCGATGCTGATGCCATGCGGTTACAGATTCTCGAACGATTTAACATGGCTCTCGGCTCTGGCCTGGCCCGTTTCAAGGGCCGGGTGTTTCGTATCGGTCACATGGGTGCCTGCAATGAAATAATGCTGAGTGGCGCCCTTGGCGGTGTTCAGATGGGATTGGAAATGGCCGGTGTGCCGATCGACAAGAGCGGCGCAAAGGCGGCCTTTGATTATCTTGCCAGCGTGAAATAACAAAATCTAAAAAGCAGAGACCACAATCTGTAGAAAAATATCGTTTCAACCGTTTACATCAAACAAATTAGGGAGGAATTAATGTTAAGTATATTTACCAAATTTGCGAAAGGCCTTGCGGTCGCATCGGTTGCGGCGATGGTGCCTTTTGCTGCATCGGCAGAATGGACGCCGAAAAAACCGATCGACTTCATCATCATGGCCGGTAAAGGCGGCGGCGCCGACAAGATGGCCCGCTTGATGCAAAGCGTCATTCAAAAGAACAACATGTCACCGATGCCTTTGACGCCGATCAACAAGTCCGGCGGTACCGGCGCCGAGGCGCTGATTCACCTGAAGCAGAAAACCGGTGACGACCACACGATCATGGTCACCCTGAACAGCTTCTACACCACACCCATGCGTCAGTCTGGGCTTGGTGTTGACGTTATGACCTTTACCCCGATTGGCCGCATGGCCGAGGATACGTTTCTGCTGTGGGTCAAATCCGACAGCGGCATCAATAATGTCGATGAATTTGTCGCTGCGGTTAAGGCCAAGAAAGACGGCGAATGGCTTATGGGCGGAACCGGTTCCGGCTCCGAAGATAATATTCTCACCGATTACCTGAATGCGACCTACGGCCTGAAAATCAAGTACATTCCGTACAAGGGCGGTGGAGATGTTGCCAAGGCGCTGGCCGGCGGTCACATCCAATCAACGGTCAACAATCCTTCCGAACAAGATGGGTTTTTCAAGGCCGGTACGACCAAACCGCTTGCCGCCTTCACGGATGAACGCTTGGCCATGTATCCGGACGCCCCGACCTTCAAGGAGTTGGGCAAGGATTTTTCCTACTTCATGCAGCGTAGCGTTGTCGGTGCCCCCGGCATGAGCGCCGAAGCCGCCGCCTATTATCAGAAGCTGTTCGCCGACGTCTATAAAACGACCGAATGGCAGGAATACAAGGCCAAGAAAAGTCTTCAAGGCGAATTCCTGACCGGTGATGGGCTGAAAAGCTATTGGGCCAAAGCCATTAAAACTCACGAAGGCTTGCTGAAATAATATATGCCTTTGAGCAGCTTCGGATATTTCCTTTCCGAAGCTGCTTGGAGTGCATAGCAGATAAAGACACTAAACAGAGAAGGCCCCATCAATGAGACGAGCTGAACTAATAATGGCCGCCGTGATGGCGGCATTCTCTCTTTATCTCATGTGGAAAAGTGCCGAATTGCCAATCGGCTGGATCCCCGGAGAGGGCCCCGGCGGCGGCGCCTTTCCGTTCTGGCTGGCGGTCGGCATGCTGGTTTGCTGCGTGCTTATTATCGTTCGCTGGTTCCGGCGCGCCGATGAACCGGCCCGTTCAGAAGATCCTTATATGGACCGGCACACGATGGTTTTATTTGCAATTGTTGCCGGTTCGCTAACCGTCACCATTGGCCTTATAGAGGTGGTTGGCGTTTATATAGCAATTCCGTTATTCCTGGCATTTTACATGCGCGTTATGGGGCGGCATCGCTGGATAATAACAGGTTCAATTGCAGCTTTTACACCGGTCACGCTGTTTTTCTTCTTTGAAATTGCCTTAAAAATCACCCTGCCCAAGGGGGTTACCGAGCCGTTGTTTTATCCCCTTTACAGTATGTTCCTTTAATAGAGATCTGATCTGCTATGGAAATCTTCGCGCATTTGATGGACGGGTTCTTACTTGCATTTGAACCACTAAATCTTGGGCTGGTCATCGCCGGCGTCATTCTTGGCATGTTCATCGGTGCCATGCCCGGACTGGGCTCGGTCAATGGCGTCGCTATCTTGTTGCCGATGACCTATCTGGTACCACCAACCTCGGCCGTTATTTTCCTGGGGGCCATTTATTACGGCGCCATGTATGGCGGTGCCATCAGTTCTATCATGCTGGGTATTCCGGGCGCTTCGACGGCCGTGGCCACCACGTTTGACGGTCGACCCATGGCATTGAAGGGCGAGGCCGATAGGGCCCTGGTCGCAGCGGCCACGGCATCGTTCGTGGGCGGCTCTATTTCAGTGGTGCTGTTCACCCTGTTCGCGCCGCCTCTGGCCCATGTTGCGCTGGCTTTCAGCGCACCGGAAGAATTTGCGCTGATGCTTTTGGCTTTCGCGACGTTTGTCGGGCTCGGCGGTGATGACATACCGAAAACCTTCTTTTCCATATTCATCGGCCTGGTGTTCAGCGCCGTCGGGCTGGACATCATCAGTGGCGAGCCGCGCCTGATTTTCATGGATTTGCCCGGATTTTTTCATGGCATCAACTTCCTGGTGCTGGCCATCGGCATATACGGTATCGGCGAAATGCTGTGGACCATTGAAACTACCAAGGGGAATATGAAAATTTCCCAAGCCAACATTACTGTCCGCCGTATCTGGGAAGCGCTGGTCAGCTTGAAAAGCGGCATCAAGACTATGGTGATGGGATCGTTCTTGGGCTACTTCGTCGGCATCCTGCCGGCCGCCGGCGCGACCCCCGGGGCGCTGATGGCGTATGGGGTTGCCAAGGGCATGTCGAAAGACCCGGACAGCTTCGGCAAGGGCAATGTAAACGGCGTGCTGGCACCTGAATCGGCCAATAACGCCGCCAGCACAGGTTCCATGCTACCGATGCTGACGCTTGGCATTCCGGGCTCGCCGACCACGGCTATTTTGCTGGGCGGTATGGTCATTTGGGGCCTCGATCCGGGGCCGATGCTGTTCGTCGAGCACAAGGAATTCGTCTGGGGCCTGATCGCTAGCCTGTATGCGGCAAACTTCTTCGCCGTCCTCATTAACCTGGCCTTTATCCCGGCATTTTTATGGGTGCTGCGTATGCCGTTTACCATTCTGGCGCCGGTCATTTTCGTCCTTTGTATCATCGGCGGCTATGCCCCGACCCAGGATATGCATGATGTATGGCTGATGCTGATTTTCGGTATTGTCGGCTACCTGATGCGTAAGCTGGATTATCCCATGGCGCCGGCGGTGCTGGCGATCGTACTGGGGCCGTTGGCTGAAACGTCCATGCGCCAGTCCCTGCTCATGTCCAGCGGTTCTTTTGACATATTTTTCTTCCGTCCCATTTCTGGTGTCATTATGGTGATTGCCATAATTCTACTGATCTTGCCGATGCTGCATTCGTTCAACCGGATGATGCGCCATCGGGCTTCGCGCTGGCCGCTGTAACCAGAAAACGCTAACAACAAATATGAGGAATCATCATGTCTGAAGCCAAGACGGTCTTCGATCTTTTGAAAGCCGTAAAAGACGTGAATGCCGTGGCCTTGTCGGCGCCAGATCGGATTGATCTGTCTTACAAGGGACTGCTTGATTTGATCGAGCGTAGTGTGGCGTCGGTTAACGATCTGGGTATCGGGCGCGGTGACCGGGTCGCCATCGTGCTTGCCAACGGCCCCGAAATGGCGACTGCCTTCATGGCCTTTGCCGCCGGGGCGACGACGGCACCGCTTAATCCCAACTACCGGGCCGATGAATACCGCTTCTACCTTGAAGACCTGAAGGCCAGGGTGCTGGTTGTCGAAGAGGATAGCACATCGCCTGCTATTGAAGTTGCCGCCGAACTCGGCGTGCCTGTCATCCGGCTTCGCGTGACCGAAGAAATGGCCGCCGGTGAATTTGAAATTATTGGCGGGGATGGCCTGTCATCCGGCACCTCCCCGGCGTCTTCCGGCCTGGCCCAGGCTGACGATGTCGGCCTGGTACTGCATACATCAGGAACCACCTCACGGCCAAAGCTGGTGCCGTTAAGCCAGCGTAACCTGGTTGCTTCGGCCGTCAGCATTGGCAATACGCTTAAGCTGGTTCCGGGGGATCGCAGCCTTAATATTATGCCGCTGTTTCACATCCACGGCCTGATTGCCACCGTGCTGTCATCTCTGGCGGCGGGCGCAAGCGTTTATTGCACGCCCGGTTTCAACGCCTTGAAAGTTTTCAAGTGGCTGGCCGATTCCAAGCCGACCTGGTACTCC
>JABMOQ010000088.1 GCA_013204045.1 Rhodospirillaceae bacterium | reverse complement strand
GAATGGACCCATGCGCCGAACCCGCCGGGTCCGGGTAACTTCCCGTCGCCGGTCACCGTCGACAAAGACTGGACACCCTACAACTACCACTAAGGCGTTTTAGGGCTTAAAAAAGAAGGCGGGGAGCGCTTCGGCGTTTCCCGCCTTTTCTTTTGTCCGCATGCCACCTATATTCCCCCCTCTGACACCATTAAAATTCAATCAGGTGGAGCCTCTATTCATGCCCGACAGCCGGAAACCAAAGATCAACAAGTGGGGGGCTTTCGCCATTTTCATGGCCATCGCCGCATTCATGTACGGCAGCATCATGTACAAGATCGTCAACTACGGCCCGTGACCCCCTGCCGGAAATCCAAATGATTGAAATCACCACGTTTCCCCACATCCTTGCCGGCATCAATTCGGCGACCACCCTGGTGCTGCTTGCCGGATACTTCTTCATCCGTGCAGGGAATCGGGCACGCCACAGGGCCTGTATGCTGGGCGCCGTCGCCCTGGCGGTGCTGTTCCTGATTATTTACGTCATCTACCACGCCAATGCCGGGCTGGCCAAGTTCGGCGGCGAAGGCGTTATTCGCCCGATCTACTTCACCATCCTGATCGCCCACATCGTCGGTGCCGTGGCGCTGGTGCCCATGGTGCCCATGACCCTGTTCAGGGCGCTTCGGGAACGTTTTGACGCCCACAAGCGCCTGGCCCGGTGGACATGGCCGCTGTGGATGTATGTGTCGGTTTCCGGCATCGTTGTCTACGTGATGGCCATTCACCTTTATCCCACCCTGGGAGCCTGAGAAAATCATGACTCTGGAACAACTGACCGGTCCAGTCGGGCCTCAACTGAAATCCGAGCTGCGGGGATGGGCCGGCCTCGCCATTATTTCGATGGCCATTGCCGGGGTGTTTGCATTGTTGCTGGCGTTGTCGCGCACACCCGGCGTCGAGACTCTTGTTTCATGGCCCGAGGGATTTTTCCAAAAAGGTCTGGTCATTCATGTGGTTTTTTCGTTTGTCGTCTGGTTCCTGGCCGTCTTCGGCGGGCTTCTCGCCATCGCCACCAATCGCCTGACCGATGGCAGGCCGCACCTCGGCTGGCTCGGCAAGATCGCCATCGTTGCCGGCTATATAAGCACCGTGCCGCTGTTCGTGCCGGCCCTGATGAATCGCGGTCAGGCGACCCTTAACAACTATGTCCCGGCCATCACCGACCCGGTTTATTACGCCGGACTGGCCCTGCTCGGCGCCGCCATCGGGATGATGGTGCTGCGCCTGCTGATCCGTATTCCGGGCAGCGACAAACGCTGGAAAGAGCCCCTGCCCTTCGGCGTCATCACCGCCGGGTTCGGCTTTAGCATCGCATTGATATGCTTTGCCGTCGCCGCGAATTCCCTGGCCGGCGAGGAACTGTCCTTTGAATTTAATGAAAGCCTGTTCTGGGGCGGTGGCCATGTGCTGCAATTCGTCAACACAGCCCTGCTGCTGGTGGCCCTTTACAGCTTGGGCCACATCACCCTGAAAGGTGATTTCGGCGACCGGGAACTGACCCTGACGGCGTTCGCCTTCCTTGGCCTCTATCCCATCTTCGGTCTCATTGTGACCCTGAAATATGCGCCCGTCGCCATGAAATACTGGGACATGCTGACCACCTTGCAATACGGCATGGCCTTCCCGGCCCTGCTGTTTGGCGTTCCTGCCCTGCTCAGCGTGCTTAAACATCGCCGCGAGGGAACCACGCCGTGGCGGGATCCGGCCTATAAGTGCCTGGTGCTGGCGCCGCTGGTTTTCGCCGTCGGCGGAATCCTGGGGCTGTTTGTCGATGGCGGCGATACCCGTACCCCGGCCCACTATCACGCCATTATCGCCGGCATCAATTTGTCCTTTATGGGTCTGTTCTACGGCCTGTTTCTACCGCTGCTCGGGCGCTCCCTAGACCGCAGCAAGGCGATCACGGCACAAATCTACATGTTCGCCGGTGGCCAGTTGTTTGCCGCCATCGGCCTGTTTTGGGCCGGCGGCTATGGCACACCGCGCAAGGCCTCCGGTGCCGCGCAAGGGCTGCAGGACATGGGGGCCGTCATCGGCATGTACATGAACGGCATCGGCGCGCTGATCGCAGTCATCGGCGGTGTTATGTTTATCTGGATGGCCGGTCGGGCGTTGCTTAAATCCTCTCCACAATGATTTCTTAATAAATGTGCGGATAGTCTTGATTCTGTTGGTTGATTAGCAACCTTAAGACTTGACTTACACCCTGGGAAACATCAATTTCCGTTCCGGAATCAATCAATAAAGAAGGTCCTTACGCCGGGTTCCCGGTTGCGGAAATATTTTCATGAGTGTCAGAGAACGAATTGCCGGAACCATGTTCCTAAAGGGATCCCTCGTCGCCATTGTGCTCGCCATCAGCGTGCTGTTGTCGGCCAAGTTTGTCTTCGAGACCGACCGGCAGGCCAGCGCTGATACTACGGTAACGCTCTCCATGGCGCCCATATCGATCGGCAATCCGGCCGCCGCTGCCACCCTAACCCTGCGCCGTACGGAATATCCGCGCAAATTCACGGCAAAAATGGCGGCCACCAATTATTCACAAATTTTGACCGTCGGCCGTGGCGACACCCTTGGCCGCATGCTTTTAAATGCCGGCGTCCCCGGCGCCGAGGCCGATGCCGCGATCCGCGCCTTGAAGAAAGACTACAACCCGACCCGCATCCGGCAGGGTGAAAATATCGTTATCCGCTTCCGCGCCGACCCGAAACTGCTGGGCGATGACGGCACCACGGACCCCGGTGTTTTTTCTGGCCTGCAAATTTCCCCTGACTTCAAAAGCCGGGTTATCGTCTCCAGGAACAGCGCCGGCGGGTTCGACTCAACGAAGGAAAAATTGACCCTGACACGGCGCATGGCGCGTGCCAATAACACCATCGAACAAAGCCTGTTTGTGGCCGGGCGCAAGGTCGATGTTCCCAATCCGGTTCTCGGTGAATTGATCCGGCTTTATTCCTGGGATGTGGACTTCCAGCGCGATATCCGTGTCGGCGACGCCTTCGAGGTCATGTACGAGAAAATTTACAACCAACAGGGCGATCTGGTGAAAAGCGGCGATATCGTTTTTGCGTCCCTGACCCTCAGCGACAAACGCTATGCCGTCTATCGGCACACCCTTGACGATGGAACCGCTGAGTATTTTGATGAAAAGGGCCACAGCACCAAAAAAGCCCTGATGCGCACCCCCATCGACGGCGCCCGCCTGTCGTCCGGCTTCGGCAAGCGCAAGCACCCGGTCCTGGGCTACACGAAAATGCATAAGGGCCTGGATTTCGCCGCCCCCCGCGGCACCCCTATTTATGCCGCCGGCAACGGCACCGTGGAGGCGGCCGGACGTAACGGCGCCTATGGCAATTACGTGCGTATCCGCCACAATTCCGAATATTCCACCGCCTATGCCCACATGAAGTCGGTCAAGACGAAGAAGGGCCGCCGGGTCACCCAAGGCCAGGTCATCGGCTATGTGGGGACCACCGGGCGTTCGACCGGGCCGCATCTGCATTATGAAATCCTGCTTTCTGGCCGTCAGGTCAACCCCATGCGCGTCAAAATGCCGTCGGGGCGCAAACTGAAAGGCGCCGAGTTGACCGCCTTCCAGAAAACCCGGACCCTCATTGAGCGCCAGTTCGCCGCACTGGCTGGCCCCCTCGACCTCGCCGAAAATACCCGCTGAAAAATACCCTTGCCCGAAAACGGCTAAGCACATAGCTTTCTCCTAAAGCACCAACAGCAATATTCAGCGGGGGAAACTCATGAAAAATCATGCGCGTGTGGTCATCGTCGGCGGCGGCATGATGGGTTGCGGGCTGCTCTATCACCTGGCCGAGGAAGGCTGGACGGACTCCGTGCTGATCGAGAAGGCGGAATTGACGTCAGGCTCCACCTGGCACGCCGCCGGCCAGTGTCCGAGCTTCATCGGCAGCTACAACATGGCCAAAATCCACCATTACTCCAACACGCTCTATCCGACCCTTGAGGAAAAAACCGGCGTTTATGTAAGCTGGCACGGCTGCGGCGGCATCCGCCTGGCCTTTACCCAAACCGAGGTCGACTGGTTTCACCGGGTCGCCGGGATCGCCGCCAACGTGGGCTTCGATCTGAACGTCATCGACGCGCAAGAAATAAAAAAAATCGTGCCATATCTGAGTGTCGACGGGGTACTGGCCGGGGCCCACACCACCATGGATGGCCACATCGACCCGGCCGGGGCCTGCAATGCGCTGGCCGCGGGCGCCCGCCAGATGGGTGCCGAGGTTATTCTTCGCAACCGGGTCACCAACATCAGGCCGACCCCCGGCGGCGAATGGGAAGTCATCACCGAACAGGGCAGCATCACCTGTGAACACGTGGTCAACGCCGCCGGCTGTTACGCCGGCAAGGTCATGGAATGGGTCGGTGGCAGCGCCCCGTTTGTCAACATGCTACACCAGTATTTCGTCACCGAGCCGATCAAGGAATTTATCGAAAGCGACGTGGAAATGCCGGTCATCCGCGATCCGTCGGCGTCCTGCTATTACCGACAGGAGCAGAAATCCGGCCTGATCGGGGTCTACGAGACCGCCGAAGGCACGGCCGAGGAAGCCTGGGCACCGGATGGGTTTCCGGCCTGGGAATCGGAAAGCGAATTGTTCGAGGCCAACTATGAGCGCTCCATGCCGCATCTGGAATCGGTGCTGGCGCGGGTCCCCATCTGGGCCGATGCCGGCATCAAGCGGGTCGTCCACGGCGCCATCTCGCACACCCCCGACAGCAACCCCCTGCTTGGCCCGGCGGCTGGCCTTAAAAACTTCTGGATGTGCACCGGCGCGTCCGTCGGTATCGCCCAGGGCGGCGGCTGCGGCAAATACCTGGCCCAGTGGATGGTCCACGGCGATGCTGATATCAATATGGCCGAGTTCGACCCGCGCCGCTTCGGCCCCTGGACCGATGAAGCGTACGTGCGCGAAACCTCGTTCGAGGAATATAACCGCATGTACGCGGTGACGGCGCCGGGGCTGGAGCTTGCCACCGCAAGGCCGAAACATACGACGCCCCTATATGAAAAATTAAACGCCAAGGGCTGCGTCCATACCCGCGCCTTCGGCTGGGAACGGCCGAAATGGTTCTCCGTGGACGGGCGCACGGAAGACTACAGCTACCGCCGCAATAATATTTTCGAGGTGGTCGCCGAAGAATGCCGGGCCGTTCGGGAACGGGTCGGCGTGCTCGATCTTTCCAGTTTCGCCAAGTTCTCGGTCACCGGCGCCGATGCGGCAAGCTTCCTTGCCCGCATTACCTCGGGCCGAATCCCCAGGAAAGAACGCGGCATCGTGCTTACCCATGCCCTTGGCGAGAATGGCCGCATACAGGCGGAATTCACCATGACCCG
>JABMOQ010000087.1 GCA_013204045.1 Rhodospirillaceae bacterium | reverse complement strand
GCGGAAGCCGCCATGCCCGAATGGGCGGCACGCACGGCCAAGGAGAGGGCGCAAATTCTGCGCCGCTGGTACGACCTGATGATGGAAAACCAGCAGGATCTGGCGACAATCATGGTGGCTGAAATGGGCAAACCCATGGCCGAAGCCATGGGCGAGATCGGCTACAGTGCGTCGTTTGTTGAATGGTTTGCTGAGGAAGCGAAACGCATCTACGGCGACACCATCCCGGCCCCGTCCGGCGACCGGCGCATTGTCATCATCAAGCAGCCCATTGGTGTGGCCGCCGCCATCACGCCGTGGAATTTTCCGTCGGCCATGATTACCCGCAAATGCGCCCCGGCCATTGCGGCGGGCTGTTCGGTTGTTGTCAAACCGGCGGAAGACACGCCCTATTCGGCGCTGGCGTTGGCCGAGCTGGCGATGCGGGCCGGTATTCCCAAGGGTGTTTTCAATATTGTCACCGGGGTTCCTGCCACCATCGGGGCCGAACTGACATCCAACCCGACGGTGCGTAAATTGTCGTTCACCGGCTCGACGGCGGTCGGCAAGTTGCTGATGAAACAGTGTGCCGATACGGTCAAGAAGGTGTCCATGGAACTGGGAGGCAATGCGCCGTTCATCGTTTTCGATGATGCCGATCTGGACGCCGCCATCGCCGGTGTCATGGCGTCGAAATATCGCAACGCCGGGCAAACCTGCGTGTGCGCCAACCGCATCATGGTGCAGGCCGGTATCTATGATGCCTTCGCAGCCAAACTGGCCGAGGCGGTCAAGGGCCTGATCCCAGGCCCCGGCCTGACGTCGGATGCCAACCAGGGGCCGCTCATTAATAAAGCGGGCCTGGACAAGGTGGTGCGTCTGGTCAAGGACGCCACCGACAAGGGCGCGACCGTGGTTTGTGGTGGCCGTGTCAGTGATCTGGGCGGCACGTTCTACGAGCCGACCATCCTGACCGGTGTCACGGTGGATATGGATTTGGCGAACGAGGAAATCTTCGGCCCCGTTGCCCCGCTATACAAGTTTGAGTCCGAAGAAGAAGCCGTCAAAATAGCCAACGACACGCCCTATGGACTGGCCGCCTATTTTTATTCCCGTGATATCGGCCGTGTCTGGCGGGTGGCGGAAGCATTGGAATACGGCATCGTCGGCGCCAACGAAGGCATTATTTCATCGGAAATGGTGCCCTTCGGCGGGGTCAAGGAATCGGGCATTGGCCGCGAAGGTTCGAAATACGGCATCGAGGAATATGTCGAGGTTAAATACATCTGCATGGGTGGATTGTAGTCATCATGGTTTCATCCCTTCGCCCGTTTCATCTGGCCTTTCCGGTGCGCGATATTCCGGAAGCCCGGCAGTTTTATAGGGACGTGCTCGGCTGTGGCATTGGCCGGTCCACCGATACCTGGATCGATTTCGATTTTTTCGGCCATCAGGTGGTCGCCCACCGGGTCGATGGCGATGAATGGGGCGTGCCGACGGGTGATGTGGATGGCCATCAGGTTCCGGCCCGGCATTTCGGCGTCGTCCTTGATTGGGATGACTGGCAGACGCTGGCCGATAAATTAAAGGCGGCGGGTATTTCCTTTCTGATCGAGCCCTATATCCGCTTTGAAGGCCAGCCCGGCGAGCAGGCGACCATGTTTTTCACCGATCCCAGCGGCAATGCCCTTGAATTCAAAAGCTTTAAGGACCGCAGCCAATTGTTTGCAACTTAATGTTGTCTGCCCCGCAGGCTTCTGTATGATTTTGTCGGTTATCTCAACTATATGGGTAGGGGGAGGTTGTTCATGAAGATCATTCATTTTGTTTTGGTGCTGGCGTTGGCGGTGTTCGCCTTGGAACCGGCGGCGGCTGTTGCGGCTGAAAAAACCGGCATCGTCCTGATGCACGGAAAATGGGGCACGACCAAGTCCAAGTCGCCGGTCGTCGTACTTGGCAAGGCGCTCGCTTCGAAAGGCTATCTGATCTCGACGCCGGAAATGCCGTGGTCAGAATCCCGCCTGTACGACAAGGATTACGAGGCCACCATGGCCGAAATTGACAAGGCAGTTGCCGGATTGAAGGCCAAGGGCGCGACCCGCATCATCGTCGGCGGTCATTCCATGGGCGCCAACGCGGCCTTCGGCTATGCGGCCCGCCACGACGGATTGTTTGCTGTGCTGGCCTTGGCGCCGGGCCATGTGCCGAGCGAAAAGGGGCAAAAGAAAGACTACGGTATGTATGTGGCGACGGCGAAAAAGATGGTTTCCTCCGGCAAGGGCAAGACCAAGGAAAAATTCACCGACATCAACCAGGGCAAGAAAAAAACCCTGAACATACCTGCCGAAGTCTATCTCAGCTGGTTCGATCCCGACGGACCGGCCAACATGCCAAACAACGTTGCCAGCCTGAAGCCCGGCGTGGCGCTGCTGTGGCTGACCGGCGACAAGGACGGCTTCCATAAAAGAGGCAGCAAGGGGTTCGCCTTCAACAAGGCGCCTGCCAACCCGAAATCGGCCTATGTGGTGGTTTCCAGCGGCCATGGGGATGCCCCGAAAAAGGGCGAAAAAGAAATCATTAAGTGGCTCGACAGTCTATAATCGGGCGATGAGCACAAAACAGCTTTTCGACTACGACCTGTTCACCATCGGGGCCGGTTCCGGCGGGGTGCGGGCGTCGCGCATGTCGTCCCAGATGGGCGCACGGGTCGCGATCGCCGAAGAAAGCCGCGTCGGCGGTACCTGTGTTATTCGCGGCTGCGTGCCAAAAAAGCTGCTGATCTATGGCGGCCATTTTGCCGATGATTTCGAAGATGCCGCCGGTTACGGCTGGAACGTCGGCAAGCCGACCTTCGAGTGGTCGGCGCTGATCGCCGCCAAGGACAAGGAAATCACGCGCCTCAACGGTATCTACCGGCGCATCTTGAACGAAAATAACGTCGACCTTGTGGAAGGCACGGCGCGCCTGGTCGATAAGCATACGGTTCAGGTCGGAACCAGAACGGTGACGGCGAAAAACATCCTGATCGCCACCGGCGGCTGGCCGTCCATGCCGGATGTTCCGGGTATCGAACACGCCATCAGCTCCAACGAAGCGCTCGACCTGAAGGAATTGCCCCGCCGCATGGTCATCGTCGGGGCCGGCTATATCGCCGTCGAGTTCGCCGGTATCTTCAGCAGCCTCGGGGTCGAGGTGACGCTGGTGTTGCGGGCCGATGCGGTGCTGCGCGGCTTCGACGAAGACATACGGGTGACCCTGGGCGCGGAAATGGTCAAGCGCGGCATCATTTTAAAAACCGAATCCGTCGTCCGCAGCATCGAACAAGTCGGCGGCCATTACAGCCTGCGTTTGGCCGGTGGCGAGACCATCGAAACCGACCTGGTTATGTACGCCACCGGGCGCAAGCCGAAAACATCGGGGATCGGCCTGGAAGAGGCGGGGGTCGAGCTAAACGACAAGGGGGCGATTGTCGTCGATGCCTATTCGTGTTCCAAGGTCGATAACATCTGGGCGGTGGGCGATGTGACTGACCGGATCAACCTGACCCCGGTCGCCATCGCCGAGGGGGCGGCGCTCGCCGAAACCCTGTTCAACAAGAACCCGACCAAGGTCGATCACACAAATATTCCATCTGCCGTGTTTTCATCACCGCCCATCGGCACCGTTGGGCTGACCGAGGACGCGGCCCGCGCCCAGGCCGGCGATATCGACGTTTACGTATCGCGCTTCCGGCCCATGAAGCACACCCTTTCCGGCCGCGACGAGCAGACTTTCATGAAATTGATCGTCGATGCCAAGACGGACCGGGTGTTGGGCTGCCACATGATGGGCATGGATGCGCCGGAAATTGCCCAGGGGCTGGGCATTGCACTGAAATGCGGGGCCACCAAGGCCCATTTCGATGCCACCATCGGCATTCATCCGACGGCGGCAGAAGAATTCGTCACCCTGCGCGAAAAACGCCCGTCCCACGAAGGTCGCTAGCCGTAGCTCCTGTCGCCAACTTGTTTTGGCTTCCAGAGGCCCCGCCCGGCGCTTGAGGGGCGGTAAAATGTCCGGTTTTACTGGAAAAACCCCTCACGAGCGCGTATACGCTTCAACCGAAACATTTAATTGAATCCTGGGTTTAGTGATGACGACAAAATGGTCACCCGATAGCTGGCAATCGAAGCCGGCCATGCAAATGCCGAATTATCCCGATGCCGGGGTATTGGCCGATGTGGAAGGCCGCCTGAAAAGCTATCCGCCGCTGGTGTTTGCCGGTGAGGCGCGGCAGCTTAAGCGTGCCCTGGCCGCCGCCGTCGACGGCAAGGCTTTTCTGTTGCAGGGCGGCGACTGTGCGGAAAGTTTCGCCGAGTTTCATCCCGACAACATCCGCGATACCTTCCGCGTGCTGCTGCAGATGGCGGTGGTGCTGACCTATGGTGCCGCCTGCCCGGTTATCAAGGTAGGGCGTATGGCCGGACAGTTCGCCAAGCCGCGCTCCGGCGACACCGAAACCCAAGGCGGCGTTACCCTGCCCAGTTACCGTGGCGACATGGTCAACGGCATGGGCTTCACCGAGGCTGAGCGAATCCCCGATCCGGCGCGCCTCGAGCGCGCCTACAACCAGTCGGCGGCGACGCTCAACCTGCTGCGCGCCTTCGCCCAGGGCGGTTATGCGGACTTGCACAAGGTTCATCAATGGAATCTGGGTTTTGTCGCCGACAGCCCGACCGGTGAACGCTATCAGGACCTGGCCGATCACCTGGGCGAGGCGCTGGCCTTCATGGCGGCGTGCGGAGTGACATCGGAAACCACGCCGCAGATTCGCGAAACCGGGTTTTATACTTCTCACGAGGCGCTGTTGCTCA
Source organism: Rhodospirillaceae bacterium (assembly GCA_013204045.1). Classification (GTDB taxonomy): domain Bacteria; phylum Pseudomonadota; class Alphaproteobacteria; order Rhodospirillales; family JABHCV01; genus JABMOQ01. The sequence goes on along the minus strand of JABMOQ010000087.1, from coordinate 14,992 downwards.
ACTATGAACAGGCGCTGACCCGCGTCGATAGCATAAGCGGCGGATGGTACGACACCTCGGCGCACATGCTGTGGGTCGGTGACCGGACGCGCCAGCTCGATGGCGCCCATATCGAATATCTGAAAGGCATCGGCAACCCGGTCGGCGTCAAGATCGGCCCGTCTATCGGCTCGGACGAACTGCTGCGCCTGATTGATGCCCTGAACCCGGATAACGAGGCCGGGCGCCTGACCCTGATCGCGCGCATGGGCGCCGACAAGGTTGGTGATCTGTTGCCGCCGCTGATTCGCACCGTCAAAAAAGAAGGCCGCAAGGTTGTGTGGGCGTGCGACCCCATGCATGCCAACACGATCAAAAGCTCCAACGGCTACAAGACCCGGCCGGTCGATCGCATTCTTGCCGAAGTCCGCGCCTTCTTTGCCATTCACGGGGCCGAGGGCACTCACGCCGGCGGCGTTCATTTCGAGATGACCGGCCAGGACGTCACTGAATGCGTCGGCGGCGGACAGGACATTACCGAGGCTGACTTGGGGGCGCGCTACCACACCCATTGCGATCCGCGCCTCAACGCCCAACAATCGCTGGAACTGGCGTTCCTGCTGGCCGAATCGTTGAAGGAAGAGCGCGGCCGGAACGGCGAGCGGTCGGATTAAGGGGATTTAGGCCGCTTCGCCTAACATCCTGTTCGCCATACGGTTTTCCAAAATACGTATCCGTTGTCCCTGAATGAAATGGCGGACGGCATCGGCGGTCAGCCCGTCGCTTTTCATGAGCTTCTGGACAATGGGGTCGGCGAGAATATCTTCGATCAAAGGTTCGCCGCGCGCTTCAAATCCGGATTTTTGCATCATCATTTCCTTAACTTGTTCGGTACTGCAAGCCGCGGATCGCGGCTATGCATGACTTAAGGGGGCAGTGCGTCACTGCAATGACAAATTGATGACAATTATAAGGCAAAAACTATTTGGATTGTTCGGCGCTCAGCTTTGCCAATAGCTCGGCCATTTCAATGGTCGCCGCAACGCCGTGGCGGCGGGTGATCAGCAGGCGGCCGCCCTCGCTGTCCAGGGCATCACGCAGGTCCGACATCAGGGCATCAAAAAACAGATGAAAGCCTTCGCGGGTAAAGGTCCAGTCGGCTTCCGTCTGGGTGGTATTTTCGTCCGGCGGCGGCAGGTGGCTGTTGACCATATCGATGAACCAGTCGGCGCGTTTGTCAAAATCGGCGAAATGATAGGCAAGATCGATCAGCCCATCGATGACAATGGCGCGGGCATCGTCGCTGTCGTAGATGTCTTCCCATTCGAAATTGTCGCCGTATTCCTTTTGTAGAATCTTGACGATGGCCCGGCATTTCCCCTGATAGCCTTGATGCTTGTCGGGGCCGAGCATCATGCCAAGGGCCATGAAGAAGCCCGGCAGGATGCGCCGGGAAACGGAATCCGAACGCTTCAGTTTGCGGCTGTCGTCCTCCAGCATGTACGAAAAAGTTTTAACCATCATCCGGTCGAACGGGAACTTGCGCGAGGACTCCCATGACGCCCGTTCGCGGGCGGTGACGTAATCTTCGAAGGATTGTTCGAAGACAACCTTCAGGTCATCGGCCTGCTTCTTGAATTCACCGTTCATGGCTTCAAGATCCTGAACCGAAAGCGATCCGCCCTTGGCCAGGGCTTCTTCCTTCAGGCGGTCGGTGAACGAAGCGACCACCGTGTCGGCCAGGGCGTGGCTTTTTTCGGCCGGCGACAGGATTTTTTTTCGGGTTTTCTTGGGCGGCTTGCGGCCCGGCATGGGGGCCGGTTTTTTCGAGGTGGCCGGGGCCGGCGTCGCTTTTGGCGGCGCCACCGGTTTGGCAGCGGGCGCCGGTTTGGCGGCGGGTGCTTTCGCCTTAACCTCTGGCGGCGGCTTGGGCTGGGCGGTGGTAACGCCGCCCTTGCCGGTCAGCTCATAGCCGCTGCCCTTGCCGGGGGTGAAAATTTCAGCCCGCGGCTTTTCAGGGGTCACCGGCCTGCTGACCAAAATTCTTTCAGACGCTGATACGGCCTTGTCGCTCATGCCGTATTCTAGGCCTCCAACCCAAGGTGGCCAAGTACGGTTTGCAGGTCCGCGCAGAATTTTTCACCATAGCGCTGGACAACCTTTTCCCGGCCGCCGTCTTCAGACAGGCGCTGGTAAAAGACAGAAAACAGGGATTGCAGCATCCGCATCAGGGTTTCATCGTCCATCTGCCATTGGGCGATTATATCGCCTTCGAAGGCAAAATCATCGGGCGCCGCCAAATGGCCGTTCATCAGGTTGCGCAGCCAGCGGAAGCGTTTGTCGAAATCGGCAAAATGGGGAACGATGACGGCAAGGGTATCGTCGACGAGAACATTGGCTTCCTTATCGACGTAAAAATCACGCCACAGGAAACTGCTGCCCTGTTCTTCTTTCCGTGTCTTCGCCAGGTTCTTGCAGGCGCGATGGCATTTTTCGAACAATTCCTGGCCGGCCATCATTTCGATGGCCATGAAAAAGCCGGGAAGGATGCGCCTGGAAACAAATCCGCTGCCGGAGTCAAGTTCCCCTTCGTGGGGAAAAAGATTGGAAAAGCGTGCGACCAGAAGGCGCTCGAACGGGCGCCGACGGGTTTGGTCCCACAGTTCACGTTCGTGCTGGAGCAGGCTTTCGTGGATATGGGCGCTAAGCTCAAGACAGAAAAGTTTCCCTTCCTTGGCGCTGAATTCACCGCCCAGTTTATGGATGTCCTGGCTATTGAGCCCGACGCCTGATTTCCCTGCGGTATCGGCCAGATGATTGGTCAGGGCCTCAAGCGCCGCCAGCAGCACGGACAGGCTGGCCTGGTTTTCATCGGCGCTTTCATCGGCTGTATCCGTCGCCATTTTTTCGGTAATCTGGGCCATGGTATCCTTATTTATGGGTGCGAACGGCTGTTCGACCCTGATTCTCGGGTTTTATGGATTAAAAATTGTCCTCCATCGGACGGTTCAAGGCAAGCAGGCAATAAGCATTTCCCTCCATCGAGGGCGACATTGACAGCTACCCAAGGCGGCGCATAGGTTCCCTACCCATGACAGACATCTTATCCATAAGCTTGGCCCAGTTGAACCCGACGGTTGGCGATATTGACCAGAACATGACACTTGTTCGGGGCGCCCGGGCATCGGCACTGGCGGCGGGCGCCGACCTGTTGATCACGACCGAGATGGTGGTCAGCGGCTATCCACCGGAAGACCTGGTCTTGAAGCCGGCTTTTATGGATGCCATCGAAGCCGCTATCGGCGCTTTTGCGCTGGAAACCGCCGATGGCGGCCCGGCCGTACTGCTGGGCACCCCGTGGCGCGATGGCGGAAAGCTGTATAACGCCGCCCTGCTGATCGATGGCGGCGCGATTGTGGCAACGCGCTTCAAGAATTGCCTGCCCAATTACGGTGTTTTTGACGAAGTGCGGGTTTTTGCCGCCGGTCCGTTGCCCAAGCCTGTCGAATTCAAGGGCGCCCGGCTCGGGGTGATGATCTGCGAGGATATGTGGACGTCCCAGGTGAGCAATAATTTACGCGAGGGGGGGGCGGAAATTCTGGTCGTTATCAACGGCTCGCCTTTCGAGACAAACAAAAAAGACGTGCGCCTGGACTTGGCCCGCACCCGCATGGAAGAAACCGGACTGGGGCTGATTTACGTCAACCAGGTCGGCGGCCAGGACGAACTGGTGTTTGACGGCGACAGCGTGGCGTTAAACGCCGATGGCACATTGTGCGTGCGCATGCCGTCGTGGCGTTCCGGCATTGCCACCACCTTGTGGCGGCGCACCGATCACGGCTGGAAGTGCGATCCGGGTGATATAGACGCCCACCCCGTCGGCATGGAAGCCATCTACCGGACATTGACCCTGGGCTTGCGCGATTACGTCAACAAGAACCATTTTCCAGGCGTGCTGCTCGGCCTGTCGGGGGGCATCGACAGCGCTCTTTCCGCCGCCATTGCCGTCGACGCGGTCGGGCCGGGCCGGGTCCACTGCGTGATGATGCCATCGCCCTATACGTCCACTGAAAGCCTTGATGATGCCGCCGCCATCGCCGGCTTGCTGGGCGTCAGCTATGATGTGGTGTCGATCGAGCCAGCGATGACGGCTTTCGCCGGTATGCTGCAAGAAGCCTTCGTCCAGCATCCACCCGACACGACGGAAGAAAACATCCAGGCCCGGGCCCGGGGGCTGGCGCTGATGGCGCTATCCAACAAGTTCGGCCATATGGTGTTGTCGACGGGCAACAAATCGGAAATGTCGGTCGGCTACGCGACCCTTTACGGCGATATGTGCGGCGGGTTTTCGGTCCTCAAAGACATTTACAAGACAACCGTTTTTGAACTGTCCCGTTGGCGCAATGCGGTAATGCCCATGGATGCCCTGGGCCCGGACGGCCCGGTCATGCCCGATAACGTCATCACCAAGCCGCCGACCGCGGAATTGAAACCGAACCAGAAGGATTCCGACAGCTTGCCCGAATACCAAGAGCTTGATGACATACTGCATGGCCTGATCGAAGGCGAAAGCTCGCTGGCTGACATTGCCGGGCGTGGCCACAAGCCTGAAACCGTGGAAAGGATATGGATGATGCTTGATAGGGCCGAATACAAGCGCCGGCAGGCGCCGCCGGGGGTCAAGATTTCGCCCCGCGCCTTCGGCCGCGACCGCCGCTATCCGATCACCAATGCTTTTACGAAGGGGTTCCGGTCATGACGGTTGTCCGCTTCGCCCCCAGCCCGACCGGCATGCTGCATGTGGGCAACGCCCGTATGGCGCTGGCCAACTGGCTGTATGCACAGCATAAGGGGGGGCGTTTCATCCTGCGTATGGATGACACCGACGCCGACCGCTCGACCGCCGAATTCGCCGACGCCATTGAAGCAGACATGAAATGGCTCGGCCTTGAATGGGATGTGCTGGAACGCCAGTCGACCCGCATGGCACGTTACGCCGCCGCCTTTCATAGGCTGCGGGATGCCGGCCGTATGTATGCCTGCTACGAGACACCGGACGAACTGGACTACAAGCGCAAGCGTCAGTTAGCGCGCGGCAAGCCGCCCATCTACGACCGCGCCGGCCTTGATTTAAACGACGCCCAGATCAAGACTTTTGAAGATGAAGGCCGCGCCCCCCACTGGCGCTTCCGGCTCGATCACGAAACCATCGAATGGCACGATCTGGTGCGCGGCCCGGTGCATTTCGAAGGCCAGAACCTCAGCGACCCGGTGCTGGTGCGCGGCAACGGCACTTATTTATATATGCTGCCATCGGCCGTCGACGATATTGACTTAGGCATAACCGATGTTATTCGCGGTGAAGATCATGTCGCCAACACCGCCGTTCAGATGCAACTGTTCTCTGCGCTGGGGGCCACCCCGCCGACCTTCGCCCACGTGCCATTGCTGACCGACATTGGCGGCAAGGGCCTGTCGAAACGTCTGGGCTCGCTGACCGTGGCATCGTTACGCGACGGCGGCATGGAAGCCATGGCCCTGAACAGCTATCTGGCCCATGTGGGCACCTCCGATGCCATCGAAGTGCGCGAGTCCTTGAAAGACCTGGCCGCTGATTTCGATATTCAGCACACCGGCCGGGGCACCCCCAAGTTCGACCCGGACCAGCTAAAAGCCTTGAACGCGGCGGCCCTGCACGGCCTTTCATTCGATGACGCGAAGCCGCGCCTGTCCGGGCTGGACAACGTTGATGAAATTTTCTGGGCGGCGGTGCGGCCCAATCTTGAACGCTTCGACGATGTTTCCCTGTGGCATAAGGTATGCTTCGGCGACGTCCATCCGGTTATCGAGGATAAGGACTTCATCGCCGCCGCCGCCGGACTGTTACCCAGTGAGCCCTGGGATGAAACCACCTGGAAGGCGTGGACCGATGCGGTCAAGGACGCGACCGGGGCCAAGGGCAAGGCCTTGTTCCTGCCGCTCAGGCTGGCCCTCACCGGCCTCGATCATGGACCGGAGTTAAAGGCTCTGTTACCAATAATCGGACGCAAGCGCGCCTCCGGCCGGCTGAATGGATAAGTTTCTGTGACTCTTTCCCTGCACAATACCCTGACCCGTAAAAAACAAACTTTTACGCCGCTGGATGCGGAACATATCCGTATGTATGTGTGCGGGCCGACGGTTTACGATTTGGCCCACATCGGCAACGCCCGCCCGGTGGTGGTTTTCGATGTGCTCTATCGGTTGCTTAAGGTCCTCTATCCGAAGGTCACCTACGTGCGCAACATCACCGATGTGGACGACAAGATTAATGCCAGGGCCGCCGAAACCGGCGAGGATATCCGCACCATTACGCAAGTCACGGCGGCGCAGTTTCATGCCGACGCGAAGGCCCTGAACACCCTTGATCCGGATTTTGAACCCCGCGCCACCGATCACATCGGCGAAATGAAAATCATGATCGCCGACCTGATCGCCAAGGGCCATGCCTACGTAAAAGAAGGTCACGTGCTGTTCGACACCAATTCTTGGGATGAATACGGGCTTCTGTCGGGCCACAACCGGGATGAAATTATCGCCGGGGCCAGGGTCGAGGTCGCCCCTTACAAAAAGGACGCCGCCGATTTTGTCCTGTGGAAGCCGAGCAGCGGCGGCGAGCCGGGCTGGGACAGCGATTGGGGCTTCGGGCGGCCCGGCTGGCATCTGGAATGCTCGGCCATGAGCAACAAGTATCTAGGGCCCGAGTTCGATATCCACGGTGGCGGCCAGGATTTGATTTTCCCCCACCACGAAAACGAAATTGCCCAAAGCCGATGCAGCCACCAAACCGACATCATGGCCAAATACTGGGTCCACAACGGCTACCTGATGGCCGAGGGCGAGAAAATGTCCAAGTCATTGGGCAACTTTTATACGGTCCATGAATTGCTGGAAGAATTTCCCGGCGAGGCGATCCGCCTGGCGCTGCTGAAAACCCATTACCGGCAACCCATGGATTTCACCAAGGCCGGTATCGCCGAGGCGAAGAAGGAGTTGGACCGCTGGTATCGGATGATCGACGGGGCTTCGGCAAGTGAAACGCCCACCGACGTCATCGCGGCGCTGGAAGATGACATCAACACGCCGCAGGCCATCGCCGCATTGCATGGCCTTGGTGACGGGTCACCCGATGCGCTTCTGGCCGGGGCAAATTTTCTCGGCCTGCTTGAACAAGACCCGGAGCAGTGGTTCCGTGGTGCGGGGGATGGCGATCTCGACGAGGCCGCCATCGACGCCCTCATCGCCGAGCGCGACCAGGCCCGCGCCGACAAGGACTTCGCGGCGTCTGACCGCATCCGCGACGCGTTGCTGGAAAAAGGCGTGGTGCTGGAAGACTCAAGCGGCCAAACCACCTGGCGGCGGAAATAGTTTCTAACCGATCAGATCATCGATTTCCGACTGATCGAAGGTCTTGGCGTGGCCGTTGATAATGCCGCCGGCCACATCCATCAGCCGCTGAATGATCTGCGACAGGGTGACGGCATTTTCGCGCATCAGGTCCGTGTTGCCTCCTTCCATGTCGTGTTCGATACGCTCGATGGTGGTCTCGATCAGCGAATTAAGCTGTGAAACGGTTTTTTCAAAGGGCTCGCGAAATTCACTGGGCACATGGTTATAGGCCTCGGCGGCCAGTTCCTTTTCGGCAAAAGTGCTGTCGAGCAGATGTTCCTGATAGCCCTTCGGACGCCACTCCTTGGCGTCGTCCAGCAATTCCGGCATGTCGGGAATCATCTCCAGCAGCATGACGATCTCGTTGAAATGGTTGAGATAATCCGTCGCCAGCAGGGTCTGTTCGTTGATGTTGGTGCCCCGAACCTTTTTCTGAAAGGCCAGAAACTGGGTGCTGTCATCACCCAGGGCCTGATTGTTATTGGTGGCGCTCGTCATCCCGGAAATTCCTTTCGAAATGACAATAAAACGTCCCCATGCGAACGCCAAGCAGACTTTCAAGCATTTCTAAAAACGGAAACCCTTGAGCGCGGCGCAGAAATTGTCCATTCTCCGCCTTTACCTGCTGTTTTAAGGGCTTTTTCTGGGAAGCGGGCCGGCCATGAGCGACAATCGCGTCTACATATACGACTGTACCCTGCGCGACGGGGCCCAGACTCAGGGCGTCGACTTCAACACGTCGGACAAGGAATTGATCGCCCTGGAGCTGGACCGGCTCGGCGTCGATTATATCGAGGGCGGCTGGCCCGGGGCCAACCCGACCGACAATGCCTTTTTCGCCAAGCCGCCGGCCTTGAAAAGCGCCCGCCTGACCGCCTTCGGCATGACCCGGCGGGCCGGGCGCAGCGCCGATAACGACCCGGGCCTCAGTGACCTGATGGGTGCCGGCACCAAAGCCATTTGCATGGTCGGCAAGACCTGGGATTTTCATGTGGATGTGGCGCTAGAAATTTCCCACGACGAAAATATCGCCATGATCGGCGACAGCATCGCCCATGCCGTTAAAAAAACGGACGAGGTGCTGTTCGATGCCGAGCACTTCTTCGACGGCTACAAGGCCAACCCGGAATTTGCCATGTCATGCCTGAAGGCGGCCTACGATAATGGCGCGCGCTGGATCGTGCTGTGCGACACCAATGGCGGTACCCTGCCCGACGAGATCGAGCGTATCGTTACCCAGGTCATCAAACATATCCCCGGTAAAAATCTCGGTATTCATTGTCACGACGATACCGGCAACGCCATCGCCAACAGCCTTGCCGCCGTTCGCGCCGGGGCGCGCCAGGTGCAAGGCGCGCTCAACGGCCTTGGCGAGCGTTGCGGCAATACCAATCTTGTTTCGATCATCCCGACGTTAATGTTGAAGATGGGCTTTGATACCGGTGTGACCCATGATGGACTCACTCACCTGACTCATGTGTCGCGTATGCTCGATGAGCACCTGAACCGGCCCCCCAACAAAAGCGCGCCCTATGTGGGGGAATCGGCGTTTTCCCACAAGGGCGGCCTGCACGTATCGGCGGTCGAGAAAGACCCCAGAAGTTATGAGCATGTGGTGCCCGAACTGGTCGGCAACCAGCGCCACATCGTCGTTTCCGATCAATCGGGGCGCTCGAATATTCTGGCCCGGTTCCGGGAAATCGGTCTCGATGTGGACGCCGGCGATCCCAAGCTCAGCAAGCTGGTTGAATTGGTCAAGGAGCGCGAATTCGACGGCTATGCCTATGACGGCGCCGAGGCCAGTTTCGAGCTGCTGGCGCGCCGGGCGCTTGGCTCGGTCCCCGATTATTTCAGTTGCTCGAGCTTCCGGGTTGTCGATGAAAGACGCTGGAACGACAAACGCGAACTGATCACGGTATCCGAAGCGACGGTCAAGCTGGATGTGGGCGGCGAGGAACACATGGCGGTGGCCGAGGGCAACGGCCCGGTCAACGCCCTCGACATGGCGCTACGTAAAGTGCTGACGCCGATCTATCCGGACCTTGCAGACTTGCGCCTGGTCGATTTCAAGGTCCGCATCCTGCGCGCCACCGACGCCACGGCGGCCATGCCCCGGGTGATGATCGAATCGGCGGATTCCAATGGCGCCTTGTGGTCGACGGTCGGCGTTTCCACCAACATCATCGACGCCTCATACGAAGCCATGCGCGACAGTATTGTTTACAAGCTTTACCGCGACGGCGCCGCAGCCAGAAAAGCCTAGATACGAATGGCTGGTACAAATTCCACCCGGCGGCCACCGAAAACCGATGCCGCCAATGGCTTGGATGCCCATGCCCCGGTGATTATCCTGATCGAGCCACAGCTTGGCGAAAACATCGGTATGGCGGCCCGCGCCATGCTCAATTGCGGGTTATCATCCATGCGCCTGGTCAAGCCCGTTCACCCGTGGCCTAACGAGCACGCCATCAAGCCGTCGGCCGGGGCCCAAGTGGTGCTGGACGGCATCACCGTGCACGAGGATACGGCGGCGGCCATCGGCGATCTCAGCCGCATTTATGCGACCACCACCCGCGATCGGGACATGACCAAGCCGGTGATGACGCCGCGCGCCGCCGCCGCCGACATGCGCCGGGAAATAACCGAGGGCGGGCGCCCCGGGGTGATCTTCGGGCGCGAGGCCTGGGGCCTGAATAACGACGATGTATCTTTGTCCGATGTTCTGGTCTCGGCCCCCCTTAATCCGGGGTTCAGTTCCCTTAATCTGGCCCAGGCCGTGTTGCTGGTCGGCTATGAATGGCTGATGGCCAGCGATCAAACGCCGGCCATCGATAACCGCTTGTCTGCCGACACACGCCCCGCCGACAAGGCCGAGTTGATCGGCATGTTCGAGCATCTGGAAGCCGAGCTGGATGACTGTGGATTTTTAAGGCCGCCGGAAAAACGCCCGACCATGATCCGCAACATCCGCAATATGTTCCAGCGGGCCGGCCTGACCGAACAGGAAGTGCGGACCTTTCGCGGCGTTATTTCAGGGTTGGTCAGAACTCACGAAAGAAAACGCGACTAAATGCGTTCCGACAGCCAGATGGCAAGGCGCGATCCGGTTTTGATCAGGGCACTCAGGCCCTCGTAGCCGGGGGCCTGCTCGGCGCCACCCGCCAGCCCGGTGTTACGGTGCTCGACCTCTTCCCGGCGGAATTTCTCACAGGTGTCGCGTAAATCATCTTCGTCGCCGTCCATATCGTCCAAACGCTCGATTTGCGCCGCGTAATGCGCGTCGATCACTTCCTCGACGGCGACGGTGCAGGCCATGGCGGCTTTCTCGCCGAGCAGGGCCGTCCCCGCGCCCAGCGCAAACCCGGCCAGATGCCAGATCGGCATCATCGCCGTCGGCCGCACCCGGCGCTTGGCGACCATGTTGGAAAACGTTTCCAGGTGAACCTGTTCCTGTTCGTGCATGTGGCGGATGGTCGGCCCCGATGCCTTGTCACCAAGCACGCTGAGCTGGCCTTCGTAAATGCGCACGGCGCCGTATTCGCCGGCCTGATCGACGCGGATGATGCGGTCGATCATTTGTGCGCGGCTTGGATCGCCGGGCAGGCGCTCTGACTTTTTACGGGCTTTGCTCATGTATTCTTTTTCATCCTTTTGGCGGCGGCCAGGGACAGCAGCCCGAGCACGCCCGAGAACGCCGCATTATACGTCGCGAAGCTGATTCCGAACAGGGTCCAGTCCACATCGTCGCAGGCCTTTTCAGGCTTGCTCATCAGGCTGGTGCGCAGGTCGTCCAGGGACATGCCGGTGGCCAGCTGGCCGCTGCACCCGGACACCCACCAGTGCTGCTCGACGCCCGTGTGATAGACGGCGATGGCGGCGCCGCTGAGGAAAACCAGGCCGCAAAGCCCGACCAGCACCCGAGCCAGGAATGAACCTGCCGGCAGTTTCAGCGCCAGCAGTGCCAGCAGCCCGACCGCCACATAGGGAACCCGTTGATAAAGGCAAAGGATGCAGGGCTCCAGCTTGAAGGCGATCTCGGCGGTCAACCCCATGGCCAACGCAGCAATGGCGACAAGGACGATAAACAGGGGGACCACGCGGTTGAGGGTCATCCGGTGATTATATCACGAATTTGATTAAGATGAATCCACCGAACAGCAGGGCGAAGAACAGCGTCGCCAGCACCCCCAAGTTCTTTTCGATAAAGCTGCGGATGGGCTCGCCGAAATACCACAGCAGGCCGGCCACGATAAAGAAGCGCAGGCCCCGGGAAATAACCGAGGCGATGGTAAACACCACCGGATCCAGATGGGTAACGCCGCTGGCGATGGTCACCACCTTGTAGGGGAACGGGGTCAGCCCGGCGCCGCCGACGATCCATGCCCCCCATTCGTTGTAATAGCCCTGGAAGTCGGCGAACTTGGCCCCGTAACCGTAGAAATCGACCAACGGCTGGCCGACCGTCTCGAACAGGAAATAGCCGATGCCATAGCCGCCCAGGCCGCCCAGCACCGAGGCCACGGTGCACACCAGGGCGATGCGCCAGGCCTGGTCCCGGGCCGCCAGCACCATGGGGATCAGGATGATATCGGGGGGAATGGGAAAGACCGAGCTTTCGATAAACGAAATCATGGCCAGCGCCCAGAGGGCGTGGCGGTGGACGGCCAGCGACATGGCCCAGTCGTACAGTCTTTGGATCACCTGCTACCCCCAAATTTGATAAGGCCTGCCGGGTTTACCAGCCACCGGAAAATTGCGCAATCCATCTCTTGCAAGGCGCCGCGCCATGGCTATGATGGCCGCCGAGCCAACAGGGGCCCCTGTGGCGGAACTGGTAGACGCGCGGGATTCAAAATCCCGTTCCTTTGCGGGAGTGGGAGTTCGATTCTCCCCGGGGGCACCATTTTTCATTTTAGTCGCAATGACCGGTTGGGGTTGCCCCCCAAAGCGGACATTTGACGGCTCAGCCTAGATCTTTTTACACCAGAACTGATACATGCCCCGGAATGTATCGGGGTTTTCGAGTTCAAACGCGTGCCACAGGGAAAGTGAGGTTAGAGAATGTTCATTCGGGTGGGATTTTTCAAACTTCCTCAAGACTCTCTGGTCCCGCATTTCGAACCCCAGGAACGTCAATTTAAGAGACTGTAGGGCTGCCTCGATCCGAGGCAATGTATAGCGGTGCTCCTGGATATGAAAAAGCAGATCTCGGCATTCGCTTATGCTGAAGAAGTCTCTCATGGTGCATATTTTTGCCATTTCCGGATTGCCGTTTTCCGCCTCAGCCATGATGTCCTGCCGACATCGGCGAATGTCTTGGGGGGAAGTTGAATATTCTTCCTCTGAAATCAGCAAGCGCCCACGCACGATATCCTGACGTGCTAACTCGCTGTATAGGCCGATCATCATCAGCCCCCCGGGGCGTAAACGGTCCACCAAGACCCGCCAGCCCTGCAATGGGTCGTCAAGATGGTGAAGGACTCCAACACTTTCGACGAGATCAAATTGCCGTCCGAGACTGCCCAGTTCCAGGATGTCCGCTTGAGCGTACTCAATGTTCGAACAACCGAGCTCATTGGTTTTTCTCATAGCGTAGGAGAGACTGCTCAAGCTCAAGTCAACGGCAAGAACACGCGCGTTCAGAAACCTGGAGGCCGTGTATAGGGCATGCTGGCCTGTGCCACAGCCAGCCACCAGGATTTCCGGGCTCTCCGGAGATTGATAGTCCGCTAAATCGAGGCGAAGCGGGGCCTCCTGCAAAACATCGCCAATCGTCTTGCCGGCGTCCTTAATGCTGGTTCTAACCCAACGCGGGTATGGGTTTTCCTCGTATTGCTCTCGCACCGCCTGGGAGACAGTATTTTCTATGGGGCTCAGGCAGGAAATTTGAGGGCGTAGAGATTGTTCTTCCTGCGGTTCCGATACTTGCCGATCAATCACTGCCTTGATGCTGTCTGCCCATTCACGTTTGGTCAATTCCTGGGCCCAGTGAAAACCATATAGCGGCCGGTAGGCACCCAGCGCGACGACGAAGGATGCCGGAACGTCCTGATCCTTTTTAACCAGCGTCGCTATTTGTTGCTGAAGGTTTTCGACGGCGGTTTTTTCTTCGTCCGTTTCTGAAAAGATGTACTCATTTACAAAACACTGTGAAGCCAAGGCGGCGGAAAATGGCAGGCTATGCTGATTCGTCTTTCCTGCCACCGTCGCTTCCATCATGGCGCGGCGCAGGAAAGTGAGCATCCGCTCTATTTCCAAGCCGAAGATGGGGCACAGTTCCATGATCCGGAGGAAAAGAGGGATCGCCGATAATTTCTCAGCTGCGTCCCCGTAGGCAATTCCAATCTTCGGGTTCAAGGAGCCCGTCAGTTCAAGAATTTGCAAAAAATCCGGGTTATGGCGCAGGGCGCTCATGATTGGCTGAATTACGTTTGAAGGACGCACCGTGGCTCGCTCTAATAAGTGCAACAGGTCTTGCCACAGACTGTCATCAACAGAAGTGAACGAATAAGTTTCTAAAGACGCCGCCAAACCGGACCAAAACATGTCGTTCTGAGAATTAAGGGCGACCGCCCGCCGCTGACTTTTGAAGGCATTCTCCGGTTGCCCTAGGTCCTGATGCGCAAGCCCAAGGTTGTAATGGGCCTCCGCGTATTCGGGATTGATGGTGACGGCGTTACGTAAGCTGGAGATGGCCTCATCCAACCGCCCCAGGTCCCGAAGGGCGACGCCAAGATTGTTGTGGGCCTCGGCATATTTGGAATTGATGGCGATAGCCTTGCAAAAACTGTTAACGGCATCTTCCCGTTTCCCCAAATCAAGATACGCCAGCCCAAGATTGTAATGGGCCTCCGTGTATTCGGGATTGATGGCGACGGCCTGACAATAGCTGGAGAGGGCTTCTTCCGATTTCCCCAGTCCTTTGAAGGCGTTCCCCAGGGTGTTTTGCGCCTCGACGTAATCGGGCTTGATGGCGAGGGCTTTCGAGATGAGGTCAATGGCCACCTCGTTTTTTCCTGCTTGAATGGCGAGCGCACCAAGTAAATGCAAAGCGATATGCTGATTTGGGTCGATTTGTAATATTTTTTGACAAATGCTGTCAGCCTCAGACAAGCGACCCGCAAAATAGTGCTGCACCGCCAGGTCCAATGCTTGTGGGATTGATAGCGTCTGTTGCTCGGAGGAGGGGCCTGTGATTATTATAGCCTTGCCAGTTTTGGCGGCTTTTTTGGCCTTTTTTTGTTGACGGCGCCTTTCTGCTCTATTCATTTTTTTGCGCACTTTCCCGATAAGGTCCAATCCGAAACAATCATAAACCAATATTTCGTCAAGCCGAACCAATGCCCGTTTATGGCGGTGATTTCAACCGGACAAGGTCTGCTTTTCACCCCTAAAGCTAACATTTTCCGGACCCTGAAACAGGGGTTTCCCACGCCTTTTATCCCGCCCTATCCGGACATGGGAAAAACCCCATATACAATCCCATACCGGGGCCGTAAAATTTCCGGTCTCGAAAAAACCAATAAGCTTTACTCAAAGGGGAGGTCGCCATGCGCCGATTATTTGTGTTTGCTTTTGCCGTCTT
>JABMOQ010000086.1 GCA_013204045.1 Rhodospirillaceae bacterium | reverse complement strand
GTCAGGGCCGTGTCTCAGTCCCAGTGTGGCTGATCAACCTCACAGACCAGCTACTGATCGTCGCCATCGTGAGCCGTTACCTCACCAACAAGCTAATCAGACGCGGGATCATCCATGAGCGGCCGAAGCCTTTCCCCCGGAGGGCGTATGCGGTATTAGCTATCGTTTCCAATAGTTATTCCCCACTCTTGGGCAGATTCCCACGCGTTACTCACCCGTGCGCCACTAAGGACACCTGGCAAGCCAGGGCCTTCGTTCAACTTGCATGTGTTAAGCATGCCGCCAGCGTTCGTTCTGAGCCAGGATCAAACTCTCAAGTTAAATTCCGGAGCAAGCTCCGGGATTCATCAAGAATCAATCCTAATGCACAAACTTACATGTTTCGTATTACGTATTACGTAACTGAAAGAATGCACATATTTTGGAGTGTCTTATATGCAAAGCACATCAGACCGCCGCCTGCGCATCCCTTCCAAGTCATCTTCACAATGTCAAAGAGCATAAAAAACCGCAACTTGGCTGGGATAGCCCCGACCGTGTTGCGGAGGCCGGGTTATAGGCCCGACAGCTATGCCTGTCAAACCTTATAATCAGTTTTATTAGAAAACCCGCAAACAGCCCTGAAACCGTTTGCGAGCGGGCATTATAGCCCTTTCGGGTGGGCCGCGCAACCGCCCCCCCCGAAGGAAGGAATTAAGGGTCTTTTTGCTGCAATGCACACAAAAGCGAGAATCACCTCCCAGAAGGCCAAATCGGCCCCACCCTCTGGCGTCTATGACCCCTAATGTTATAGGATTTGCCTACTGCGATTCGCCGGGATCCCCTGTTTCTATTGGGGGCAGCCCACCGAGGGGGAACGGAAACCTATGAAAAACCAGAAAATGACTGCTGCCCTGTTGATTGCGCCTCTGCTCCTAGGAGCGTGCTCGGGCAAGATGCGCAATATGCTGAGCCCAAACGCCGAGACCAGCCAGCAGAACCAGCAAAGCCCGGTACAACCATCGTTTTCCCGCTTTCCGGATCTACCCATGCCGGTCAAGGCCAAGCTCGATATGGGTAAAACCCTTATTTTCGGCACCAATGATGAATGGATCGGGCGACTGGTGGTCAGCGCATCCCACAGTTCCAACGATATGTTCGATTTCTACAAGCAGGAAATGCCGGGCTTCGGCTGGCAAGAAATCACCTCGATCCGGTCCGACACCAGCGTCATGACCTATACCCGCGGCGAACGCGTCGCCACCATCCAGATTGAGGATTCGGCCCTCAGAGGCGCCAACGTCACCGTCACGGTGTCACCGCGGGGCGCCCAGGAATTTCCGCCGCCGGCCGCTGACGTCATACCGCCTGCCCAGTAAAAGGTTTTTTCATGACCTCCCCCGTTATTATCGCCGTTGCCATCACCGGCGCCGTTCCGCGCAAGGCCGATAACCCGGCGGTGCCGGTAACCGTCGCCGAGCAGATCGACTCCACCCAGGCCGCGTTCGAGGCCGGGGCGACCCTGGTTCATGCCCATGTGCGCGAGACGGATGAAAGCTCGTCTTCCGATCCGGACAAGTTCGCCGCCCTGATGGCAGGCGTCGCCAAACACTGCCCAGGCATGATCTTCCAGATTTCCACCGGCGGCCGCGGCCGTGACCAGAACCAGCGCGGCAAACCGCTGTCTTTGAAACCCGACATGGCGTCACTGGCCACTGGCTCGGTCAATTTCGCCAACCAGATTTATGAAAATCATCCGGAGCTGATCGAAGGCATGGCCAAGATGATGTTGGACAACGGTATCAAGCCCGAGATCGAGGCCTTCGACATGGCCATGCTCTACAACACCAAGGCGCTGATTGATAAAGGACTGATCAAGCCGCCGCCCCACGTGCAGTTCGTGCTCGGCATTCCGGGCGCCCTGCCGGCCCGGCGCCAGATTCTGGAGTTCGGTATTTCGGAACTGGCCGAGCTAATGCCCGGCGCTACATGGACCGCCGCCGGTATTGGCCGCCATCAGCTTGGCGTCGCGAAATGGTGCCTGGAACTGGGTGGCCATGTGCGCACCGGGCTGGAAGACAACCTGAAGTATGACCGCACCCGCCTGGCCAACAGCAACGCTGAACTGGTCAGTCAAGTGGTCGATGCATGTCCCGAATACGGGCGCCATCCGGCGAGTGTAAAGGAAGCCAGAAAGATACTCGGAATTTAAAAGGGCTTCTCTTTTGTTGCCATATAGCTGCTGGCTTCAGCATCCGGAATTGCATCTGCGGTATAGTCAAAGGTTCCGTGTTCCTTGACCTCTTTTGCGGCCCGCATGAACGCACCCAATGCGGCCCTGGCAAAAGAACCTCCCACGCTTATTCTTTTGACGCCTACAGCTTGCAGTTCTTCGACCGAAAATGTCGGCCCACTGAGTCCCATGACGACATTCACCGGCTTGTCGATGGCCTCACAAACGGTGCGAATAGCGTCGAGGTCCGGCAGTCCGGGCGCATAGACGACATCGGCCCCGACTTTTACAAAAGCCTGCAGCCGACTAATCGTGTCATCAAGATCGGGGCGGTCAAACAGGAAATTTTCCGCCCGCGCCGTCAAAGCAAAGGGCAGGTCACGGGCCGTTTTACATGCGGCGGCGACACGCTCAACCGCCAGTTCAAATTCAAAAATCGGATCATCGGGATTGCCTGTGGCATCTTCAATAGAGCCGCCAACCAAACCAATGTCTGCCGCCAACCTGATGGTTTCCGCACAGGCTTCAGGCGAGATTCCAAACCCGCCCTCAAGGTCGGCCGAGACAGGTAAATGAGTAGCATCCACGATCTCCTGGGCATTCATTAAAATTTCGTCGCGGCTTAGTGCCGCGGTCGAATCGCGGCGACCCACCGAAAAGGCATGGCCCGCACTCGTTGTCGCCAGCGCTTCAAATCCCAGCGACGTCAGCATTCGGGCCGTGCCCGCATTCCATGGGTTGGGAATAACGAACGCGCCCGACCGCTCATGCAGGGCTTTAAAAACCTCGTATTTCTCGGATTGAGTCATGTTCTATTGCCATGCTTGTTTTGACTTCCAGAGAACCAAAAAGCCAAGTGAGCGGAGCGAACGCCCGGCGACTGAGGGGCTTAAAGAAGCCCCTCAACCAGCATTCATGCTCGACGGTTCACAGAACTGGCGGAGGGCCTTGAGCCTGCCGCAGAGGGCCTTTGATTCTGCCTTGTCTGGCAACGGTCCTGCCTTCAGCCGAAAGAAGATGCCCTTGTCGCCGAGATTGACCTCGGAGATTTCCGAAACCAGGCCGCCGAGATCGTCGTTAAAGGCGCGGCGCAGTTGTGCCCATCCCCGTTCGGCATCCTTCTGGGAACGATAGGATGCCAGATGCACGGCCGGTTGCGGACCGCTCAACATGTTCGGCGCGCCGGCTTGTTGCTCGGCCATGGACATGGACGGCGCGGCCATGGGCATCGCCGCTTGTGGCTGCGCCGAAGCTCGCGGCTGCATGGCCAGTTCGATAGACATGCGTTCGCTGGCATATTCATCAGACGTAATCAGCCCTTCTTCGTTCAGTTGTTCAAGCCAGCGCACGGCATCGGCGGCTTCCAGGAGCCCTTGCGGCGGCGTCCCCGGGTTGGCCACGGAAACTGGCGCCGCCGGCATCAGGGCATCAAGTATCATCGAGCGTTCGGCGGAATGTTGAGCGACCGAAATGGCACGCATCTCGAGGCCGCGTCCGATGGCGCGCAAACGGCCCGATATCTGCTCCGTGCCCGGCACCGGTCGGTCAAGCCCGGACGCTGGTGGTGGCGACGTCAGCGGCAAAAGAGCGCCGATATTCGCCTGCCTGCGGGTGTTGAATTCCTCGTGTGTCAGCAGCCCCTGATCGCGCAGCGAAATCATTGTCTTGAACCGCGATACGATGTTGGCGTCGGCTTCGGTAAATCGCGGCAGGGCGGCATCCGGTATGGGGGCCTGCATGGGCATGGTGCGCGCCGTCATCGCGGTGCCGGTCGGTGCGGTCATCATCGGCTGCTGAGGGGCCGACTGCCCCATCCCCATACCCTGATCCTGCCCCATACCGTTCAACACACCGCCGCTTTCCATCAGCGCCAGATTGACGCTGGCGATTTCAGAGATAGGTCGTGTGGCGAGGCCCTTCCAGATGACAAACTGCTCGCTATCATCCGGGCGGATGGCGAGAATCGCCTCATACATCTGGCGCGACTTGGTGACCTGTCCGTTGTTCTGGTAGATCATGCCGAGGCCAAGAAGGGCGTGAATATCTTGCGGGTTTTTTTGCAGGGCCTTCTGGAATTCGGATTCTGCGGCGATATAATTGCCTTTGGCCAGTTCGGCCATGCCCAGTTCGGCCGTCTGGTTGCCCTTCATAGGGCTTGCCGTCCAGAAAGAATCATCGAAAACTTTTGTACGCAGAGCGCCGCCACAAGCCGTCAGGCCGATCGCGATCACGAAAACGACGGCTATATTCAACAAACGCCCTGTCACGATGATTTCCTTTCGCCCCCTTTATTCGTCGGCAAGCCAAACCACGACTTGCCCCCCGCCGGGAAAACGTTGGCCATGCTAACCGGATTCGGCTTCGCCGCACAAACCCTACGCCGTCCGGGTTCCGCCAGGACCGCCAGCAGGGCCATCGACCGCTCAGCGAATATGGGTAAAACGTAGTATTTTCAAGAAGATGTCGGACTTTCCGAAGACAGCTGGCGGCTCTTGAGGTCAAGCTGTAGATAGCTGACCCCTTCGATGGGGTTGTCGTAATAGGGTTCGGTTTCCGCGAATCCCAAATTCTTGTAGAGGGCCAGGGCGGTGGTCAGTTGCGGCAGCGTGTCGAGACACATGATCCGGTAACCGCGGGTCTTCGCCTCGGCCAGAATTTCGATTGCAAGGCGGCGTCCCAGTCCCCTGCCCCGCCATTGGGGGCGAACATAAAGACGCTTCATCTCGCACACACCTTCTGCCAGCGGCCACATACCGACACAACCGGCAATGGCGTCGCCGTCGCGGGCCAGCAACAGACAGCCACTCGGTTCGGCATATTTTCCGGGAAGATTTTTCAGCTCTTCATCAAACCCCTGGAAACACAAATCAACGTTCAGCCATTGCTGATATTCCGTGAACAACGCCCTCAGGTGCGCCATGTCCTCCGCACCTTTGGCATAAGAGATAACGATGTCACCCGATGTTGGCATTTCCTATTCGTCAAACAGAATGTTGACCCGCCGGTTGTGCTTGCCCTTGTTTTCGATCTTACCGATGCGGATCGGACCGATCTCGCCGGTGAACCCTACATGGGTACCGCCGCAAGGTTGCAGGTCGACGCCTTCTATGTTGATCAGGCGGGCCCGGCCCTGACCGCTTGGCGGTTTAACGGACATGGTGCGGACCATGTCCATGTTCGCCGCCATTTCATCTTCGGTTATCCATGACGAAACGACGGGATGATTTTCTTCTATACGGCGATTGATTTCGTCGGCAATGGCTTGTTTGTCCAGATCTATGACGGGAAGATCAAAATCTATGCGTCCCTTGCCGTCGCCGATGGAGCCCCCGGTAACACCGCCTTCGATGACACTGCACAAAAGATGCATACAAGTATGCATGCGCATGTGGCGATGGCGCCTGTCCCAGTCGATGGCGGCCGTGACCGCATCACCGACCGCCAATTGCGGCGCGCCGTCTTCCGGCACATGCAGCAAGGCATCGGTGCCGCGTTCCTTGCATGTGTCGGTGATAACCACTTTACATCCGTCCGCCGTGGTCAGGATTCCGCTATCGCCGGGCTGGCCGCCGCTGTTGTAATAAAAAATTGTGCGGTTCAGCTCGATGCCGCCCGCGCCGACGGCCGTCACCACGGCGTCGCATTCTTTCAGGTAAGAATCGTCGCGAAACAGCTCTTCGGTCACGTCATTGCCCTGCCTGTAGTGCCTGCATGATCTGCGCCTTGTCCGCATTGCCCCCCGAAAGCACCAGCCCCACACGCTGGCCGGCAAATTCGTCGCGGCGTTGCAGCAGCGCCGCCAGCGGCACCGCCCCTGCCCCTTCGGCGACGTTGTGGGTGTCGGTCAGATAATGCGCCATGGCCGCCAGGATTTCACCCTCGGAAACGGTGATAATATCGGCCGCCCCCTCGATGATGGTTTCCAGCGCCAGGTCGTCCGGCACCCGGCAGGCGACACCGTCGGCCAGGGTATCGGCGCTATCGGTAGTTACCTTGCGGCCCGCATGGAACGACAGGGAATAGGCCGGGGCGTTCTCGGCGACGACGCCATAGATTTTGGTTTTCAGGCCCAGCGCATTGCGCGCGCATATAAGCGAAGAGACTCCCGAGCCCATGCCGACGGCGACGAACACCGCGTCGATATTTTCAACAGCGCGGAAAAATTCCAGGCCGTAACTGGCGACTCCGGCGACCAGATTTGCATGAAACGATGGCACCATGTGAAAGCCCTGGCTGACGGCAAGCGTCGCCGCGTGTTCGGCGGCTTCCTGAAAATCATTGCCATGTTCGATCAGATCAACACCTAGTGCGCGCATGGCCGCATTCTTTTCCGGATTATTCCCGAACGGCACCAGGATCGTCGCCTTCATACCGGTGACGCGGGCCGCATAGCCGATGCTCTGGCCGTGGTTGCCGCGAGTCGCCGTAATTACGCCGGTGATGCACGGCTGCTCTTGCTTCAGGCGTTGCATGTAATGGAGGCCACCGCGCACCTTGAAGGCGCCGATCGGGGTGTGGTTCTCGTGCTTGACCCAGACCTCACACCCGGCACGCATCGCCAGCAGCGGCCAGGCGTATTGCGGGGTCGGCGGCATGTGGGCGTAAACAAGCGCCGCCGCCTGTTCCAGCTCATCGATGGTGAAACTCAAGTTCACAGGATCTGTGCTCCTTATCCCTTTCTGGCAATCGCGATACCGGCAATGATAACACAGCCTGACATGATCAGCGGCAGGGTCAAGACTTCACCAAACACCACCACGGCCAGGGTCAGGCTGATCACCGGCATGGCAAAATGCACCGGCGCCATGCGCACGATGCCAACCTTCGCCAGCGCCCAGTACCATGCGAAGAAGGCAATGATCGAGTTGGCGGATGCCATGTAAGCGATGGCGGCGATGCTTATGGCCGACACGGCGGCCCATTCGGTCGCCCCCCAATATACATAAAGCAGCGGTAACAGCATGATCCCGGCGAAACCGATACCCCAGAACGCAGACGCCCGACTGCCGATGGAAAGCGCCAGCCGGGTACCCGTCACATAGCCAAGGCCGGAAAATACAGACGACACCAGACACAACAGGTCGCCGGTCAACGTAACGCCGTCGGAGCCGACATCGCGAAAGCCGATCAGCATGCCGACGCCCACGAATGAAGACGTCATGCCGACGAACCACCAGCGCCCCGGTATCCGGCGCTCGGCGATGGCCCCGAAAAATCCGGTGAAAACCGGAATGGCGGCATTGATTAGCGAGGCGTGAGATACCGACGTCTGCTTGATGCCGACACTGAACAATAAAGGAAAACCAATAAACAGGCTGGCGGCAGAAACCACCAGCAGGGTCCACTGGCGAACGCCTGATGGCCGCGGCATCTTGAACCAGATGGCGAGCGGAATCGTGATCACGGCAGCCAGAACGGTGCGTAAAATACCGGCGGTGATCGGGTCAATGCCATCGACGGCCAGCTGTGTCGCCGCCGGGGTCGCGCCCCAGATCAATACCGCCAACGCCGCCGCGCCATAGGCGGCGGCATGGCTACCTCCGGCGCGGGCGGTGGCGGTGGTCACGGGTCAGCCCCGCCAGAAGGGACGCGACGATTCCTGGTGCGCCTGTTCGCGGGTCAGGCCCATATCGCGGAGCTGGCGATTGTCCATCCCGGCCAGCATGCGGCGCGATGAGGCACGCCTCTGCCATGTCACCAACAGTCCCATCAGCGCCTTAAAATCGGCGACAAACAGGGTAATTCCCGCACGCAGCCACGATTTCCGGGTGATGGCCGCGAATGCCTGTCCCTGCTTTGGGTCTATTGTATTGATACAATCATTCCTGAACATGGTAGTATTCCTCTCATCAGACGATATTGTCACCCATTTTTGAGTCATATATTGACTCAATGTAGGGGGTCAATGTATAGATTGTCACCATGACAATATGGCAACCGACCCTCCCCGCCTCCGGCGGCCCGAAATATTTGGCCATCGCCCAGATCATCGCCGACGACATCGCCGCCGGCGAACTTGTGAGCGGCGCGCGGATGCCGACCCACCGGGATCTCGCCTACCGCCTCGGCGTTACCGTCGGCACCGTCAGCCGCGCCTATGCCGAGGTTGCCCGCCGTGGCCTGACCAGTGGCGAAGTCGGCCGCGGCACCTTCGTACGCGGTGGCCATCCTACGCCGTCGTCGTACGAGATTCGCCGCACCACACGAACCGACATCATCGACATGAGCATGAACCGGATGACAACCGGACTGGCTGGCGAATACATGGCAAAAACATTGATACAACTGGCAAATTCCAGCGGGCTTTCGGTGCTGACCGAATACCAGCCAGCGCTCGGCATGCCCGAACATAGGCAGTCCGGAACAAAATTACTGGCCATGGTCGGACTCGATGTTCCCGCCGAAGCCATCATCATGACCAACGGCGGCCAGCACGCCATCGCCGCATCGCTGATGGCGCTGGTCAATCCCGGCGATACGGTGCTAACGGAAAACTTGACTTGGTGGGCCGTCAAGGCGCTGGCCCGGACCATGAATTTCCGACTCAAAGGGCTTGAGATGGATGATGAAGGCCTGCTGCCGGACGCTTTCGAACAGGCCTGCAAGGTCGGCTCACCGAAAGCCCTTTACACCATGCCGACCCTGCACAACCCCTGCAATTCGACCCAAAGTGATCAGCGCCGCCGCGACATCGCCGCCATCGCCGAACATTATGGCGTCGCCGTCATAGAAGACGACGTGTACGGATTCCTGCCATCGGAACGGCCGCCACCGCTCAGCGCCTATGCCCCGGAACAGGGATTTTACCTGACCAGCACGGCGAAAAGCTTCGCGCCGGGCCTGCGTGTCGGCTACATCGCCGCCCCCGCCCGCATGACCGAAAAAATTGGCCGCGCCGTGCAGTTGACCGGCTGGATGATTCCGCCACTGATGGGCGAAATTGCCTCGCGCTGGATCGACGACGGTACCGCCGCCAAACTGATTGACTGGCACCGGGAGAACGCCCGTTTCCGCATGGCCCTGGCCAAGAACGTGCTGCAAGGGTTCGATATCGTCAGCCACCCGCAAAGCTATCACCTGTGGTTGCGCTTGCCCGCCGACATGCCTGCCGCAGATCTGATCCGCGCCTCGGCGCAACGGGGCATCGCCGTGTCGCCGCCGGAATCCTTCGCCCTCGACAATGTCGAGGCGCCCAATGCGGTGCGCGTTTGCCTCGGCGCCCCCGAGACCATGCGGCAACTGGAAAACGGCCTGCACATCCTGCGCGATATTATCGAGGGTCCGCCGCAGCCGGATATGTCGCTGCTATAGTCTCCGTCAGGATTTAATCCGACAAACCGCGCCCTTCGTTTTTCCTTCGTATAAGGAAAATCCGGACATCAGGACCATGCCCATGGCGACGCCAAATAACAGGTGGGTAATCATCAACAATGCCCTCTCGCTGGTTTACCCGCAATTGCGGGTCGTTCGAGGACATACTTTATGGCAGGTGTGTTTCGGGGATTTGACTGTGATGTTAATGCAATGTTGCCAGATCACCGATCGTCGAAATTCCCGACCGTGTGGCCGTGGTTGAGCGGTCCGCTACCGTGGCCGAGGCCCGGGGCCGTCTGGATCGCCGCCTGGACGTAGGCGTTGGCGCGGTTGACCGCATGTCTGACCAGCATCCCCTGGGCCAGCCCGGTGGCGATGGCCGAGGCCAGGGTGCAGCCGGTGCCGTGGGTGTGCGGGGTATCTATGCGCGGCGTGATGAAGGCTTCCGTCAGCTTGCCACCCTCGAACAATAAATCGGTCACCGTTTGCGCGTGCTCCGCCCCCCCCATGTGACCGCCCTTCAGCAGCACCGCGCCGGGGCACAATTCGGACAGCGCCTCGCCGGCCCGTTCGGCATCGTAGCGGTCGTTAATGACATGCCCGGTCAGGGCTTCGGCTTCCGGAATGTTGGGGGTGAGTACGGTGGCCAGCGGCAGCAACCGGGATTTCAGCGCCGCCATGGCCTGTTCCTGCAACAGCTTGGCACCGCCCTTGGCGACCATCACCGGGTCGACGACGATGGGGATGTCGAGGGTCTGCAACAGGCCAGCGACCGCCTCGATAACCTCGGAAGAATGCAGCATGCCGGTCTTGACCGCGTCGGCGCCGATGTCGTCGAGGACGACGCGCATCTGTTCGACGATGAAATCCGGCGGCACCGGGTGGATGGCGGAAACGCCGGTGGTGTTCTGGGCGGTTAATGCGCTGATCGCGGTCATGCCGTAACCGCCGAGGGCCATAACCGTCTTGATATCGGCCTGGATGCCGGCCCCGCCGCCGGAATCCGAACCGGCAACGATCAGAACCCGTCCCTTCATGACGTCCCCTTTGTTTTACCTGGTTGCCCGTTCGACGGCGCCGACAATATCGTTAACGACGCCGGTGATCAGTGCCTCGTCCTCGCCTTCCGCCATCACCCGAATCAGCGGTTCGGTGCCGGAGGCACGGATCAGCAGGCGGCCCTTGCCGGCCAGCTTCTTTTCCCCGGCCACAATGCTGTCCTTGACGGCACTGTCATCAAGCGGCCTGCCGCCACTGAAAGAAACATTTTTCAGCAGTTGCGGTAGCGGATCAAAAGGCCGGCATGTCTGGCTGGCCGGTTTTCCGGCCCTGACCACGCAGGCCAGCACCTGAAGCGCGGCAACCAGGCCGTCGCCGGTGGGGCCGTAATCACTCATCACGATATGCCCGGATTGCTCGCCGCCGATGTTGAAGCCATGTTTCTGCATGTGCTCGACCACATAGCGGTCGCCGACCTGGGCGCGGACCAGCGACAGCCCCAGGCCTTCGAGGTAATTTTCCAGACCCAGATTGGACATCACCGTGGCGACGATGCC
The DNA here is from genome assembly GCA_013204045.1 of Rhodospirillaceae bacterium. Taxonomy (GTDB): domain Bacteria; phylum Pseudomonadota; class Alphaproteobacteria; order Rhodospirillales; family JABHCV01; genus JABMOQ01. Next base: position 30,748 of record JABMOQ010000086.1, on the reverse strand, counting down.
GCCACCCTCGAGCCACCCTTCGGCGTTCCAGTGTTCGGCAATCACGGCCATCAACTGGTCGCCATCGACCAGCGTTCCTTGTTCATCGGCAATCAGCACCCGATCGGCGTCACCATCGAGGGCGATGCCGATATCGGCGCCATGGGCGACGACGGCCTCGCAGATAGTTTCAGGGTATGTCGAGCCGCAATCGCGATTGATGTTGTAACCGTCCGGGCTGTCGGCGATGGATATCACCTCGGCCCCCAGTTCCCACAAGACCTCGGGCGCTACCTTGTAGGCGGCACCGTTGGCACAGTCGACGGCGATTTTCAGGCCGTCCAGGGTCAACCCCTTGGGGAAGGTGCGCTTGACATGTTCTGTATAGCGCCCTTGTGCATCGTCCAGGCGTTTGGCGCGGCCGAGTTTATCCGGCGACGCCAGATCGGTGCTCATGTCACCGTCGATGCGGTTCTCTATTTCGGCCTCGACCGCGTCCGACAGCTTGAAACCATCCGGGCCGAACAGTTTTATGCCATTGTCACCATAGGGATTGTGCGATGCCGAGATCATAACGCCCAGGTCGGCGCGCAAGGACCGGGTCAGCATGGCCACCGCCGGTGTCGGCATGGGGCCGACCAGAATGACATCCATCCCCATGGAGACGAACCCCGACGTTAACGCCGGTTCGATCATGTAGCCGGACAGGCGCGTGTCCTTGCCGATCACCACCCGGTGGCGATGATCGCCGCGGGTGAAATGGGCCGCCGCCGCCATGCCGACGCGGAGCGCCGTTTCGGCGGTCATTGGTTCCAGATTGGCGGTGCCGCGGATGCCGTCGGTGCCAAACAGCTTTCTGATCATGGGCGAATCCGTAACAGGTGTAAAATCGTGTCCTTTATGACACAAACCCCCGAAAGGTGACTTAACTTTTCGTTTCAGAACGTTGCAGGGTCGTTAAGGGCCGTACGGTAATAGGGAGGAAGGGTATTAGAGATGTTTAACTCGAATGTCCATATTCCAACGATCATTCAGGAATTCCGCCACCAGACGACGGTGGCACTGATGGGGCTTGTCTTCACTGCACAACAGGCAGCCTCGTTCGAAAAGATCAGGACTTAGCTTTTCATCAATTTTACGCTTGTCCATAAGGTCCAGAAACTGAGTTTCATATGCTGACCATTCCCCCTTATTTTTTTTGAATGCCGTCAGAATATCATCAGTCGGAGCAAGCAAGGGTTCGTGAAGATAATCGATCTCGCCAATCGCCTTCAGGAAGTAGGCAATATCCCTGCCTTTAGCGAATCCGGAAAGTTGAGAGGTGATGTTCAGGCGCACATCAATGACACGCGACACATCGGCTGTAACAAGGCGATTGAAGAAATTTTCAGCAGTCGTTTTCGTAAACCCAATTGTGAATAGGTTAATTTCCCGAATCATCACATGCCTGCCGCCAAATCCCTATCCACTTCCGGCAATTCCTTATGCGCTTCCGCGTAGGAAATTTCTTGTTCTCTGACGGCGTATGCTCGTTCAAGCGGGTCGGACGCGGTTTCCGGGGCTGAAAACATATCGTCCATTTCCTGTTGTGTATGCTTGATCAGGCGTTTCTCGGCCAAGGCGCCTTCTTCAATGTGTCCATCGGCGTGAATATGTCGGATAAGCGCCCCCCTGCCTTTCAGGTTTCGCCCAACTAGTATGGTTCTGTGACAATCCAGCGGTTCTTTCTCGGCACACATCAATGCAATACGATACTTCAACGAGCCTTCGATCACTCGGTCCAGTCCCGATTGAAACAGTTGAGTTGCGGCGATCAAGCCAAAGTCTGCTTTGCCATCCCGGTAGCAATATTTATCTTTTGGTCTGGCCCCCAGCTCTTCACCGAGAAACGAATAGGCAATTCCGGTGGCCCGCAATTCAACAGTTAGAGCTTCGCGGTTAAATTGGTTTGTAAAACGGGAATAGGGTACCGAGCGCACGTCGGCTATGGCGGTAATACCGGCATCTTTTAAAAGTTCGATAAACCGTTCGAGCGTGTGATTGGAATGTCCCACCGTATAGACGATTGGATGTTCCGGGGTTGATTGCCTGTCGGTCAAATCAGTTATATCCAAAGCGAATCAAACGAAAAATATGCCATTCACCATCGCATAACAATGCTTAGGATTCCAGTTATTGTCAGGCTGACCATCCCAAGCGTTGGCCAGACCTAGCCTTATGTGTGCCTTTCTCTTCCTTGTTTTTAGGGCATCCAATCCCTCGGTGCCGGATTGCAGATGAGTAGCCTTTAATGCCCTACAAGAAATTGTGAACGTATATTTTTCGTTATCGCTATCGACAAACCAACAAACTACTTTATTTGGTTTTTCATAAAACCTGATTGTTCGTGTTGTAACTTCCACCGCGCCTAGCGACCTAATCCCTTGTTTGTCCGGAATATACTTTTTGTCGGTAAAGTCATCGCCAAACAAGTCAAGAACCGAGCCATGAACACTTCCTGCCACAGCCCTAACCATCATTTCCTCGCTGAGGTTTTCGCTCAATTTTGGCGTACCGATGACAAGGCAATCTTCCGCTGAATGAGGGAATGAGCGATTAGGTGGATGCCCAGAAGGAATAATCGAAATGACATTTCCGGGACAGAAGATACCGTCCTGGGCCAAATGCTCATCCCAATGAGGATGTCCAGTACCATGCAAGGGCCGAATCATACGTCCCTCGTCAGGCGACCAACCGGCGACACAAATGTGCCCTCCGCCCATATCTGTCACGTCGGTGATGATGATATTCATGGTAGAAAGCATACTATTATTTTCACATAATAATAGTATTTCTAGGTCCATCATCGTGGACGGCTATGTGGCCGCCCCTATCGCCTGCCACACGGCCAGTGCTTGCCGGGTTTCGGCGACGTCGTGAACGCGCACGATGGCGACCCCGCGGGTAACACCGGCCAGCGCCGCCGCCAGCGAACCGCCGAGGCGGCCCTTCGGGTTGTCGTCGCCGGATATCTTGCCGATGAAGCTTTTCCGGGATACCCCCAGCACCAACGGGCAGCCAAGGCCCGTAAAGAGGGCCAGCCTGTTCAGGATATCCAGATTGTGCTTAAGGGTCTTGCCGAAGCCGATGCCCGGGTCGATGGCGATGCGCTCTATAGCAATCCCCGCCTTGACGCAGACCTCAATGCGCCCGGCCAGATAATCACGAACTTCCTGGGCCGCGTCCTCATATTGCGGGGCATTCTGCATGGTGCCGGGTTCGCCCTGCATGTGCATAAGAATGACCGAGGCGGCGCTGCCGGCGACCACATCAAGCGACCCCGGATCGCCGCAAAGTGCGGTCACGTCATTAACGATTTTGGCCCCGGCGTCGATGGCCGCCGCCATAACGGCGGCGTGGCGGGTATCGATGGAAACGGCGCACCCGGCATCGCCCAAGGCGGTAATGACCGGGATCACGCGGGCCAGTTCTTCTTCAAGGGGCACCGGGGCAGCGCCGGGGCGGGTCGATTCACCGCCGACATCGATGATGTCTGCGCCATCGCCCACCATGGCATGGCCGCGTTCAATGGCGGCAGCCACAGTCGCCGCCTCGCCCCCGTCTGAGAAACTGTCAGGCGTCACATTGACGACGCCCATGATCAATGGGCGGTCAAGTGGCAGTCCGGCAAACATACAGAAAAGGCCTAGCCGTCCGGTTGCGGTTCGGCGTTGCCGATGCCACCCGGTGCCGTTCGGCCCTTCGGGCCACTGGACGGTACAGAGGACTTGTGACCGGCACCGGACGATTCGTCGTCGCTGTCGGGGCGTACGATGGTTTCGCCCCTGATCAGCGCATTGACATCGTCGCCGGACAGGGTTTCGTATTCCATCAGCGCCTTGCTGATGGCATCCAGCTCGTTGCGGTGCTCTGTCATGATCTTCCACGCCGTTTTTTCGGCATCATCAATCAGGCTTCGGATTTCTTTATCGATCAGCTGGGCTGTCGCATCGGAAACATTCTTGTGCTGGGTTACCGAACGGCCGAGGAAAATTTCCTCTTCATTTTCCGAATAACGCAACGGCCCCAAGGTATCGCTGAACCCGTATTCGGTGACCATGCGGCGGGCCATATCGGTGGCCTGCTGGATGTCGTTTCCGGCCCCCGTATTCAGGTGATCCTTGCCGTACACGGTCTGCTCGGCAACGCGGCCACCAAACATGATCGCCAGCCTGGAGATGCACCATATTTTCGAATAACTCAGCTTGTCGCGCTCGGGCAACGACATGGTCACGCCAAGGGCCCGACCGCGGGGAATGATAGTCACCTTATGCAGCGGGTCAGCTTCCGGCATGTGAATGGTAACGATGGCGTGTCCGGCCTCGTGAACGGCGGTTGCCGTTTTTTCCTCTTCCGTCATCACCATGGAACGACGCTCCGCACCCATCATGACTTTATCCTTGGCCGATTCGAAATCGGCCATGGTAACGACACGCTTGGAGGTACGGGCCGCCAGCAAGGCTGCTTCGTTGACCAGATTGGCAAGATCGGCGCCGGAAAATCCGGGCGTGCCGCGGGCAATGACGCGGGCTTCCACGTCGGGCCCCAAGGGAACTTTGCGCATATGAACTTTAAGGATCTTTTCCCGGCCCAGGATATCCGGGTTGGGGACGACCACCTGGCGGTCAAACCGGCCAGGGCGAAGCAATGCCGGATCAAGTACGTCCGGGCGGTTGGTGGCGGCGATCAGGATCACGCCTTCCGTCGATTCAAAGCCGTCCATTTCGACCAGCAACTGGTTCAGGGTCTGCTCGCGTTCATCGTTGCCACCGCCAAGGCCAGCGCCCCGGTGGCGGCCGACGGCATCAAGCTCGTCGATGAAAATGATGCACGGTGCATTCTTCTTGCCCTGCTCGAACATGTCGCGGACGCGCGACGCGCCGACGCCGACAAACATCTCAACGAAGTCGGAACCGGAAATGGAAAAGAACGGCACGTTGGCCTCGCCGGCGATGGCGCGGGCCAGCAACGTCTTGCCCGTACCCGGCGGGCCGACCAACAGGCAACCCTTGGGGATCTTGCCACCAAGACGCTGGAATTTTTGCGGGTCTCTCAGGAACTCGACGACTTCCTCGACCTCCTGCTTGGCCTCTTCGACGCCGGCGACGTCATCAAAAGTGACGCGCACGGAAGTTTCGGTCAAAAGCCGGGCCTTCGATTTGCCGAAGCCCATGGCCTTGCCGTTGCCGCCCTGCATCTGGCGCATGAAAAATACCCAGACGCCGATCAGCAGCAGCATGGGGAACCATGAAATCAGGATGCCCCAAAAGGTCGGAGCCGTGTCATCGGTCGGCAGGGCGCTGATGCGCACAGCCTTGGCTTCCAGTTTGGGAACCAGATTGGTGTTTTCAGGGGCATAGGTGCCAAAGGAGCGGCCATCCCGGTAATGACCGGTGATCGTCTGTCCGGACATGGTGACATCGCCGACTTCGCCATTTTCAACGGACGCCAGGAAATCCGAGAAAGCCAGCTGGTTCTGCGGCCCGCGCGGCGCCGAGCCACCCTGAAACAGGTTGAAAAGTGCAAACAGCAACAGGCCGATGACAACCCAAAGCGCCATGTTCTTACTAAAATTCAATGTTCAATCCTTCCTGGGAGAGCCGTCCTAGGCACCTTAATAGCGGGTTTATTACAAAAGAGATAGTTCCTGAAACTCAATGCGCAACCATGAAACCGGTTCCGGCGAGACTTTGACGGGGCCTGAAATCGGCCCTTAGCAAGCTCGAAACCGCCCCAAACCTCGGTTTTCTGCTATATTCAAGGTGCGGCGCATGAATCACGCCGTCATCGTCCCACAAGGCCGGCAGCGATCCTCTGGCTTCGAGCGGGATCCTCAGTGAACGGGTTTCCGGCGCCACAGCAATGACGTCACGCCAGCCCTCCACACCCAGATTTGCAAGCCTTAAGGGCTGCCCTTGGGGAGGGCCATCTGCGGAAATGCTGATGCGGAATCGGCGGTCCCAGACCCGCTCCTCCCCGTCCGTCACCAGGGCCGGTTGCGGCAGATTGCGGCTTTCCCGGCAGATCAGGAAAACCGGACCGCAGGCGCTGATCCGGCAACGACCCAGCGTCGCCCCCCGCCATGAGGATCCTCCGTCGCGGGCCGCCTTCTTCATTTTTTCATGCAGGGATTCAAGTTTTGCCGTGCGCGGCGGATACTTGGGTCCGCCGATGCACAAAACAGTCCGTGACAGGGCCCTGAGGGAAATTTCATCGGGCGCCGCAAACAGTTTCCCCCCATCCAACCCGGCATATCCCATGGGCGCAACATGGCAACAGGTGGCCAGCAGCTTGGCGGCGGTATCTTCGAGGGCGATACGGGCACGGGCCATGCGCGCCGCCGCCTGTGCCAGTGCCGCAGGCGTGACCCCGGCGGCGGCCAGGGCGGGCAGTGATTGGCGGATTCGGACACGGGTAAAGGCGGGATCGTCATTGGACGGATCCGTGACCCACGGCTGGCCCATGTGTTCAAGATAGGCCCGCAATCTGGCCTTGGGCACGTTCAGCAGCGGCCTGAGCAGACGCATGGACGGTTTTTCGACCACCGCCGCCATCGCTGCCAGACCGTCAATGCCGCTGTCGGCGGCCAGCCTCAGCATAAAAGTTTCGGCCTGGTCTTCCTGGTGATGGCCGAGCAGCAGATGCAGGACACCGGCATCCCGGCACCAACCCGACATCAATCCGTAACGGGCCTCGCGGGCCGCCGCCTGAATGCCCGTGCGTGGTTTGGTGCCGTCCCAAGTCAGAATGTGGTGTTCAATCCCGTGGCCGGCAAGCCACCGGCCGACCTTCGCCGCCTCATTCGCCGAATCTGGCCGTAACCCGTGATCGACGGTCAGGGCGGTGACCCGCCCCCCCAGGCGGCGCGCCCATCGGTCAGCCAGCAGGGCCAGGGCCAGGCTGTCAGGCCCGCCGGAAACAGCGACGCCAAGATGCGGGCGCTGCTCAAAGGGGCCGAACGGCGCCATCAGGTGCGCCAGTTCGGCGTCGTTTAATAGATCAGTGTCCGGGGCAGCGGTCATGGCAGGTCTTTAGGGGTTACTTACAATCGTTTTTCTTCTTTTCGGCAACGACCTTCGAGCGGATGGAAACCGAAAGCTTGGAAAATTCCTTTTGCAGCTTGCCGAAAGACGCACAGGCCTGGGCCTTCTGGTCAAGGTTACCCAGCGACATGCCGAGTTTGAGCAAGGCATCGGGCGCTTTCGTGCCCTTTTCGTCAGCTTGGTATGCGGCCAGGAAGGTTTCCGCCGCTTCGATATACTGTCCGCGCACATAATGGCTTTCGCCCAGCCAATAGCGCGCGTTGCTTACCAGCTTGTCGTCTCCATGAAGAGAGATGAATTCCTTGAACGCCGCCTCGGCCGTTTCGTACTCAGCCTTACGCAGCTGATCGAAAGCAAACTTGTAGTGCTGCTGGACGGTGCCATTGGGTAACACCGAAGTCGCCGCCGCCGTCTGCTGGAGAGCCTCGGCGGTGACCGGCTTCGCCACGGCAGAATCTTTATCGGCTCCGTCTTCCGCCGCCGCCAGATCGGATGCCTTGAGGTTGCCGAGGGTACCAGGGGCTGCCCCCATATCAACTTTTTCAACGCCGGGCGGTGACGGCACCGCCATAATCTTCGGCGTGCCGTCCGCATTCAGCGGTTTTCCCTCGATCGATGACAGACGGTAATCCATATCAATGATCAGCTTTTCCAGACGCAAGTTCATCTGGTCGATCAGATAGGTCATGTTTTCGACCTTGCCGGTCGTGTCGCGAAGCTCGTCCTCGAGCTCCGTCAGCCTGATCGCAAGCCGGGCAGCGGCAGGACCGTTCAACTGGTTGGTCGTGTCGGCCCCGGCGGATGATGCGGTGGTTGCGGCGGATGTCGACCCGGCGGAACCGGGCCGGGAAACCTGTAGGTTAAGGGTACGGATATCGCGCTCCAGTCGTTGCAGGCGATCCAGTACAGGGCCAAGGTCATTGCTCTGGGCCAGTGCTCCCTGAACGTCAGCCGTCACCGCAAACAACGCCGCACAGATAACAATCAAGGTTGTTTTATAAATTTTTGCCGGATTCATCATTTGATCGTCTGGACTCTCTTGGATACGGAACAGGACCTGAATGGGCGCTATTATCATTCCCATTTCAGGCAAAAATAGGGCGCCTGCCTATTCAGACAAGCGCCCTATAATATATAGACCTAAATCAGCCTGAAGTCGCCAATGGCCGATTTAACGTACGGTCGTAACCGCGCGGCGATTCTGTGACCAGGCCGCTTCGTTCGAGCCGAGCGCAACCGGGCGCTCTTTGCCGTACGATATGGTTTTGATCTGTCCAGAAGGAACGCCAAGGGCGACAAGATAATCCTTCGCCGAATTGGCACGGCGTTCACCCAGCGCAAGGTTGTACTCGCGGGTGCCGCGTTCGTCGGCATGGCCTTCGACAGTAACCGAAAGGTTCGGATACTTTTTCAGCCAGACGGCCTGCCTTTCAAGAATACGGCGGGCATCCGGTTCCAGGTTGTATTTATCAAAACCGAAGAAAACACGGTCACCGACATTGACGACCAGATCTTCCTGGGTCCCCATCTGCACCATGACTTCAGACCCAGATGCAGACGTAGACGCAGACGCAGATGCACCGCTGCCACTTGTGGCAGCGCCTTCATCTGATTTAGTCGAACAGGCCGAAACCAGGGCCACAACAGCTAACAAGCTTAAAATCTTAAAGCGCATTTATAATTCTCCTTCACCGGAGTGATTTATCTCTAACGACATCGTCAGGACGCCCTTTGTGTAGTGGGCTCCGGCGTACGAATACCGTTGTTTAATCCCCTAACTCTTTGTCTTAAAGAGAAAAAAGCCTAAAACCAAGTTTTATTTTTAAAAACCACGTTTCCAGTGTGAAATATAGGGTCCGGGATTCAAGGAATCAACGGTGACCAGGCTGGATCTGAGGCATCCTCTGGGGTAACAACCTCCCGCTCATTTTCGCCGGTCAGATCGATTGAAAAGAGCCGTGAGCCGCCTCCGCTGCCGTCTTCTTTTGACGGTTGCTGACGGAAGAACATCAGCACCCGTCCGTTCGGCGCCCAGGTTGGGGCCTCGACCAGAAAATCTTCCGCCAGCAGCCTCTCGCCGCTGCCGTCCGGATACATGACGCCAATGTAAAAGCGGCCGCCCGTAAATTTGGTGAAGGCGACAAGGTCACCGCGCGGCGACCACACCGGGGTCGCATATCGACCCTTGCCATGGCTGATTCTTTTGGCACTGCCCCCGTTTGCCCCCATGACGTAAAGCTGCTGTGATCCGCCACGGTCCGAATTAAAAACGATCTGCTTGCCGTCCGGCGAGTAACTGGGCGAGGTGTCGATACCTGAATGATTGGTCAGGCGTTTTACAACCCGGGTTCCCAGATTCATCGTATAAATTTCCGAGTTGCCATCCTTGGCCATACTCATGATTACCGATTTGCCGTCTGCTGAAAAACGCGGCGCGAAAGTCATGCCTGGAAATTCACCGAGAACTTCCTGGCGACCACTGTCGATGTTGAAAACATAAACCCTCGGCTTGTTGCCATAGTATGAAAGGTAGGTAATTTCCTGCAGCGTCGGCGAAAACCTGGGCGTCAGCACAAGCGTGCCGCCATCGGTCAGGAAACGATGGTTCTTGCCATCCTGATCCATAATCGCCAGCCGCTTGCGGCGTTGGTCAAGCGGCCCGCTTTCAGAGATATAGACGATGCGGGTATCAAAATAACCGTTTTCGCCGGTAACCCTTTTATATATGGCGTCGGCGACAATATGGGCGACGCGGCGCCAGTTGTCGGGAGTGGTGAAAAAGGCAAGGCCGACCATCTGCTGCTCGGCGAACACATCCCAGAGCCGGAATTCGACCCTGAGGCGACCGTCACTAACCAGTTGTGTGCGCCCCTGAACAAGGGCCTGGGCATTGATAACGCGCCAGTCGCCGAAACGCGGCAACGTGCTGAGGGCCTGACTCGACTGGATAAAGGAACGCTTGTCGATGGGCTGAAACAGGCCTGAGCGTTCCAGGTCGGCGGCGATGACGCCTGCGATGTCCCGGCCGAATTCCTGCTCGCCGCGCGATTGGCCGACAAAATCAGTGATCGCTACCGGCAACGGTTCGACCGTCCCCCGCGTAATGTCAATTCTAAGTTCAGCCGACGCCGGAAGGGCGAACCCGGCCATGAGCACGGCGGCAATAACAACCACACGGTAAAACATATATTTTCCAGCTCGATCCGTCGCAGCAATCATGGGCCAAACATCTCCTTGGGATTGAATACCAGTTTCATCGCCTTCCAGCGATCATATTTATCGGCGGGCAATCTGAACGGCTGACACCGCTCGTTGAGGACGGCGCGCAAGGCGCTTTCTGCCATCGCCCGTAAAAACGGGTCCGTTTGCAGTCCTTTGTTAAGTACCCTGGCTTTGTACACAGTGCCGTCGGAGTTCATGGAGACGTCGATTTCGATAACCATGCTTGCCGCATCCTTGGCACCCGCCGGCAGACTCCAGCACTTGGCGATCTGCTGGCGAACAAGATCAATCTCACTGATCGTCACCGGCCGGGACTCATCGTAGCCGCGCTTGGACACCAGGGCACGGGCGATTTCCGCCTCAAAGGAATCTTCCGGTTTTTTCTTTTTCTCCGGCTTAGTCTCGGTCTTCGGCGCATCTTTCTTCAGTTTTTCGACCGTCTTCAGCACCGAGGCAAAGGTATCCACTTCCTTTTTCTTCGCCGGCTTTTTTTTCAGTTTGGCCTCGGCCAGCACCGGGGATGCCTTTTTCTTCACTTCAGGCTTGGGCTCCGGTTTGGGTTTTTCTTTGGCCTTCGGCTTTTGTTCCGGCGGCGGCGGCACGGCGGCAACCTCCGGTTCCGGCTTGGGTTGGGGCGGTGGCGGTGGTGGCGGGGCCTTCTGGGCCACCGGCTTGGGCGGTTCCGGCGGCGGTTTCGGCTTTTCCGTCTTCACCTGCTTTTTCGCTTTTTCCTTAGGCTGTGCCGCATTGGTAACATCAGAGACATCGACAATCTCGATCATCACCGGAACTTCCATCATGACGTCGCGGCGTAGCGACGGCAGCCCGAAATAGGCGATGGTGATGACCATCAGATGCAGAACCATGGAAATGCCGAGGCCGTTACGCATAATTTAATTAGAGCCCTTTTTCTTTTTCACCGTCACCTGGCGTTGGGTGATCAAGGCCACTTTGCGGAATCCGGCGGCATTGATGGTCCCCATGATTTCCATTACCCGGCCATAGTTAATATCCTTGTCGCCGCGCACGAAAATTCTGACATCCGGGTTGTTGTTGGTAATCGCCATCAACCTGGGCACCAGGCCGACCAGATCCAGTTCCGTGTCCTGCAGGAAAATGCTGCCTTCCGCATTGACGGTCACAGCCAGCGGCTCGTCCTCGCCGACAATGACAGCGGCCTTGGTCTTCGGCAGATCGACCGTAACGCCGACGGTCAGCAGCGGGGCTGCGACCATAAAGACAATCAGCAACACCAGCATCACATCTACCATGGGGGTGACGTTGATTTCGCTCATCGGTCGGCGGCGACTGTTGCGGAGACGCCCCAACCCGGACCGGCCTTGCAGGGGGCTGACCATTTACCTGGACCCGCCTTTGAGGCCGCGTTCGTCCAGCTGCCGTGACAGGATGGCCGAAAACTCGCCAGCGAAACTGTCCAGCCGGCCGGCATAACGGTCAAGATCACGGCTTAGTTTGTTGTAGGCGACAACCGCAGGAATCGCCGCCAGCAGGCCGAGGGCGGTAGCGAAAAGCGCCTCTGCGATACCCGGCGCGACGACAGTCAGCGACGTGTTCTTGGATATGGCGATCGACTGGAAACTGTTCATGATGCCCCAAACGGTTCCGAACAGGCCAATGAACGGGGCCGTCGAGCCGGTCGTCGCCAGGAACGTCATGTAACGTTCGGCACGATCCATTTCCCGGGCCAAGGTGATCTGCATAACCCGGTCTATGCGCTCGTAGAGGCTGACCCTGGCCGAACTGTCGCCCTCGACTCCGCTTGCCGGCGCCCGGTTCCATTCGCGCATGGCGGCGACGAATACCGCTGACATGGGATCGGCGGGCTGCTGGTTGGTGCGGCTGTAAAGATCATCCAGCGATACCCCCGACCAGAACGATTGCTCGAACTTGGCGGCGCCCTTGTTCAGCCTGCGCAGCCCGATCACCTTTTCGAAGATGATTGCCCAGCACCACAGCGATGCCATCAATAAAATAACAATCACCGCCTTGACGATCAGGTCGGCACGCATAAACAGCGACCATATGGAAAAGTCCATATCGGCGACCGAACCGGCGAGAGTCACAGCTTCTATTGCGGAATTTTCCATGGTTCACTCATTCTATGTTGCACATAATTGTTCAAGTTTGGCGCGCACCCCGTCGGGCAGGCGTGCCGATTTACCAATACCGCCCATGCAGGCAAGACGTATCTGGACGTTAACCAGTTCGTCGCCATCGCGCATGACTCGTTGCTCCATACTCAGCGAAGCGCCGCCGATTTCAAGTAGCCGTGAATGGACTTCCAGCCCGTCGTCGAGTACCGCCGGTTTGCGGTAATCAGCGGTGCATGTCCTGACTGCAAGCGCGATCCCTTCGTCGGCCATCATGGTCGAACTTTCAAGGCCGATGTCGCGCAGCATTTCAGTGCGCGCCCGTTCGGCAAATTTCAGATAATTTGCGTAATAGACGATGCCCCCGGCATCGGTGTCTTCAAAATAAACGCGCAGGGGAAAGACATGGGCTTCACTCATCGGATGCCTCCGCCACCAGTTCCAGTTGTGCGGTCGTCGTCGGTGGTGCCAGGCCCAAATGCCCATAGGCCTGTCCGGTAAGGGCGCGGCCCCGCGGAGTGCGCATCAGCAACCCCTGCTGGATCAGGTAAGGCTCGATAACCTCTTCTATGGTGTCGCGCTGCTCGGACAAGGCCGCCGCCATGGTCTCGACCCCGACCGGGCCGCCACTGTAATTTTCGGCGATGCACATAAGGTAACGCCGGTCCATGGCATCGAGGCCCCGGTGATCCACATCCAAACGGTTAAGGGCAGCATCGGCAATTTCCCGGGTGACTTCCACAGTCCCGTCAACAAGTGCGAAGTCACGCACCCGGCGCAGCAAGCGGCCGGCGACACGCGGCGTGCCCCGGGCCCGCCGGGCGATTTCGGCGGCCCCGTCGGCAGTCATGTTCAAGTCCAGCAAGCGGGCGCCGCGCACAACGATGCTGACCAGTTCGTCCGGCTCATAAAAAACCACACGCATGGGAATGCCGAAGCGTTCGCGCAAAGGCGTCGTAATCAGGCCCGATCGGGTGGTCGCGCCGACCAGCGTGAATTTCGGCAAGTCGATGCGCACGCTGCGCGCTGCCGGGCCTTCGCCGATGATTAGGTCGAGCTGGAAATCTTCCATGGCTGGATAGAGAATTTCCTCGACCACCGGGCTCAGGCGGTGAATTTCATCGATGAACAGCACATCACGCGGTTGCAGGTTGGTCAGAATCGCCGCCAGGTCGCCGGCTTTGGCGATCACCGGCCCGGAAGTGGCGCGAAACCCGACACCCAATTCACGGGCCGCGATCTGCGCCAAGGTTGTCTTGCCAAGGCCCGGCGGCCCATAAAACAGCACATGATCCAGCGCCTCGTTTCGTTTGCGTGCCGCCTGAACAAATACCGAAAGATTTTCACAGACCTGACGCTGGCCGACAAAATCATCCAGAGTCTGCGGCCTGAGTCCGGCCAGGGCGGCATCTTCGTCGGCCTTTTCCGGTGTTATGACCCGCGCGTCGCTCATGTCGCCTGTTTCCGCAATCCATGATCTTTCGGGGCCAGTTCGGCCAGTCCGCCACGGATCAGTTGTTCAAGCCCGGCATCACTGCCCAGATGGCCGGCGGCATGGGTGATGGCGGTCAACGCATGGGATGGCGAATAACCCAGATTGACCAACGCCGAGACCGCTTCGCCGGTTAAGCCGGAAGCCGCACCGGCCCCGGGCTGGGCCGCAGCGACGGAACCGATAGCGATGCCCGCTACCTTGTCTTTCAACTCGCTGGTAATGCGCGTCGCCAGTTTCGGGCCGACACCGGGGGCGCGGCTGATCATCGCCTTGTCGGCGGCGGCAATGGCGTGGACCAGTTCGTCGCCGCTGAGCACCGACAGGATGCCAAGGGCGACCCGGGCTCCGACGCCCTGCACCGTGGTCAGCACGTTGAACCATTGGTGTTCGCTTGTCTCGGCGAAACCGAACAGGTGAATATGATCTTCGCGGACATGGGTTTCGATAACCAGGCTGGCCGCTTCGCCGACCACCAGCCGACCCAGGGTGCGTGCCGAACAGAACACCAGATAGCCGACACCGGCCACATCAATGACGGCGGAATCCTCAGCTATGCTATCAATCAGCCCGGTCAGTTTGGCGATCATCGGGTCCCTCCCGCAGCCAGGCGCATCTGTACACTGTCCCGATGATGGGCGTGACAGATGGCGACGGCCAGCGCGTCGGCGGCATCGGCACCGGCGATGTCGACGCCCGGCAACAGCACCGCCACCATCATCTGAATCTGGCCCTTGGCCGCGTGGCCGGCGCCGACCACGGATTTCTTGACCAGGTTGGCCGAGTATTCGGCAACGGCAAGGCCCTTTTGCGACGGCGCCAGCAAGGCGATGCCTCTGGCCTGCCCCAGTTTCAGGGTCGAGGCCGGGTTGTTGTTGACGAAGGTTTCCTCAACGGCGGCTTCCTCCGGGGCATGTTCCTTGATGATCGCGCAAAGCCCGTCATGAAGCTCGACCAGACGCTCGGCCAGGGATTTCGATGGGCTCGTCGATACGACGCCGTTAGCGACGTGGCCAAGCCGGTTGCCATCGCTTTCGATGATCCCCCAACCGGTGTGGCGAAGGCCCGGGTCAATTCCGAGTATCCTCATATAATCGACTTCTTTCCTAATGCCTGACCTATGCGCTCAGGCGTTCCATGACTTCATCGGAAACTTCAAAATTCGAAGCTACCCGCTGCACATCGTCATTATCTTCCAGCACGTCAAGAAGCTTGAGCAGGGTCAAGGCCTTGTCTTCGTTCAGTTCCGTCGTGGTTTGCGGCTTCCAGTCGAGGCGCGCGTCTTCGGGTGCGCCAAACTGATCTTCAAGAGCATCCCGAACCGTGCCCAGGTCATCTGGCGCACAAAAGATTTCATGGCCGTCATCGCTCGACACCACATCGCTGGCCCCGGCTTCCAGGGCCGCTTCGAACATGGCATCGGCGCTGGCCGCCCCTTGGGGATATTCAATAAAGCCGACCTGGTCGAACATGAAGCCAACGCTGCCGGTCTCGCCCAGATTGCCGCCGTATTTGGTAAAGGCGGAGCGGATATCCGAGGCCGTGCGGTTGCGGTTGTCGGTCAGGGTCTCGACGATGACGGCGACACCGCCGGGGCCGTAGCCTTCGTAGCGCACTTCATCGAAGTTGGTGTCGTCACCGCCGCCAGCGCCCTTCTTGATCGCGCGCTCCATGTTGTCCTTCGGCATATTGACCGCCTTGGCAGCCGCGATGGCGGTGCGCAGGCGCGGATTCATGTCCGGGTCCGGCATGCCGGTCTTGGCGGCGACGGTCAGCTCGCGGATGTGTTTGGCGAAGACTTTTGCCCGCTTGGCGTCCTGGGCCCCCTTGCGATGCATGATGTTCTTGAATTTGGAATGGCCTGCCATGGTGTCGTCATACCTTTTTGAGGAATATCGGGTAGGTTTATCCGCACAGCTATACCATATCTAGCAAAATAGCGCACGATTTCGGGTTAAATGGACGTCTTTTAGCCGTCCACCTCAATAGCAGCGCAATATGGCAGGATTTGGGCGCTTGCAACAAGGCCCGCCGCCGCCCTACCCCGGCATGGCGGCGCGCAAGCGTCCGCCAAGGCGCAGCGGCTCAACCCTTCGGGCCAATCCGCTGGCATCGTCGGTTTCGATAAACACCCCGCACAGGCTCGCTTCGCCGTCGGCCGGCTCTAACTTGGGTCTGGCGGTCTTGTCGGTAAAGCGGGCCAGGGATGCCTCCTTGACCATGCCGATCACCGAATCATAATCGCCGCACATGCCCATGTCGGTCTGATAGGCCGTGCCGCCGGGCAGCACTTGTGCATCGGCGCTGGGCACATGGGTATGGCTGCCGACAACCGCCGACGCCCGGCCATCACAAAAATGCCCCATGGCCATTTTTTCAGACGTCGCCTCGGCATGCACATCGACGATAATGGCATCCACATCGCGGCCCAGCTTGTGCTTGGCCAAAGCCCCGTCAACGGCGGCGAAAGGCTCGTCCAAAGGGTCCATGAACAGGCGGCCCATGGGATGAATGACCAGCACTTTACGGCCATCGGCAATTTCATAAACCACGGTTCCGGCGCCCGGCGTGCCCTTCGGGTAATTGATCGGGCGCAGCAGGCGCGGGTCGCTGTCGATATAGTTCATGATCTCGCGCTGGTCCCAGATATGATTACCGGTGGTGATCACATCGACGCCGCTTTCATAGAAAGCACGGCAGATCTTGTCGGTGATGCCGAAGCCATGGGCGGCGTTTTCACCGTTGACCAGAACGAAGTCCAGGTTCAGCGATTGCCGCAGCTTGGGAATATTATCGATGACCGTGCGGCGGCCGCTTTTGCCAACCACGTCGCCGCAACACAGGATTCTCATTTTATTATGCTTCTTTCGTCTGCCCGGCGGCCACGACCTCGATGGCCAGATTGAGCGCCTTTATATCGACAGCGCCCTGATCGGTCATCATATGAAATACATTTTCCGGCAGGCGGATAGGAAATTGCAGGGCAACACGGGCGGCGGTATCGGGGCCGGGTTCCGGCATATCAGGAAGAAACTCCGTCAGGCTCTTGCCGGTCTGCAACAGACACCATTCCAGGACATCTTCCGTCGAATAGGCCTGACTGCTTGTGCTTTCGATGAAAATCGCCGCCTTTTCCTTATGGATGCTGTAGCTGTCTTCTGTTTCCTCTGACAGCTTCAAGGTGTCGCTTTGCGGATGATAAAAATCGATCTTCAGGCCCACATGTCTGATGGAAAGCGCACTCATATTTAAAAATGCTTCCACCCTTCGTCGGTGATGAGCGCATCCAGGCGATGGTCAAATTCACCGGTCGGCACGGCATCAAACCTTTGAGCTGTGAAGGCGACACCGATGGCCAGCATGCTCGGCCGCCCGGATTTCAGGATCGGCAATGTGCGGTCGTAGAAGCCGCCGCCCTGGCCGAGGCGATAGCCTTTATGGTCATAGGCCAGGAGCGGCACCAGAACGATGTCGGGAATAATCTCCGGCACCTTTTCTTCCGGAACCGGGATGCCATAGGCCCCCTCGGTCAAAGTGTCGCCCTGCAACCAGGTGCGAAAGACCAGCGGTGCGTTTTCCTTGACGACAACCGGCAGGGCCACCGTCCAGCCCCGCGATCGGCATTCGGAAAGCAGTTGCCGGGGATCTATTTCCGAGCCTGACGGCACGTAACCGGCAACCTTCAGGGGGTGGTCGTGGGTGATGGTATCAAAAAATTCACCGCCGTGCTGGGCCAGCGCGGTGGCGGCGGCGGGACCGTTGGCCGCCATGGCGGCCTGCCGGGCCAGCCGCGCAGTTTTCCGCAGTCGCGCCTTTTCATCTTCCACGGATGCCATTGTCAGCCTGCCCCCCTTGGTCGATAAAACGGAACGGCGCCGCGGGTGCGTTGGCCTAGAGATCCTCCGTGGCCTGCTGTTGCAGGTGGGCACCGCATACAAGGCCCACGGGCCTTGCAGAGACAGCTCCCGTAGAGATCGTATTGGCCCCAGGGAAAGCTTGGCCTGACGGAACCCGTAGCAACCGTTCCTACATCATACTTATGACTGTTCGAGGCTTTCGGCAATGGTCTCGATACGCAACGCAAGGTTTTCAATGCTTTCAGACAGTATTTCATCGGCCTCCATACGCGCCGCCACGCCGGCATCGGCCTTCAGGGACTCCATTTCGGCGTAAAGATCGGACAGCTCATCGGCCAACAACAGGCTGGTCATCACCAGCAATCGGGACGCATCCACGGTGCCGACGGCCGCCGTCAGCTCTCCGGCCCGCTTGTCAACATATTGGCCAAGCCTTTGCAGGTGCGATTCCTGGCCGTCGTCACAGGCGACCTGATAGTCGCGTCCATTTATGGTGACCGTTACCTGTGCCAATGTTCAAGCTACCCTTCAAGTACCGTCTTCAGGCGACCGATGGTTTTATCGAGGCCTTTCGACACCGTATTGTTAAGGGCCGAAAGCCGGGCGTTTTCAGCGCGAAGCCCGGCCAGTTCCCCGGCCAGTTCGGCAGCATTGCCGGCCGCCGCCTGGCGTCCGCCGATGGCCTTTTCCAGACGCCCGATGGCATCGTCGAGATGCTTGCGGGCACGTTCCGTCCTGGAAGGCTTGGCGATGTTTTTGTTTACTGCCGTCCCCATGAAATTCCCTTGATTATTCCCACCCGCCATAAATAGGCTGCCCGGCGGAAGGCCGTCAACCGGGCTGTTCACTGGCGCCGCGTTACCACCCCCACCCAATAGGGTGTTATGCACACTTCGCCGTTCATGATAAGACTCGCGCCTTATAATCAGGGTTTTCATCATATTATGGGTGTTTTGGCCGATTTTGGCCATTTTTCGGCCTTTTTGGCCATGTTTATACGGTCGGGAACGACCCCAAGGGAGGATGTATTATGGCGGTTCGCGTAGCTATCAATGGTTTTGGCCGGATCGGTCGATTGACATTTCGGGCTCTTGTCGAGTCCGGGCGCACCGATGTCGAGGTTGTTGGCATCAACGACCTGGGCTCGGTGGAAGCCAACGCCCATTTACTCAAATACGATTCGGTTCACGGGGTTCTGCCGGCCGATGTCGTCGTCAAGGGTGACACCATGGATTGCGGCGCCGGCCCGATTAAAGTGACCGCGGAACGCGATCCGTCGGCCCTGCCGTGGGCCGATCTCGGCGTCGATGTGGTTTACGAATGCACCGGCATTTTCGCATCCAAGGACAAGGCCTCCGTACACCTTGGCGCCGGCGCCAAGAAGGTTCTGGTGTCGGCCCCGGCAGCGGGCGCCGACCTGACCGTCGTTTACGGCGTCAATGATGACAAGCTAAAGGCAGAGCATACCGTGGTGTCCAACGCGTCGTGCACCACCAACTGCCTGTCACCGGTCGCCGATGCGCTCAACAAGGCGGTTGGCATCGAACGTGGTTTCATGACCACCATCCACTCGTTTACCGGCGACCAGCGCACGGTTGATACCCTGCACAGTGATCTGGGCCGCGCCCGCGCCGCCTCACTCAACATGATTCCGGCCTCGACCGGGGCTGCCAAGGCCGTCGGCCTGGTACTGCCGGAACTGGATGGCAAGCTTGACGGCGTCGCCATGCGGGTGCCGACCCCCAACGTTTCGGTGGTCGATCTGTGCTTCAACGCCAGCCGCAAAACCACCATCGAAGAGATCAACGCCGCCATCAAGGCAGCCTCGGAAACCGACCGCCTGAAAGGCATCCTCGGCTACACCGAACTGCCGCTGGTCTCCACCGATTACAATCACAGCTCCTACAGCTCGTTCTTCGCGGCCCCGGAAACCCGGGTCATGGATGGCGACTTCGTTCGCATCCTGACCTGGTACGACAACGAATGGGGCTTCTCGAGCCGCATGTCGGACACCGCCGTTGCCATGATGAACGCCAAATAAGCCCGGCATCTGAGGGGCTATCGAAAAGAAAGGCGGGACGCATCGACGTCCCGCCTTTTTCATTTTATATAAGACATCATGACCCACACCATCATCGTCCATTCCATCGATCATGCCAGCGCCGCCCTCAGGGTCGCCGCCGAACAGGGCCTGGACGTGACCCTGCTGAGCGCGCCGGGGGCCGCCGCCTATATCGGCGCCACCGTGTTCCGCGACATGATCGCCGCCGCCGCCGTTGCACATCCCAAAGCCAGCTATACCGCCGTGCTCGACTGCGGCGATGATCCGGGCCTCGCCCTCGGCGCCATGCGCCACGGCATCAAGGCGGTCCGCATCACCAACGGCGACGTCATCCGCGACAAGTTGGCCGAGATTGCCAGCCAGCGCGGCGTGACTGTTTATGAGAACGCCGATGAAGCCCTCGACCTGGACGGCATGACCGACCCGGCGGCAACCTGCCGCGCCTGGCTGGGAGGGGCGTCATGAGCCTGCCGCCCTGCCGGTTGTACCTGGTCACCCCGCCGGTCATTGATGTGCCGGCGTTTGCCGACACCCTTGCTGCGGCCCTCGACGGCGGCCATGTGGCGGCCCTGCAACTGCGCCTGAAGGGGGCGCCCGAGGACGACATATGCCGCGCCATTGATGCATTGCGCCCCATGACCCAGCAGCGCGGCGTCGCCTTTATTCTCAACGACGCCCCGCAGCTGGCGTCAGAGACCGGCTGCGATGGCGTCCATATCGGTCAGTCCGACATGGCCTATGACCAGGCCCGCGAGCTTGTCGGTGCCAAGGCCACCATCGGCGTTACCTGTCATGATTCCCGGCATCTGGCCATGATCGCCGCCGAGCGCGGCGCCGATTACGTCGCCTTCGGCGCATTCTTCCCGACCGCCACCAAAGTGCCCGATACCCATGCCGGGTTGGAAGTATTGGAAATGTGGCGCGAGTCCATGCTCATCCCGTGCGTCGCCATCGGCGGCATTACGGTCGAAAACTGCCGCCCCCTGGTGCAGGCCGGGGCCGATTTCATCGCCGTCGTTTCCGGCGTCTGGGATCATCCGGACGGCCCGGCGAAAGCGGTCGGGGCATTTAATAAAATTTTATCGGAAGAATCCGGAGCCGGCGGCTAATTAAATTTTCTTGATTTTACTTAAGCGGCACTAAAAATTTTAAGTCGATTATTTGAAAGTGCTGACATGCCAGCGCTGAACGGACATGGGTTCTGCGCGCCCTCAGGCTGAACTGAACAAGGTAGCCCGGCAGCTAAATGAACGGCCCCGCAAAACGCTGGAGTTTGAAACGCCAGCTGAGAGATTTAATGCATGTGTTGCGTCGACCGGTTGAGGTGGCATACCCATAGTGGACATCAAATTGGCAGGGCAATTATGGCTGCACCTGACCCTAAGGAGACATCAAGCTTCCCCAACTTCAACATCCACCCATGCAGGGAGGGCATCTATTGCTTCGACCTGTTCTGCAAAGCTTGCATTAAGCTCGTCAGCGAAAAGCTTTAATGGCTCGAATTCATCTACAGGCAAATTCCTTTTTATTGAGCGCATTAAATCTGTGCCGTTTTTGCATCCAGTACGCGGCGCTAATTTGGCTAGCAATTCTTTCCCGGGAACAAACTTGAGAGCAATTAGGGTGTTTCTTTCGCCCAGCGTCTTATCTATTTCCAGTAATTCCTGATCAAGTTTTTGCTCAAAAACTCCTTCGCTCATCGCATCTACAGCTTTACGCACCTCCTCGGCAGATTTCCCCCTAATATGCTCCATTGCTTCTTCTTTTGTTGTCAGCCCAGCCAAGATAGAGCGTTCTAACGACATACGAGCTGTGTGATACGACTCAGAAAAGCATCTTTTTAAAGCAATCTGTAAGCGCTGCCCTTGCAGTACATCAAAAATTATATCCTCCACTTCATTCACCGTGGGCATCGGGTTAATTGATCCAATCTTATGTGCTGCTGCCACAATAACATCAGGAATACAGATAAACGATTCAGCCTCATGCAAAGAAAGTGAGATGAGGTGATTTTCTGTAATTTGTGTTAACTCATCCGCTGAACGGTAATCTGAGTCTATTACACCAGACATCTTAATGTCTGTTGAGACTTGCCCCCATAGACCATGTTTATCAATCACCTGCTTAACATCGTTGCAACTTCCGCACGGGAATATCTCTGCTTTGCTGTCTGCGAGCAACCATCTATAGAATATTGAATCGAATGACTTTTCATGCCCCTCCGTTACGACTACCACCCCTGCATTGAGTATGCCAGGAACGCCGCCTAAGAAATTTTCAAGTTCGGTTCTTGGCATTTCAGCAAGATTCGAAAGCTTTCGTATCTTGCTTGGATCAGATGAAATCACATAGAGAGCGTCCACATGAGAACGTAAAGCGAATTGAATGCTGTGCGTTGCATAAAGGAAATGTTTGCTTTGATACTCGGATTCAAGCAATGCCCAAAGACGCTCAGCAAGTTCAGGATGAAGATTCAATTCAGGTTCATCAACAACAACGATATTGTATTCGTCTTCAAGTTGCAGCATATCTGCCAACAGGGAAAACACCTGTTTCTCCCCATCGGATAATCCTGACGGGCCATATGGTTCCGGTGCATTATCATTCATGACCGTTACCTGACCATTTTTTTTATTGTATGATAGGTGTATGTGCGGGAACACCTCATTATACTGGTCGAACAAATTCTCCAGAGGTGGCTGCTCACGTATGGGCGGGTCTCCCTTCTTCCCTTCATCTACCCACCTTACTACCGCATCGGAATGAGTATCTTTAATTGTTTGATCCCGCTGAATTAGGACCATGATTGCATCAAAGATTCTGTCAACCAGTTTTTCTTTTCGCTTTTGCTTATAGCGGACTAATGTAGCGTCATAATTCTGATAATCGTTAAAGTTTTGGCGTGTCAACTGTACCACGTCATTTATAGTAATGGTCCGCCCACCTTCAACATAAACGCTTGGTAGACTATCTTTTATTGCACGAAGAAGAGTGGATTTACCTGACCCATTGGCACCCAGAATTACAGTTATTCGAGGGAACTCGAACTTAAAATAGCCATGCGTTGCAGCTATATATTCAATTTGGGTCAATTCAGTGCCTATCAACTCGTTATCTCGATGCTTCCTTGCGGAACCTTGTCTATTTCAAAAATACAATTTTCGATTTCCGCGATATAGCTAGGGATGGCTTCCAAAATACCCTGTTCCAGGCGCGCCTTGTATTCATGCTGAACGTTGGTATACCCGCCACTAGCGAAGTCAATTCTGGACAGCGCGGTTGATAAACCGTTCAGAGAGCCTAGATAAGCGTTCAGTGCATTAATCAGTTGTTTATCGATGACGACATCGACGTGCGTACCTATGAGAAAACTCTTTATAACGTGGGCATCAACGCTCGAATGAATATAGGACTTTTCTTGCTCCATGTGGCGTCTCATGTCTGCAAAACGTTGCCTTTGATCGAGTAGTGCTTCACGAACAATCAGCAAAGCGTGGTATCGCGCCTTTTTTGCCTTGTGAGAATCCCAAATCCACTGTGCGATGAATGCTATAACCACCGCTACAAGAGCGGAATAGATTGGGATAATCAGCGGTTCTTTCAACAATCCAAGCAAACTATCCAAAACTCCATTTTCGCTAATTGCCGGAAGATTAACGCCGGGTGCGCGAACCGAATAGCTCATAGCAAGCCCCCATAAATTCGTATGGATTATTGTTGCACTCGAAATAGTTGAAGTCGATGGCTTTTGTGTGGCCAACACTTACTGCAACGTCACAGGTCCGCTCCTGGCTAAAAGCAGACTCTAGTTGATCGGATAATGCACGTCTGGACTCTCGCCACAAGCAGACGCCCTATTTCCCTATGCCGATTTTACCTTGAACGTATTTTCTCCCAATTGGGAAAAAGCGCCCGCGCAAATCCCCTAAACCTTGACATATACCTATAAAAAGACTATAATCCTATCGTTTCGCTAACGTGTTCTTTGCCACGGTGAATAGGAAAATCCTCGCCCGCGCGTCCGCCCCTGTCGGGGCCGGGGGGTGCGAAGGATCGCGCCTCGGGGGGTGCGGAATCGGGGGCCTTTGATTCTATTGGGAAAAATGGCTTTGTTTTTTCATTTTTTTTATGCGCTCGGCGCCCCCCTCGCCGCGCTGAAAATGGCTTCGGACTCTCCGGCCATTGATTTCATTGAAGAAATTGGCTTTCGTTTCTTTACTTTTTTTTACGGCTCAAAGCTGCTCGAGCATCTTCTCGGCGCTGGAGACCTCAAACGCGCCGGGCGCTTCCCGGTTCAGGGTCACAACCACGCCGTCATCGACGATGGCCGAGAAACGGTCGCAGCGCACGCCGAGGCCGCGCCCCGTCAGGTCGAGCTCCAGGCCCATGGCATGGGTCAGTTCGGCGGAACCGTCGCCGGCCATGATGATGGTGTCGCCGACGCCCAGGTCCTTGCCCCAGGCGCCCATGACGAAGGCGTCGTTGACCGATAGGCAGACGATGGAATCGATGCCCTTGGCCTTCAGCGCATCGGCGTTTTCAAGGAAGCCGGGCACATGGCGCGCCGAACAGGTCGGCGTATAGGCGCCAGGCAGGCCGAACAGGGCGACCTTCTTGCCCTTGAACAGATCGTCCGTGGAAACCGCGTCGGGGCCGTCGGCCCCCATCACGTAAACCGTGGCCGCAGGAATGGTGTCGCCGCTGTTGATGGTCATGTCTGGCACGTCCTTTTTGTAAAAAGTGTGTGACCGATATTTAGATTATGGCGCCGCCTGATCAAGGGAATCAAGCACGGTGCTTTTGGTCAGCAATTCCGGCAGCGCCAGCCCGTTCGGCAAGGCCGGCCCGTAAACCGCATTGAAGGGGATGCCATAGCGCCCGAACGAGGCCAGGTAATCGGCGATGGCGTCGTCGGGCAGGGTCCAGTCGGCCTGCATGACGATGATATTGTCGGCGCCGAGCCGGGTCAGGATTTCGTCCGAGGCGAGCACGAAAGTCTTGTTGATCTGGCAGGTAATGCACCAGTCGGCGGTTACATCGACCAGCACCGTGTGTCCGGCGGCGACGTGCCCGGGGATGGCGTCCCTGTCGAAGGGATTGAGGATGGCGGCGAAGCGCGGATCCTTGTCGATGGCGCGCAGGGTGGCATCGGCCGGGATGCCCAACCAGGACGGCACCGAAAAGGCAATGGCCGCCAGCACGGCGACGGCCAGGCCGCCAACCCGCCACGGATGGGCGGATCTGGCGCCAAGCCAGACGGCGGCGACGGCGCCGATCATCAGCGCCCCGACGGCCCATGCGGCCCGGGTTCCGGTTTGTGCCGCCAGCACACTGATCAGCCACACGGCGGTGGCGGCCAGGGCAAAACCAAGGATGCGGCGCAGCACCACCATCCAGCGCCCCGGTTTCGGCAACCGGGTGGCCAGCCCGGGCAGGGCGGCGATCAGCAGATAGGGCAGGGCCAGCCCGAGCCCCAAGGCGGCGAACACGGCGACGATATCGAGCGGATCACGGGCCAGGGCGAAGCCGACAGCGGTGCCCAGGAACGGCGCCGAGCAGGGGGTCGCCAGCAAGGTGGCGAAGGCGCCGGTCAGGAAGTGGCCGCCAAGGCCGTGGCTATGGGCGGCGTGATCGCCCACATCGCTGACCCAGTGGGGCAGCCGGAACTCAAACAATCCCCACAGGTTGCAGGCGAACAGGGTGACCACCACGGTCATCGCGATCAGGAACCACGGTTGCTGAAACTGAATGCCCCAGCCGATGGAAAGCCCGGCCGCCTTCAACCCGATCAGGGTCGCGGCAAGCACCAGGAAGGAAAAAATAATGCCGGCGGCGGAGGCCACGAAGCTCAGGCGCACATCACGGGGGTCGCGGCCGCCGTGGCCGACCACCCCGAGCAGCTTGATCGACAGCACCGGCAGCACGCACGGCATCAGGTTGAGGATCAGCCCGCCGAGCACCGCCAGGGCCAGGATGACGGCGAAGGAATAGGCCGAGTTGTTGCCGGTGTTGGCTGCCCCTACGCCGGCGGTGACGGTCATCGGTTTTTCGGCGGCCCGTTTGCCGTCGGCCAGGGTCAGGGTAATGGGCGTGCCGACCAGTCCGCCGGCGGTGGTCAGGTCTTCGGCGCCCCACACCTTCGATGTTAACACGGCGACGCGGCCCCCTTCGGAAAGCCGCACCATGGGCCGGTCGAAAGCCAGGACGTCGGGGCCCTCGATAAAAACGTCGGGGCTGGTAAACGGTGACGTGGCGCGGGCCGTGATCCGCAACCAGGTATCCTTGGCCTGTGCCAGCGCCTCGGCTTTTTCGATGGTCAGGCCGTGGGCCGCGCCGTCGCCCGGCACCTGTACGGCGAAACGGTTAATCAGGTGGGCGAATGGGCTCGGCTCGGCGCCGCCGCCTGGAAGGTCAAGCGTCAGCTCTGCCTCGTAGGGGACGCAGATGTCGCTACAGGTCAGGTAATCGACCTTGACGCGCAATTGCATGGGTGCCCCCGGGGTTTCCGCCCAGGCGGTGATCGGATAGACGACCTCGTCCTTGTAGCCCAGGGTCTCGAGCCCAAGGATCGAAAAGCGGTGCGGCAGGGGCCAGCGCATGTCGGCCTGTTTCAGGTTTTCAGACCCCTTCCAGTCGAGGGAGGGGGGATATCCGGCATCGCCGGCCGAGCGCCAGTAGATCTTCCAGCCGTTGCGCAATTTGAAGTGCAGGCCGAGGGATACTGTTTCGCCGCCGCCGGTCCCGTTGGTGGCGGCGATCAGGCGCAGCGAGGTGAAGTCGGTTTCGGTCCACGGCGACGCCGCCTCGCGGGCGAGTGCGGAGGTCGCACCAAGACTGAAGATTATGGCGACTGCGAACACGAATCTGGGCAGGAAGAGGGATGCTTTCATGACCGGCGGATCATATCCTTTTTCAGGGCAGGAAAAAGCCAAAGTTAGCGGGACTCACGAACTCTTTACCTGCTCAAAAGGCCTTGAAAACAAGGCTTTTATGTGGCTGCCTCCGATATATTTCGAAGTATTCGGCAGGCGAAGCTATTTGTTACGGTGCCGGGGTGTGTCATAATAGGGTATGGCCTACCGCGACGATATTGAAAACTCGCTTTCCGGACAGCTTCTCGTAGCCATGCCCGGAATGAAGGATGCGCGCTTCGAAAGGTCTGTCATCTATGTGTGCGCCCATAGCCCCGATGGTGCCATGGGGTTGGTCATCAACAAATCATTTGAAGCCATCAGCTTCCCGGATCTTCTCGAACAGCTGGGCATCGAGGGGGCCACGCCGACGGACCGTATCGACGTTCATTTCGGCGGCCCGGTGGAATCGTCGCGCGGTTTTGTCCTGCACTCGCCCGACTATGTCCGCGATGCCACCCTGATCGTCGACGAGGATGTCGCCCTGACCGCGACCATCGACATCCTGCGGGCCATCGCCGACGGCAACGGCCCGCGCCGCTGCCTGCTTGCCCTTGGCTATGCCGGATGGGGACCGGGCCAGCTCGACTCCGAAATTATGAGCAACGGCTGGCTTAATGTTGATGCCGATGATGATCTGGTGTTCGGCGACGATCTGGCCCACAAGTGGGATCACGCCATGGGCAAGATAGGCATCGATCCGGCGATGCTTTCAGATAACGCCGGCCACGCCTAGATTGCTTTTCGATCAGCCTGTTTATCTAACGGCCCGAGCATGGCCAGCGATTGTGGCGAGGCAAAGATGCGCTCGGCAACGCGGGCAATCGCAACCGCATCGACGGCATCAATGTTGGTAACGATCTCGTCGGTCGGGATCGGACGGTCGAACACCAGCATCTGGCGGGCCAGTTGTTCGGACCGGGACGACGAACTTTCCAGCGACATTAAAATAGATGCCTTCAACTGGGCGCGGGCGCGAGCAATCTCAGCCTCAGGCACGCCGCCGGACAGTTTTTTGATTTCGTCAGCAATGACGTCCAGCAGCTCTGGAGTTTCATCGGCACCGGTGCCGGCGTAGATGCCGAACAGGCCCGTGTCCATGTAGTTGGACGTAAACGAATAGATGCTGTAGGCGAGGCCGCGCTTTTCGCGCACTTCCTGAAAAAGCCGCGACGACATGCCGCCGCCGAACAGGGTGGTCAGCACCGACAGGGCATAGTAATCCTGATCGTCGTAGGCGATGCCCTCGAACCCCATCAGCACATGGGCCTGTTCCAGCTTGCGGTGCTCGACCGTATTGCCGCCGCTGTAGTGCCCAGGCTGACGGCCCGGTCCACCGGCATCGCCAAGTCCGGCGAAATGGCGCTCGGCAAGCCGCACGAATTGGTCATGATCGACGGCCCCGGCCGCCGCCAGCACCATCACCGGGGCCTGATAATTGGTTTTCATGTAATCGAGGACGGTGCCCCGGGCCATGTCGCCGACGATATCGGGGTGGCCCAGTACCGGTCGGCCAAGGGGCTGGTCAGGGTAGGCGATGGCCTGAAACAGGTCGAAGATGACATCGTCCGGGGTGTCGTTAGCCTGATTGATTTCCTGAATGATAACGGCGCGCTCGCGGGCCAGTTCTTCGTCGACCATAGTAGAGTTCTGCAAGATGTCGCCGATAATATCGACGGCCAACTCCAAATCGTCTTTCAGGACACGGGCGTAATAGGCGGTGGTTTCCCGCGTGGTGTAGGCGTTGATATGGCCGCCGACGTCTTCGATCTGCTCGGCGATATCCAGCGCGCTGCGGCTCGGCGTGCCCTTGAAGGCCATGTGTTCGAGCAGGTGCGAAATACCGTTAAAGGCGGCCTCCTCGTGGCGGGTGCCGACCCCGATCCAGACCCCGACGGAAACCGATTCGACGCCGTCCATGGGATCGCTGACCACACGCAGTCCATTGGCAAGGGTGGTGATGTTAATGGCCATCAGGCAGTACCGGGCAGGGCCGTGGAAACGAAGTCCTGCACTGCGGCAAGATCGTTATCGAGCACGGTGAAACGTTCGTCCCGTTGGAACAGGTCTGAAAGGCGGGCCGGAAGTTCGGGGCGAACGCCGCAGGCCGCTTCGACCGCATCCGGAAACTTGGCCGGATGGGCGGTGGCCAGACTGATCAACGGGATGTCCGTGTTGCCACGGCAGGCCCGGCCAGCAGCGATGCCGATGGCCGAGTGAGGGTCGATCAACTCGCCGCTTTGTTCATAAACATCGCGGATGGTTTTTTTGGTTTCGTCATCATCGAAGCGGGCGCTGACAAACAGCTGGCGCGCCGTCGCCATTTGTTTCGGCCCGACGGCAAAATCTCCGGTGTCTTTGAATGTGTTCATTATCGCCCTCACCACGGTGCTGTCGCGGCCATACAGTTCAAACAGCAGGCGTTCGAAATTGCTGGATATCTGGATGTCCATGCTTGGGCTGATGGTCGGGTGAACGGTGCCGGTTTGCATGAGGCCGCTTTCAAAAAAGCGACTCAGGATATCGTTGCGGTTGGTGCCGACGATCAGCTTGTCGATGGGCAGGCCGATTCGCGCTGCGGCGTAACCTGCGAACACGTTGCCGAAGTTTCCGGTGGGCACCGCGAACGATACCGGGTGGGCGCCACCGGTAACACGGGCAGAGCCATAAAAATAATAGACGATCTGCGCCATCACCCGCGCCCAGTTGATGGAATTAACCGCCGACAGGCGATAGCGATCGCGGAAAGGCTGGTCATTGAACATGGCTTTGACCATGTTCTGGCAATCGTCAAAGGTGCCGCGAACGGCAATGTTGTGGACGTTTGACTCATTAACCGTCGTCATCTGTCGGCGCTGCACCTCGGACACGCGCCCGTCGGGATACAGGTTGAAGATGTCGATGGCATCGCGTCCGCGGCAAGCCTCGAGCGCCGCCGGCCCGGTATCGCCTGATGTGGCGACGACAATGGTCACCCGTTCGCCGCGCTTGGCCAGGACATGGTCGAACATGCGGCCCAGGAACTGCATGGCGTAGTCCTTGAACGCCAGGGTCGGCCCGTGGAACAGCTCCATCAGGTGTTCGCCCGCCGCCAGTGTTTTAAGCGGTGCCACGTCCGGGTGATCGAAGCCGGCGTAGGTGTCGTCGATAATGGTGGCCAGGTCGCCCTCATTGATGCTGTCGCCGACAAACGGCCGGATTACGCGAAAGGCGGTTTCGGCATATGAAAGCCCGTTCATGGCCTTGATATCGGCGCCTGACAATGTGGGCCAGGCATCGGGCACATAAAGGCCGCCGTCGCGGGCCAGGCCGGTCAGCAGAACATCATCGAAGGCCAGGTCAGGGGCTTTCCCCCGGGTGCTTACATAATTCATTTCAAGGCTCTATATGGGGCCGCAAGGCGGCACAACCTACTCCTGCACAACACGAACGGCAAGCCGGGATAAACAAAAAAATGATAAAAAAAGCCTATTTTATCAAATGAAATCAATGGCTCTCAAAGTTTCTGAGGTGTTGATAGAAAATTAAGGTGCTTCCTGCCAAAATAGCCTCAGACACAGTGCAAGGGGGGCTGAGCCGCGTGTCATCAAGCCACAATCAACGCCGTGCCCATGTCAATAAGGCATCCGACGATCTTCGGAAAAAAGGGCTATCACCTAATATTCTGGACGTCAAGCAGGTGCTGTTGGTGCGCCAATTGACCAAGATTCTGGAGCGCCGGAAAAACAACAACCGGGCCAGCGATGCCGCCATTGCTGCCATAACAGCCTCGTCTCGGCATCGGCGCCTTATGTTTTCCGAATTGCTGAGGCCATCGAAAGTTCCCATGGCAGGACGAACCATCATGAAAGAATTTGCACCATTGATGACAAGACACGCGGCATATCGAGCGTGGATTTTCTTCAGGCCTTGATAGCGGCGGCCAAGGGAGATGCAATGGACATTTTGAATTTTCCGCTACTTTGATTTCCCCACCCAGGCTTTCCTCCTAGTGAATTGTTGATGGCTCCCGAGAATATAAGTGTCATAGTC
>JABMOQ010000085.1 GCA_013204045.1 Rhodospirillaceae bacterium | reverse complement strand
GCGTGTTTCTGCTGCAAAAGCGTTAGAGCGCATTCGAAGAAAATCCGCTCAGACTCTTAAAAATAGAGCGATTAAACCAATTACTTAAGTCGCGCGGGCTTTGTCTAGCAGAGCCAGGATTTTGGCCGCGGCGTCGGGAATATTAGTGCCTGGCCCGAATACCGCCGCCACCCCCCGTTGGTGCAGGAAATCATAATCCTGCTGCGGGATTACGCCGCCGCAGACGACCAGAATATCGCCGCCATCCTGGGCTTTCAGCGCCGCCACCAGATCCGGCACCAGGGTCTTGTGGCCCGCCGCCTGGGTCGAAACACCGATCACGTGCACATCGTTTTCAATGGCATCGCGGGCGGCTTCCTCGGGCGTTTGAAACAACGGTCCGATATCCACGTCAAAGCCAATATCGGCAAACGCCGTCGCGATCACCTTGGCGCCCCGGTCGTGGCCGTCCTGACCCAATTTCACCACCATCATACGCGGCCGCCGCCCCTCTGCCTCGGCAAAGGCGGCGACATCCGCGACGATGCGCGCAAAATCCTCATCGCCATCATACGCCGCGCTGTAAACACCGGAGATGGTGCGGACTTCCGCCTGATAGCGGCCAAAGGGCCGTTCCAGGGCATCGGAAATTTCCCCCACCGTGGCCCGCGCCCGCGCGGCATCGATGGACAGGGCCAAAAGATTGCCGTTCCCCCTGGCGCCGTCTTCCAGGGCCTGCAGGGCAGCCTGGGTGGCGGCTTCGTCGCGGCTGGCGCGGATTTTCTCGATGCCCGCGATCTGGGCCGCGCGCACCGCCGTATTATCGATCTCACGCACGTCCACGTGGTCGCTATCATCGGATTGATACTTGTTGACGCCGACGATGATTTCCTCGCCCCGGTCGACGCGGGCCTGTTTGCGCGCGGCGGCGGCCTCGATCTGCATTTTCGGCATGCCGGCTTCCACCGCCTTGGTCATGCCGCCTATTTTTTCCACTTCCTGGATCAGGTCCCAGGCCGCGCTGGCCAGACTGTTGGTCAGGGATTCCACATAATAGCTGCCGGCCAAGGGGTCGATTACCTTGGTGACGCCGGTTTCCTCGGCCAGGATCAATTGCGTATTGCGGGCGATCTTGGCGGAGAATTCGGACGGCAGCGCGATGGCCTCGTCGAACGAGTTGGTATGCAGGCTTTGCGTGCCGCCCAGCACCGCCGCCATGGCCTCGTAGGCGGTGCGGATCACGTTGTTGAAGGGGTCCTGTTCCGTCAGCGAGACGCCCGAAGTCTGGCAATGGGTACGCAGCATCAGGGATTTGGGATCCTTGGGATCAAACTCCCGAATAATGCGGGTCCATAACAGGCGGGCGGCGCGCAGCTTGGCAATCTCCATGAAAAAATTCATGCCGATGGCAAAGAAGAAGCTGAGGCGCGGGGCAAAAGTGTCCACTTGCAGGCCGCTTCTAACCGCCGTGCGAACGTATTCAAGTCCGTCGGCCAATGTGTAGGCCAGTTCCTGTACCGCCGTCGCGCCGGCTTCCTGCATGTGGTAGCCGGAAATAGAAATCGAGTTGAACTTGGGCATGTGCCCGGCCGTGTAGGCGATAATATCGGCGACGATGCGCATGCTCGGTTCGGGCGGATAGATATACGTGTTGCGGACCATAAACTCTTTCAGAATGTCGTTCTGAATGGTGCCGGTCAGTTTTTCTTGCGCGATTCCCTGTTCCTCGGCGGCGACGATGAAGCTGGCCATGACCGGCAGCACGGCGCCGTTCATGGTCATGGAAACGCTCATTTCATCCAGGGGGATGCCGTCGAACAGAATTTTCATATCCTCGACGCTGTCGATGGCGACGCCTGCCTTGCCCACATCGCCGGTAACCCGCGGATGATCGGAATCGTACCCCCGGTGGGTGGCCAGATCAAAGGCGATGGACAGGCCCTTTTGTCCGGCTTTCAGGTTGTCGCGGTAAAAAGTATTGGATTCTTCGGCGGTCGAAAACCCGGCGTACTGGCGGACCGTCCACGGACGACCGGCATACATGGTGGCGCGCGGCCCCCGCAAGTAAGGAGAGAACCCGGGTAAGCTATCGACAGCTTCAAGATTTTCAAGATCGGCCGACGTGTATAGAGCCTTGACGTCGATGCCTTCCGGGGTCGCCCACACAAGATCATCCGGCGTCCGGCCCTTTAATTCGGCCGCCGCTGCCCGTGTCCAGTCATCCGGAGTTTTTTTCGTCTTCTTAGTCACCTTGGTGGCGCTCCCCTTAGAGGTCCGACAGACCAAAGCGGAGTATAGACAAGGCCTGCGGGCGGGGGGAACGGTTATTTGTGCAGGTGCGAAAGGGCCGCCTCCAGGTGAATTCCGGGGATAACATCTCGCTATCCGGTGCCAACTGTGGATAAAAGATACTATATCTAGCTATATCAACAACATGTAGTAGGGGGCTGGTCAGTTGATAGCAAATATAGTAGAAATGCCTCCATAATCTACCAACAACCAAGGAGGCAGGGACCATTCGTCACCATCGGCCCCACGAGCTTAGTCGGGGCCTTGCGTCGGCGACAGACCTGAGAAAAAACATGAATATAGAGTGGACTCCCGATCGCATCAAAACACTCATGGCTCTCTGGGCCGAAGGCATCCCGACCCTTGAAATCGGCCGCCGTCTCGGCGTTACCAAAAATGCCGTCGTCGGCAAGGTCCACCGCCTTAGGCTGCCCAAGCGCCAGTCGCCCATCAGCAAGTCGCCGCGCACGCGCTCTTCCAGGCCGAATGCCGAAATGGTGCGCCTCGCAAGGCCGGCGCCGCCACCTCCCCCCAAGGGTGAAATGATCAGCATGGAAATGCTGCGCCCGGGCATGTGCAACTGGCCGGAAGGCGAGCCCGAAGCCGAGGATTTCCGTTTCTGCGGTGACCGAGTTGTCGAGGGCAAACCGTACTGCGCCCATCACTGCGAGCGCGCCTATGTCAGCGGTTCGCGCGAACGCCCGGCGAAAACGGCGAAGGTGGCCTAAAGTAGCCCCTAACGGCTCATAACGTTTTCATAGACAAGCGATTCATCTGCTTCCAGTTCCTTGCAGATCGCCATCAGGCGCGTCATCGCTTTGCGTGTGCGCCCGGCCGGTAGTTTGTCCTTGAACTTGTAGTTAAGATCTTCTTCGAACATCTTGCGGTTGTTGTCGCTCATGTTCGAGAAGAACTTGTTCGTCAGAACGTCATCTTCTTCTGCGGTTTTCAGTAGCACAAGCACATCTTCGTGTTCGGCGACCAGCAAAAGTTTCTGAATGCCCATGTCATTGGCATTCTTGATATGTCGCACGAACTCTTTCGACTTTTCTTCTTCCTTCTTGGTCGAACCGGCAGGCGCCAGCACCTTCATCACTTGAAGCAGCAGTGCTTTCAGATCGCTTCCTTCAAGCACCACTTCGGTGTCGTCGAAGTCGATTTGATAGACGTCCGGGGCTACTTTTCTGGCATCTATTTTCATAGCTATGAAGCTGACATATGCAGGGGCGGATTGACAAGGATACGATGGTGTTGAGGCTAAATTCTTGACCGCTAGCGGCGTGGCTCTATGATCGCTCGCGTCAACAATGGAGGGCCTGTTCCCTTGAGTTATATTGATCGCATCGCCGCCTGCGCGGCCCCGAACCTAGAGACATATCAACCCTTTATCGTCGATGGCCTGACCGTCGGTTATATAAAGCCG
>JABMOQ010000084.1 GCA_013204045.1 Rhodospirillaceae bacterium | reverse complement strand
ATCAACGACGCGGATAACCCGGATGCCACTGACATCATTTTCGCTGACAGCCTCGATCTGTATGCCAAGCATGGGTCTAGGTAGTTTATCCTGTTCTATGGGGGGATCGATTCCGAACACTGCATCGGCAATGACATCGCCCTGCGTGTTGCGCAATAGGTCACAGGAAAGTTCTACATCCCAGGGCAGCAACACGGCGCTGTTGCGGATGCCCAGATCATCCAGCTGATGGGGAATGCCGTAGCCGTATTCCATATGTCCGCGCCCGGCAATGGCGACGACAAGCGGATCGCCGCCTGCCTTTCTGACCGCGGCCAGTTCCCGGGCCATGGCCCTGTCCCATGTTAGCTGAACATCAACGAAGCGAGCGAAGGCAACGTCGTTGGATTCCATATCTTCCTTGGAAATATTTTCGCCATTACCATTTTTATGTTCGTCGAATACGCCCTTGAGGTTGGCGATATAGGCTTTTGAAGCCGTCGCCGGGTCACCGATTTGCTGGCGTAAGTCATCCGGGGCCGCATCCCATCCGCCGTCGCTGATGGGGTCGAGGCGCGCCCGTTCTATGTTTAAGGCACGCATGGGAATGCGGTTCATACGGGCAAAGTGAAACAAGGGCATATAAAGCTTGGCGTCATAACGCCAGACATCGTTCCAGCGGGATTTTTCTAGAAATTCTTTCTCGGTTAGTGCGCCCCTGATCCACAGATCAAGGATCGGCTGGACACTGCGCGGAAAAGATTCAAAGCCAATAACCATATTGGGTTGGCGCGCATGCAAGGCGGCCAGAACGTGCAGCTGCCAGCGGTGGTGTTCGGCACTGGTGTGCGCTTCCCCAAGCAGAACGACTGACCGTCTGGCCATGGCGTCGATGAGCTGAAATTCAGTTGGCGTCTTTGTCGATCCCGGATAGAGCCAGAGACCCGCCGGGACACATGCGCTATGGCTCTTTTCATTTTCGTCAGCACGGGCGTTGCCAGCCGGACTCAACATGGCAAGGGCGAGCAGAAGATAAGGAATGATTTTGGCTCGTCGGATCATGGCCAACATAAAACTTCTTTCATCGGTGGAAGTAAATGGCCAACATGAAGTGATGAAACGGAATCCATAAGTAAAAGAAGGCCATGAAAACCAAAGGAATTATTGCAGCAGGGCACGAAGAAACGGCACGCGCCGCCGCCATTATCCTTGAAGAAGGCGGCAATGCTTTTGATGCGGCCCTGGCCGCCATGTGCGCCGCATGCATTGCCGAGCCGGTGCTGGCATCCCTCGGCGGTGGCGGTTTCATGCTGGCGCAGTCGTCGGCAAAGCCAAAAAATCCGGTGCTTTATGATTTTTTTGTGCAGACGCCGAAGCGCAGGCACCCGGCGGATGACGTGGACTTTACGCCGGTTTTTGCCGATTTTGGGGAGGTCCAGCAGGAATTTCATATCGGTCTTGGTTCCCTGGCGACGCCGGGCACGGTTGCCGGCCTGTTCGCCGTCCATGAGGATCTTGCCTCCATGCCCATGGCCCGGATCATCGAGCCTGCTCTGGCGCTGGCATCCGGCGGGGTCCGTATCAACGCCCTGCAAGCTTATATCTTCACAGTCGTTGAAAAGATATTCACCTCAAACGAAACCTGTCTGGCGGCCTATGCTGGCCCCGGCACGCCTCAGAGGCTGCTGGTCGAAGGGGAAACCTTGAAGAGTCCTGATTTTGCCAATGTCCTAGATGCCCTGGCCAGAGAGGGCAGCGATCTTTTCTATCTGGGTGAGATCGCCGATCGGCTGGTCGGCAATTGCCGGGAGCAAGGCGGCTGCCTCAGCCGTGAAGACCTTGAAGGGTATGAGGTTATCCGCCGGCACCCCCTGAAAATAAATTACCAAGATACTCGCATCCTGACCAATCCACCGCCGTCGACGGGTGGCGTGCTGATCGCGTTCGCCCTCGCGCTGCTTGAAGGGCAAAAGCTGGGACGGGAAAGGTTCGGCAGTGACAGATACCTGAAACAGATGGCCCAGGTAATGGAAATGACCAACGAGGCGAGGGTGAAAAGCCGGCTCCACGAAATACAAGACGAGTCCGTTGCCGCCACCTTGCTGGACCGTGATTTTATCGAACTGTACCGGGCGCGCATCGCCGGCCATCCGCCGGCCCACCGGGGGACAACTCATATCAGCATCATTGACGGGAAAGGCAACGTCGCCAGCCTCACCCTTTCTAACGGCGAAGGATCGGCCTACATCATTCCCGGCACGGGTATCATGGTCAACAACATGCTCGGCGAAGAGGACATCAATCCCCGCGGATTTCACCAATGGCCGGAAGACACCCGTATGTGTTCGATGATGGCGCCAAGTCTGATGCAGCACCCGGAAGGAAAATTGACAGCCATTGGATCGGGGGGATCAAACCGCATCCGCACGGCGATCCTTCAGGTGCTGGTCAATCTTATTGAATTCGGCATGACCATTGAACAGGCGGTAGAAAGTCCCCGCCTTCATGTGGAGGGTGATCTGTTGAGTATTGAAAGTGGTTTCGGCGAACAGGCGACGGGGCTTCTTTCCAAGGATTTCCCAGAGATCAAGGAATGGAAAGACCGCAACATGTTTTTCGGCGGTGTGCACACCGTATCTTTCGAGCCCCGTAAGGGTCGTATGGAAGGGGTTGGAGATCCCAGGCGGGGCGGGATAACGGTAACGGTCTGATAAAGAGGCTCAGCTTTCCTTGTTGGCCTCGAGCTGTTTGGTGAAATTGATGACATCCTTGGCCATCTGCGAACAGATCGGCTGTTTGTCACAATCGACGCCGGTTTCGCAAGGAAGCGCGCCTTCGGTCGGCCACATAATATGTTGTCGGCACAGGGCCTTGGCCATGGTCACCATTAACTCACGGGCATCCATATCAGGCGTTGCTTGGGGCTCAACGGTAGGAGAGGCCTTGGTTTTTGGGGATGTTTTCAAGTTTTTCTACTTCCTCACAAAAGCAGTTGTCAGGCAATCTAGGTGATAAATCCGTGTCTTGCCCATGAATTTGTTAACCATTAAGCCAGAAAGTTAATAACACCATATTTACTATTATCAAAGTGTTAACGTACCATATTATGTGTCATGGGTGTTTATTCCGCTGTGATAGCCATCACAGGGGCGCAAAAAGGCAGAGGATAAAGGAAATTAAGTTGGGGACAGCCTGTGGATAATTACCAGACGGGTCAGCGGAGCGGTTTTGTTGGCACGTTCCGGGTGTCGTGGTCGATGAATCCGATCAAAAACTGGGTGCCCAGAATAACCGGTAAAGCCGCCAGCAACACCGTGCCGGCGGTTGCCGGGACACCGCTCACCGAGCTTCCGTGCCATCCGTAAACACCGTAAGCCATGCCGCAAAGCAGCATGATTTTCCCCAGCACAAGTTCGATCGAGGCGACGCCGAAATCGCGCAGGAAATAGGTGTAAAAAATTCTTTTCGTCGTATTGATCCAGTGCTTGATGGTAAAACTGAATATAACGTTGCGGATTTTAAGGCTGCTTTTTTCGTTACCATAATTCGCCGGCATGGGGATATCGGCGACGACGGCGCGCAGCAGATACAACCGGAACAGCATATCTGATTCAAAGAAAAACCCTTGGTCCAGTTTGTCGAATGGCAGGTGCTGGGCGACATTGCTGCGAATTGCCGTATAGCCATTGGTCGGATCAAAAACGTTCCAGTAACCGCTCGATACTTTCGAGGCGAAGGACAGGAGCAGGTTTCCAAGGATTCTGGTTTTTGGCATCCGTGACAGGCCATCAAGATTAAAAAACCGGTTTCCCTTGGCGTAGTCGGCGTCGCCTTGACGCAGGGGCTTCACCAGGTCCTCAATGTGCGCGGGGTCCATCTGGCCATCGCCGTCGAGTTTGACGATAATATTGGCGCCACTTTCAATGGCTGACTTGTATCCGGTCAAGGTGGCACCGCCGACACCGGTATTTTGCCCATGGGTCAGCACCTTGACTCGTCCGTCCGTACAATTGGCAAGAACATACTTTCCGGTATGATCCGGACAGGCATCATCGATGACGAAGATTTGCGAAACCTCATCGCCGATGCTCTCGATGACACTCATGATGTGGGCGGTTTCCCTGTAACACGGGATGACCACGGCTATTTTAGACTCTGATTCCGCAACTTCTTTGCTTGTGGGGGCATTCTGGGGCACGGGGGGTGGACGCCTTTTATCAGTGGTGGACAGGGTGCCGGTCAATGAACGGGCCACCTTAAATTCAAGATAGACGCCGTCCGGGTGCGGTGCAAGCCGGGTTGGGTGGAATGCCGTCAGCAAGCGGACAGCTTGCAATGCTATAAAAAAGCCTTGTATTACAGGGGTCGGGGGTCGGAAGACATGTCCTGCGTTCTCGCCTTCATGGAAATATGTCTGTAACATGCCCCGTACTTCAGGGGCCGTAATGAAGACCGGGGAGCCATAAAGTGGCGGAAACAGGAGCCGAGACACTAGCCGGGATAAAGCTTTTTTCCGGTCTCACCAAGAGTGAGTTGGCAGAGCTGGAAAAGCATTGCCGCTGGCGGCGCTATGCCCCACATCAGCAGATCATCGACAAGGACTCGGAAACCCGGGATGTTTTTTTTGTTCTTAGCGGCAAGGTCCGAATCGTCAACTATTCATTTTCGGGCCGTGGCATCATTCTCGATGAACTACCCGAAGGCGGTTATTTCGGTGAACTTTCGGCAATTGATGGCGCCCCCCGCTCGGCCCGGGTCATCGCTCTTTCGGAATCGCTGATAGCAGCGCTGCCGCAGCAACATTTCCTGAAATTCCTGGAGCAATTTCCAAAACTGGCGCTTGAGGTGATGATACATCTGACCGGGATTGTTCGCGTCGCCACCCAGCGGATTATGGATCTGAGCACGCTCGGTGCCAATAACAGGGTCCATGCCGACCTTCTGCGTATGGCGGGTGAGGTTGACGACGAAGTGGAAGAAGTGGTTATCGAGCCGATTCCCATCCACAACGATATCGCCAGCAGGGTCAGCACCACCCGCGAAACCGTGGCCCGTGTTATGAACGATCTGGCCCGTCAGGGTATTGTCAAAAAATCGGGCAATAAGCTGATTATCAAGAATATCGAGCGCCTGCGCGATATGGTCGAAGAAGTGAGCGGCGCTTAAAATTCACCAAAAAAAACGACCGCATTTGCGGCCGATAAAGTGGAGGGTGTTTTAAGAGTAAGGGTCTTGAACCAAATGAGATGCTTTGCAGGCTAACCCGCGAATATCTGACACCACTATGGGGCGGATATTGCGCATCGTCTGTGACGTGGGTCACAGGGTGGCAACATTTTCAGATT
>JABMOQ010000083.1 GCA_013204045.1 Rhodospirillaceae bacterium | reverse complement strand
GCCGATGGTCGTCGCCTCGGCCAAGGTGGAAGCCCCGGCGCGCCCGATCAGCAGGTGGGCCTGAGCCAGCCGTTCGGGAACGTCGGCGAAGAAGTTGTCCAGGTCGGCCTCGATGCCGAGTCGCCCATAAACGTTTTTGACCCGGTCAAGATCTTCGGCCCGGCACTGCTGGGTCACATGCAGGCGGCGGCGTAATTCATCACCAAGCCGGCCGAGCGCCCCCGGAACAATATCGCTGAGCACCGTCGCGCCCTGTGAGCCACCAAGCACCAGAATTCTGATCGGCGAAGTGCTATCCAGGGCCGGGTAAGGCACATCGCGGCAGGCGGTAACGGAACTGCGAACCGGCATCCCGGTATGGACGACCTTGGCCATGGCTTCCGCCGGCAGGCTGCGCACCTCATCGAACGATGTGGCAATACGCATGACCCGGGATGCCAACAACCGGTTGGCCCGGCCAAGGACGGCGTTTTGTTCATGAATGGCCGTGTTGAAGCCGCCGAAAGTCGCCGCCAGCATGGTCGGTACCGAGGCGTAACCGCCAAAGCCGACGACGGCGTTTGGCCGCATCCGTTTCAGCAAAGTCCGTGCCTGCCAGGTTCCGAATGCCAGTTCCGGGCCACTGCGCAACAGGGCCGCCAGGCTTTTACCGGCGATACC
Organism: Rhodospirillaceae bacterium; assembly: GCA_013204045.1. Classification (GTDB taxonomy): domain Bacteria; phylum Pseudomonadota; class Alphaproteobacteria; order Rhodospirillales; family JABHCV01; genus JABMOQ01. The sequence continues at coordinate 56,219 of JABMOQ010000083.1, read as the reverse complement.
ACCGGCGCGCACCCGGTGTGTTTCGATGTCGCCCAGGGTGCCCCCATAGGCATCACCGCGGCGGTCGGTTATCAGGGCGAGGCGGCAATCGCGCCCAATCAATTCGGCGGCCAGCGCCTCGGCCGGGAATACATGGCCGCCGGTTCCACCAGCCGCAAGCACCACAAGTTTATTGTCACCGGGATTCATAGAATGCCTCCCGCTTGTGGTTTCAGGGCGGGTTTCTGTTTTGAATGAATTGCCGCCAGCCATTTCTTCAAGACCCCGCCACCCCGACGCACAGGGATTCCCTGCCCCGGGCGTTCGCGTGTCAGGGCCAGCATCATTCCCATGCCAATGGCCAGCGCCAGCGTCGACGAGCCGCCGTAGGAAATGAACGGCAGGGTCATGCCCTTGGGGGGGATCAGGTTGATGGTCGATGCAATGTTGATAATCACCTGCAGGCCGAACTGCACCAGCAGCCCGGCGACAGCCAACATGGTGAACAAATCGTCTTCGCGCAGAATGCGCGACAACCCGCGCAGGACGACGAAGGCAAACAGGCCGACGATGATCAGGCAGACCAGCAGGCCAAATTCTTCGCCGGCGACGGCGAATATAAAATCGGCGTGGGCGTCGGGCAGGACTTCCTTGACCCGGCCCTCGCCCGGTCCGGCCCCGAACAGGCCGCCGCTCTGGAACGCTTCCAGGGCGCGCGTCACCTGATATCCTTCGCCCGCCGCCGGGTCGAGAAAACGATCGATGCGCGCCTGCACATGGCCGAAGGTAAAATAGGCGCCGACGACGCCGCCCAGGAACATCACCACCAACAGCACCACGAGGCCGAGCGATAGCCCGGCAAGGAAAAATTCGACGCCCCAGATGGCGGCAACGACGACGGTCATGCCGACATCCGGTTGCAACAGCAACAACCCGATGATAATGCCGACAAGGGCCGTCGCCACCTTGTTTCCGGGCAGGTCGATATCTTCAATGTTTTCCGAGAACAACCAGGCGATGACGACGGCGAAAGCCGGCTTGATGAACTCCGACGGTTGCAGCGAGAAGCCAGCCAGATACAGCCAACGGCTGGCGCCTTTGACCTCAGTCCCGATCATCAGGGTCGCCACCATGCCGACAAGGGCCAGCACCCCTGTGATGACCGCCAACCGGCGGACGCCGCGCGGCGTCATCAGCGATATGGCGACCATTAGAAGCAGCGCCACCGGCAGGAAGACAAACTGGCGACGGACAAAGTAATAGGTATCGAAGCCGATACGTTCGGCCACCGCCGGTGAAGCGGCCAATGTCAGCACCGCGCCGATGGCGGCGATGGCGAAGATGGCAGCCAGCATCCAGCGATCAACGGTCCACCACCAGCGGCCGAGCAGACTGGTATCGGTGCGGGTAAAGCCCTTCATGCGCTTATTCCCCCGATCTGGCTTATATCTTCGCGGACACCGGGAAGCGCCTCGACAAGCGCCCTAAAGGCATCGCCACGGCATTCGAAGTTGGCGAATTGATCAAATGAGGCACAGGCCGGCGACAACAGAACCACGGCCCCGTCGCCGATCTCGTCGAGGGCGGTTTCCCGGGCCTGACCGACGGCACTCGACAATTCACCGGACAGCATGCACGGCACCCGTCCGTCGAGAGTGGCGGCAAAATCATTGGCCGTTTCGCCGATCAGGTAAGCATGGCGAACCCGGTCCAGATACGGCATCACCGCCTCGATGCCGCCTTCTTTGGCGCGGCCGCCGGCAATCCAGTAAACGTTGCCATAGCACGCCAACGCCCTGGACGCGGCGACGCCATTGGTCGCCTTGCTGTCGTTGATGTAGGCGACGCCGTCGATGATGGCGAGCAGTTCCTGACGGTGGGCAAGGCCGGGGAAAGATTTTATGGAGGCCATGATCGCCGCCGGCTGGGTGCCAGCGGATTTGGCCACCGCATAGGCGGCGGCGGCATTCTGGGCGTTGTGCACACCCGGCAACGAGGTGACGTCATCCAGATCAAGGATGGCCACCGGATCGCCGTGGTTCGTGTCCGCGCCGGTATCGTCGTAAAGGATGCCGCCATCCACATAAACGCCGCCGGTCACCGGGCCAAGGCCTGAAACCGGAATGATGACCTGATCACCGGCCGCCTTCAGCTCTTTGTAAATGGTGCGGGTGATTTCATCGTCGACACCAATAACGGCGGTACGCGGACGGGTCTGCCGACGGAAGATTGTTTTCTTGGCGGCGATATAGCCGTCCATGCCGCCGTGACGGTCAAGATGATCGGCGCTGATATTGAGCAGCACGGCGATGTCGAAAGTGATCGAACGGGTCAGGTCCAACTGGTACGACGACATTTCCAGCACGTAAATGCCGTCTTCGTCGAGGGCAGCCAGACTCAGCGCCGGGGTGCCGATATTGCCGCCAATTTCAGTCGGTCTTCCAGAGACCGAAAGAATATGCCCGATCAGCGCCGTCGTCGTCGATTTGCCGTTGGTTCCGGTAATGCCCACATAGGCCGCGTTGCGCATGCTGCGGGCCAGCAGTTCGATGTCGCCAATAACCTCGACCCCGGCAGCCCGGGCCAAGGTGACAATGGGATGGGGCGCAGGGAAATCGAGCGGGATTCCGGGGCTGACGATGAGCGCCGTCATTTCCGCCCAGTCCATGTCGTACAGGTTGTCCATGGCAACGCCGGCGGCCTCGGCATCTGCGCGCACCTTTTCGTTATCGTCCCAGCCGTGAACCTCGGCGCCGCTTGTTTGCAATGCCTGGGCCGCGGTCAGGCCGGAATGGCCAAGCCCGAAGACGGCGACGGGAAGTCCGGCGAAGGGGAATATGTCGATCATTTATCTGTGTCCCCCCTTACCTGAGCTTCAATGTTGAAAGGCCGATCAGCGCCAGGATGACGGCGATGATCCAGAAACGGATGACGATGGTGGCCTCGGCCCATCCCTTCTTTTCGAAGTGATGGTGAATGGGGGCCATGGCAAAAACCCGCTTGCCGGTCAGCTTGAACGAAATTACCTGGACGATGACGGAAACGGTTTCCAGGACGAACAGGCCGCCGACGATGGCCAGCACCAGTTCGTGCTTGGTAATGACGCTGACCACACCAAGCGCGCCGCCCATGGCAAGGGACCCCGTATCGCCCATGAAAATCTTGGCTGGCGGTGCGTTGAACCACAGGAATCCCAAACCGCCACCGATCAGGGCGCCGCAGAACACGGCCAACTCGCCACTGCCGGGCACATGATGAATTTGCAGGTAATCGGCGAATCCCACGTGGCCGACCAGATAGGAAATCATGGCGAACACGGCGGCGGCGATCATCACCGGGCCGATGGCCAAACCATCGAGGCCGTCGGTCAGGTTAACCGCATTGGATGCGCCAACCATGACGATGGCGGCAAATGCGGCGAATCCCCAACCGAGATTGAACAGGGTGTTCTTGAAAAATGGCACCGCCAGTGTCATCGACAACGAACCGGGCAGCATATCCATGATCCAAACGGCGGCGACAACGGCGATCGCGGTTTGCAGGGTCAGTTTCAGCCTGGCCGACAGGCCACCGCTGTGGCCTTGGGTAATTTTCAGATAATCATCAACAAAGCCAACGGCCCCATAAGAGAACGTCACCCCCATGGCCACCCAGATGTATCCGTTGGTCAGGTTGGCCCACAAAAGAGTCGACATGGACAGCGCGATCAACACCATGAAGCCGCCCATGGTCGGGGTGCCCTGTTTTGTCAGGATGTGGCTTTCCGGGCCGTCGTCACGAATCGGCTGGCCGGTTTTCTGGCGATTTTTCAGCATGTTTATAAGGGACGGGCCGATGACGAAGCTGATGATCAACGCCGTTATCACCGCCCCGCCGGTGCGGAACGTCAGATACCTGAAGACATTGAAGGCCGGAAACTGATCGGCGAGGGGGAACAGGAAATGATAAAGCATGGTTCCCCTACTCCCCGTTCGCCGCACGCTTTGGGCGTGCGTTGTTGGCGGCGGAGGCAACAAGCGCCTCGACGATGAGTCCGGTTTTGCTGCCGGCCGACCCTTTAACGACGACCACATCACCGGGGCGCACCGCTTCCTGGATCAAGGCCAGCATTTCGTCAGAGTCCGCTCCATGGCCGCCACGCATTTTGCCGGGCAGGGCTTCCGACAGAAGCGCCATTTCACTGCCGGCGGTGAACACAAGGTCGACATTATTTTTTTGTAAGGGTCCAGCCAGGTCCGTGTGCCGCTTGGCTGACGAGGCCCCCAGTTCAAGCATGTCGCCAAGCACCGCGATCCGGCGGCCCCCCGGGCCGGGCTCGGTACGGCCCAGCACCTGGAAGGCGGCGATCATGGAAACCGGGCTGGCGTTGTAGCTTTCATCAATCAGCGTAAATGTTCCGTCGTCGATGCCGATGGTATGGGTTTCACCCCTTCCCTTCGGCGAGGTAAATCCGGCGAGGGCTGCCGCCGCCTCGATCACGTTGCCTCCGGCGGCAGCGACGACCGCCAGAACACCCAGGCTGTTAATGACCCAGTGACGGCCGGGAACGCCGAGCCGGTAGGTAATGGAAGTCCCCATAAATTCTGCGCTGACATCGGTTCCACCCGGTTGCGGTACGTCACCGGTAAGACCCATGTCGGCGCTTTCCGATACGCCGAAGCTGATGACCTGCTTCGCGCCATGCTCTTTGGCGGCTGCGGCGAGGCGCTCGAAATGCTGATTGTCCCTGTTCAGCACCGCTGTGCCGCCGGGCTCCAGCCCGCTGAAAATTTCCGCCTTGGCGTCGGCAATCTGCTCGACATTTTCAAAAAATTCACTGTGAACGGATTCGACGGTGGTAATCAGGGCCACATGGGGGCGCGCCATTTTGGAAAGCGGCGCAATTTCCCCCGGATGATTCATGCCAAACTCGAAGATTCCGAAAATCGCCCCTACCGGCATCCGCGCCAAGCTGAGCGGCACTCCCCAGTGATTGTTCAGGCTGCCGGCGCTGGCGTGGGTGTCGGCCTGCCGCGACAACACATAATAAAGGGCTTCCTTGGTGCCGGTCTTGCCGACGCTGCCGGTCACCGCGATGACCTGCGCCGCGGAGCGGGTCCTGGATGCGATGGCCATTTTTTCAAGTGCCGCCATGGTATCTGCGACACGCAACAGCGGCTGGTTGTCGCTGATGCCGGAGGCAAGGTGGTCGATCATGGCGGCGGCGGCACCTTTGGCCAGCGCATTGGCGGAAAAATCATGGCCGTCGAAGTGCGGCCCTTTCAGGGCCACAAAAAGATCGCCGGGGCTGAGGGTGCGCGTGTCGATAGACAGGCCCGTCGCCTGCCACGGCAGCGTTGACTCGCCGCCGGTCACGGTGGCGGCGTCGGCGGAAGTCCAGAGCGGCTGCATGCTATTCGTCATTCATTCCCCCACCTGAACCCACGCGCGGCGAATTTCGTCGGCGTCGTTAAACGGATGAACTTCATCCCCAACGATCTGTCCGGTTTCATGGCCCTTGCCGGCAACCAGCAGTACATCTCCCGGACGATGGCGACCGATAGCGGCAGCAATGGCTTTGCCGCGCGCGCCAATTTCCGTGGCCCGCGGACAGGCGGTCATAATCTGCGAACGAATATCGGCGGCGTTTTCAAAGCGCGGGTTGTCATCGGTGACGAAAACATGATCCGCCAGTTCCGAGGCGATGCGTCCCATTTCCGGGCGCTTGCCGGTATCCCGGTCACCGCCACAGCCGAACACCACCGTCAGGTTGTTTTCCGTATGGGGCCTGAGTGCCGCCAGCGCATGGGCCAGGGCATCCGGGGTGTGGGCGTAATCGACATATGTATTGTTGGTCACGTGCTCGAGACGCCCGGCGATCCCGATCAGGTTTTCCAGGGCCCGGACGGCGTTTTCCGGCTGGCCGCCGCCGGCGATGACAAGGCCCAGGGCGCAAAGCGCATTTTCGGCCTGGAACCCCCCAACCAACGGCAGGGTCACCTCCATGGGCTTGCCCATCACCGTCAGCTTCAGATGCTGGCCGGTGGCCATGGGTTCAATTTCATCGAGCCGGATGTGGGCCGCGCCCCGGCCATATTCTATAACCGTGCAGCCGCGCTCACCGGCGATTTGACCAAGGCCGGCCGCCGTTTCGTCAGCAGCGTTGATCACCGCCACGCCCCCGACTTCCAGCAATTGCGAAAACAACCGCTGCTTGGCGGCCAGGTAATCTTCCATGCTGCCGTGATAATCGAGATGATCGCGGCTAAGGTTTGTAAAGGCCGCCAACTCGATACGCACCCCGTCGAGCCGGCACTGCTCAAGGCCGTGGGACGAGGCCTCCATGGCCAAATGATCGATGCCGGCGCCTGCCAGCTCGGCAAGGGTGCGGTGCAGGTCGGACGGGTCCGGCGTGGTCAGGCCCTGGCCTGCATCAAACCCGTCTGCGCCAAGGCCGAGTGTGCCAAGGCTGGCGGCTTTAAGGCCGAGCCCGGTCCAGATCTGGCGGACGAAGGAAACCACCGAGGTCTTGCCGTTGGTGCCGGTGACGGCGGCAACTGTTTCCGGTTGATTCTCGTAAAAGCGTGCCGCCAACATGGCGTAGCGATGGCGCGGGTTATCATCGGCAATCAGCGGTACAGTAAAATTGCGGCTGCCCGGCGCGGCCAGTACGGCGGCGGCACCTCGATCAATCGCATCGTCGATGAAACGGCTGCCGTCGGTTTCGCTACCGGCAAGGGCGGCGAACAGGAACCCCGGATTCACTTTACGCGAATCACAGGTCAGGCCGGTGATATCCACTTCCAATAGGGCCGTTTCGTTGGTCACTTCTGTTGTGTTTCCATTCATCAGATCAAGGAGTCGCAACTTTTATTTCTCCGCCACCAAACGACGCCAGCCGCGGACGGCGGCCTTCCATGTCGATGCCGCTGGGCACTTCCGTATCGCTCGGCGCCAGGCCCAAAAGCGGCCCCATCCTGGCCACCAGCCTTTTGACCACCGGGGCCGCAACCCAGCCGCCGGTGGCGTAATTGAATGTCTTCTCGTTGCCCTTGGGCTCGTCGAGCAAGGCCAGCGCCACGTAACGGGGCCGGTTAATGGGAAAGGCGCCGATGAAAGATGAAATAAGCGCTTTCTCCTGATACCTGCCGCCCACCTGTTTTTCCGCGGTGCCGGTTTTACCGCCGACTTGATAGCCGGGAGCTGCGGCCTTTGATCCGGTGCCACGGGTAACGACCAGGCGCATCAGGCCGCGCATCATTTCCGATGTGTGTTCTGTCAGCACACGGTGGCCTTCGGTTGGCTTCATGCTGCGCGCCTTAAGCAGGCTGACCGGACGGCGGATGCCGCCGTTGACCAGCGACGCGGTAGCGCCTGCCAATTGCAGGGGGCTGACGGAAATGCCATGACCGTATGAAATTGTCATGGTCGATATGTCGCCCCAGCGTGACGGATACTGCGGCTGACCTACTTCAGGCAATTCGATGGCGGCCTGGTTGAGCAGGCCGAACCGGTCAAGATATTTCTGCTGGGTTTGGGTGCCCATATCCATGGCCATCCTGGCGGTGCCGATGTTGGACGAGTAAACGAGAATTTCCGGCACCGACAGCCAACGGTTTTTTCCATGATAGTCGCTGATGGTGTAGCGCGCGATGCGGATCGGTTCGGACGCATCGTAGCCGTCCTCGAGGGTGACGGTGTCACTGTCGAGGGCCATTGCCGTGGTGAACAACTTGAAGGTTGATCCCATTTCGTAGACGCCTTTGGTGGCCCGGTTGAATCCGGAAACGCCGCCCATGGTTTCGGGAATGTTGGGGTTGAAATCAGGCAGCGACACCAAGGCTATGGTTTCGCCGGTTTCCACATCAAGAACCACACCGGCGGCGCCGATCGCCTTGAATTCAAGCATCGCCGCCGACAGTTCCTGGCGCAGCATGGTCTGAATACGCAGATCGATAGACAGTTGCAGCGCTTCGTCGCCGCGCCTGAGAACCGAGGCAAAATATTTTTCCACACCGGCGATGCCATTACCGTCAATATCGGTCAGGCCAAGTATGTGCGCCGCCTCGCGGCCATTGGGATAGACCCGTTGTTCGCTGCGCCGAAATGCCAGGCCGGGAATGCCAAGCCGGTTAACGGCATATTGCTGTTTCGGTGTCAGGTTGCGCTTGAGCCACACGAAGCGCGCCTTTGATTTAAGTTTGACCAGAATTTCTGTCGGGTTCAATTCCGGCAGCACCGAGGCCAATTGAACCGCCGCCGCCTCCGCATCCATAACATCGGCCGGGTCGGCATAAAGCGAAGCCGTCGGCAGGCTGGTCGCCAGCAAAATCCCGTTACGATCAACGATGTCGGCGCGCCCGGCGATCGCTTTGCGATCGGTAGCGGCATAGGCAACAAGCGGATCGCCGCCGGGCCCGAAAATGGTCAGGTCCACAAGCCGCACCGATATGGCGGCAAACGCGATCATGAACATAACGCCGGTCACCAGCAGCCGGTTGCGTCCGGTTTCCAGCGCCTTCTTGCGATGACCGTCCAGGCGCACCCTTTCGCTGACCAGGCTCGGGTCAAGTCTGGTCATTGGTTTTCCTCGCCATCACCGGAAGCGGTTGCAATCGGTAGATCGTCGAAAGTGCTTAGCTGTTCGGGGGTGATCTGCGTCATGCCCAGATACCGGGTGGCCAGCCTTTCCAATCTTTCCGAGTTGTTCAGGTGGCTCCATTCGGCCTTCAGCACATGAACCGCCTGCCGTTCCAGGATGATCGAATCGTTGAGCCCGATAAGTTCCTGTTCCAGGTCCTGAACCTGATATTTGACCGAGAACAGCGCCACGCTGAGGGCGCCGGCCAGCATCATGAACAGCAAAGTGGTATGCCTCATGGTGCGACCCCCGTATCACCAGACCCATCGCCAGGCCAAGACGGGGAGCTGGTACGCTCCGCCGTCCTGAGCCTGGCCGAACGGGCCCGCGGGTTATTCTCGATTTCGGTAGCCGTCGGTTTGACGGCGCCGCGCCTGATCAGCCGCAAGCTGGGGGGCCGGTCTGTCCCAACGGCATCGGGGAGATGACGGGACGGACGCGGACCCTGCCCACTTCGGCTGGCCAGGAACTCTTTGACCTTGCGGTCCTCCAGGGAATGAAAGGAAACGACGGCCAGGTGACCGCCGGGAACGAGCAGCTTTTCGGCGGCAACCAAACCACGAGCGAGCTCGCCAAGCTCGTCGTTGACGTAGATACGCAGGGCCTGAAAGGTGCGGGTCGCCGGATCGATACCATCTTTTGACTTCTTGACGATGCGGCGCAGCAAGCCGGCCAGCTCTGCCGTCGTGGTGAACGGATTTTTGTCCCGGTCGAGAACGATGGCGGCGGCGATGCGGCGCGCGTTGCGTTCCTCGCCAAACTCGTGAATCAGGTCGGCCAGATCGTCCTGGGCCATGGTGTTGACGATATCGGCCGCCGTTTCGCCAGTATTGTCATTCATGCGCATGTCGAGGGGGCCGTCGAAACGAAATGAAAAACCGCGCGACCCGTCGTCGATTTGCATGGATGACACACCCAGGTCCAAAGCGACGCCATCGACACGTTCGATTCCGGCATCCCCCAACAGGCGCACCATGTCGCCGTAGCAACCGCCGAGAACGCGCAGGCGGCCGGGGAAACGTTTGCTTAAGTGCTCTGCTGTTTTTAGGGCGCGGGGATCGCGGTCGATACCAAAGACCCGGCAGTCGGCGGCTTCCAGTATGGCGGTGGCATAGCCCCCGGCACCGAAGGTGCCGTCCACATAGACGGCGCCGTCACGGGGGCCGAGAGCTTCCAGTACCTCTTTGAGCAGGACCGGCGTGTGCGGAGCCGAGGCACGGGAAGGAACGGCCATGGTCAGCTCTCCCCGTCTTTCGGTTGGCGCGGCGGCAGGGTGACGCCGCGCGCCCGGGCCTGGTTAAAGCCCTGATGGCGGTGTTCTTCGTGGGCATCCGGTTGCCATATCTGGAAATAGCTGACCCGTCCGACGAAACGGGCCTCGTCGGTGATCGCCGCCATGTCCAGCAGTTCCGCCGGAATGACGATGCGGCCTTCAGGGTCGAACGCCAATGCGTGGGCGTTGTCGAGAATGGCGATCAGCAGGTCGTCCTGCTCGGGGGAGAACATGGACAGTTGATCATCGAGGCGTTGGGTGAGCGCGCGAAAATAAGTTTCGCCGCATACTTCAATGGCGTCGAAGCGGATCGACGGATAGGCGTAGACGCCTTGGAATCCCTCGCTCGCGAAGGTGTCCCGGAAAGGTTTGGGCACGGATACCCGTCCCTTTTTGTCAATCTTGTTGACGTGTCTTCCAACCAACAATGCCATTTCGGCCCCCGATGCCGTTAAGCGCTCTCAAACCGTCAAAAATCTGTTTGTTTTCGGGGGTTTCCATGAAGCGGGGCGGGCCGGAACGGTTCCGGCAACACCATCGCTTCAACTTTCCCCCCGCAAACGCCTGACGGGCTCTTATGGGATAACATGGGCTCCCATGGGAAGCAATGGGATATTATGGGTTTACGTGGGTTAATAAAGTCTTTCCAGGGCCTATTTTCAGGGCCTTTCACATGACTTTATGGACACCCGATTCGGGGGCTTTCCGGGTCGGCCGGATTCCCCAGGATAAGGCCACACCCATTACCAAGTTCCTAAGGGTCATCAGAGGCCGAATTTATGGCGACAAGACGTTCCCCGCCGGGTCATTTCGGGGCGCCGTTATTGCGGTTGGGTTATCCACCGATTTTCCATCCGGGGAGGCGTCCATAGGCTGTAAATAGATCCCAAAAAATGTTATACTCCACGAATCGAGGGGGCTTTTGCGGGCCCCCGACCAGCCCGGTTCCTTTAATAGAATGTTCAAGAGAATCAACTGTTTAACAGGTGAATCTGTTCGTGTTGGCAATCGCAACAAGACGATGCCAGCCGGCAAGTCTAGGAGGCAAAAATGGGACAAGCCCACCTACAACCAGGGGCCATGTTCCCGTTGACCAGTATTCTTCAAAGGGTCAATGGACTGGCTCACTTTCCCCCATTGGAAGACGCCGAGACGTTTCTTGACGGGATCATGCACGACCCGATCATCCGGCGCCTGATGACGACTGAGCACCTGATGGAAGACGACGTACGCCATGCCATCGAGCGCACGAGGCCCCATCTGCTCCGTCATTGAAGGCCTAAGGACCGGTTTGAGGGATAACCGTCAAATTCATTGACTTGCACCTAATATAGGTATATTGTCATATCTTGTTCTTTGATAGGGTGAATATGACAGCACAACGCCCCGGCCCTGAAAAAGGCGGGTGTTGATTTTGTTCGATAAAATGGCTTTGTTTTTTCATTTTTTTTTGCTCCCCTTTTACCGGGAGGAAAGAAAAAAGTGCCAGACGGCCTGTAAGCCGGGTTCTGTCCACGCCTTTCCGGCCTTTAGGGCCGTCATGGCGATAGATGGCCATTCATCTGGGACGCCCGTTACCGGACGCCTCGTGCGACACACCCGGACGACAGCGCGAAAACCCGCTTGTGGCCTTAAATCCACTGGCCGTCCCTACTCGGTCTTGCTCCCGGTGGGGTTTACCCTGCCACCCCCGTTACCGGGGGTGCGGTGCGCTCTTACCGCACCCTTTCACCCTTACCCCCTGTCGCCGAAGCTATGGGGGCGGTTTGCTTTCTGTGGCACTTTCCCTAGGCTCACGCCCGCCGGTCGTTAACCGGCACCGTGTTTCCATGGAGCCCGGACTTTCCTCGACCCTTCATCCGAAGATGAAAAGCCGCGGCCATCCGGCCGTCTGGCAAGCCTGATATGACACAAGCGACGGGTAGCGGTCAAGATGAGGGCGGGTTAGAGCGCCTTCAGGGCGGCGGCAACGTCGGCGAAGACCGAGTCCCAGTCCCCCGGAGACGGTTGGCGGAACAGCCGCATGGTCGGATACCAGGGGCTGTCGGTACGCTCCAGCATCCACCGGAAATCAGGCACGAAGGGCAGCAGGGTCCATACCGGTTTGCCCATGGCACCGGCCAGATGGGCGACAGACGTATCGACGGTAATGATCAGGTCCAGTTGATTGATGAAGGCGGCGGTCAAGGCATAGTCGGTCAGCTTCGAGGCGATATCTCTGATTTGCGGGTAAAAATCCAGGCCCCGGATTTCGGCGCTACGTTCGCCCACCTGCAAACTGTAGAAGGCGATGCCGTCCTTGCCAGCCCCATCCTTGCCAATCCCGCCCCTGCCAACCAATGGCCCGAAATATTCCGGCGGGACCGAACGGCCGATGTCGTTCTGGTGGTCTTTATTGCCGGCCCAGACAAACCCCACATGGGTTTTGGCCGTGTCGACCGGTCGCTCGGCGATGGCATTTTTTGTCGCCGCCAGATAGGGAACATTGCCGGGAATATCGTCAATGCCCGTCATGCCCAAAATACGCGGCAGGCTGAGCAGCGGGGCGAAAACATCAAAACGGGGAAGCGCCTCTGGTGTCGATATCAGTTTGTCGATCCCGGCCACGGTCTTAAACAGGGTCTTCAGTTCCGGCGCGCAGTTGACAACCACGGTGGCGCCCATGTCCTTGATGCGTTCGACGTAACGGATGAACTGGATACTGTCGCCGGCGCCCTGCTCGCCAAACAGCAGGATCGTCTTGCCGTCAAGGGCCGAGCCATCCCAAAAGGTTTGACCCAAAAGGTTGACCCCGGCCAAGGCGAATTTCTTGATGGAAAAACGCTTTTCGTATTGATTCCAGCCCTCGCCAAACGCGCCCTTGAGCAGCAGACACAAGGCAAGATTGTAGCTGGCTTCGTCATAATCCGGCCTTGCCGCCAGCGCCTTTCGGTAACTTTCTATAGCCTCGTCGTAACGGCCCATGTCATGAAGCGTAATGCCAAGGTCGTTCAGGGCCTCCGGGTAATTGGGGTCTATGGCCAAAGCCTTTTCAAGATAACTCATTGCTTCTTCCAAACGGCCCAACAGGCAATATGTCATGCCCAGATTATCCAGGACTTCGATGTCACCCGGATTCTGCTCAAGGGACATTTCAAAACTTGCGGCGGCGTCTTCCAGGTCCTCAATGCCTTTAAGTGCGACACCCAGATTGTTGTGGGCTTGCGGATAAATAGGACGTTTGCCGACGGCAATGCGAAGATAGAAGGCGGCTTCGTCAAAACGTTCCTGCTCGATCAACGTGACGCCAAGAATATTGGCCGCCTCGGAAAATTCCGAATTTGATTTCAGGGAATTTTTAAAGCAGTCAATGGCGGCATCGGCGTCGCCCGCCTGCTTGGCGACGACCCCCTTGATATAAAGAGCGATGGAATTTTCCGGTTCAGCCGCCAGCACCAGGGCGCAGAACTTTTCAGCCTGATCAAGGTTTTCTTGCTGAAGGTATTGCATTGCAACCTGAAGGGCCTGGGGAATGGATATCCCCTCTTCATCCGGCTCCGTGCCGCCGTTGTTATCGTTGCTATCTGACATGATCAACATAAGGCATTTTCGATGCGCTAATCGTCAAGGGCTAAAGTTCGGTGAGTCGCTGCACCCGCGACAGCAGCCCGCCCGTTTCGCCATCGATAATGCCGTCAATGCGCGTCGGACGGTAACGGCGCTGGAAGGCCTCGACGGTGATGTTTAAATCCACCGTCTCGTAGCCGATTGCGGCAAGCATGTGCGTGGCCCGGCGGGCATCTACCGTGACCTCGGCTACCCCATCAGGCCACAGGCCGATGCCCACGGCGGCCAGTCGCCGCCAGTCGAACAATTCACCGGGATCGCTCTTGCGCCGGGGGGCGACGTCGGAGTGGCCGACCACATTGACGGCCGGAATTGGATGACGCTCCAAGAGCTCTGCGGCCAGGGCTTCCAGGGCCGCCATCTGGGCGTCGGGGAACGGCCTAAGCCCAAATTCATGGCCCGGGTTGACCAGCTCTATACCGATGGAACGGCCATTGATGTTCGTTTGGCCGCGCCAGAACGCTTCGCCAGCGTGCCAGGCCCGGCGATTCTCGGGCACCAGTTGAAGAATGTCGCCGTCTTCGTCGATCATATAGTGGGCGCTGACTTTCCCATTGGCGTCACACATACGGGTACGGGCGGCGGCGGCACTTTCCATGCCGGTGTAGTGCAGGACCAGCATATCGACAGGGGTATCGCCTGAACGCTCATCATGATTGGGGGATGGATAACTTTTCATGTGGGTATCAGTGCAGGCCACGCTGCTTTTTTACGGCATCGTAAGCACCGTTAATGGCAGCCATTTTTTCATTGGCAAGATCAATAAATTCCTGCGGCAGCCCCTGGGCCATCAACTTGTCGGGATGGTTTTCATGGATCAACTTGCGATAGGCCTTTTTGATGGCGTCGTCGGAATCGTTTTTCGACACACCCAGAATTTCATAAGGATCGGATGCTGCTGAATCGACGAAGCTGGCGCGGATACGCTCGAAGCCGTGGGCATCAAAACCGAAAATCGTCGACACCCGCCGCAGGTATTCCATTTCCGCCGGGTGGATCTGGCCATCGGCCTTGGCGATGTGGAACAGCCCGCCCAGGAGTTCTTCGAGCACCGCCGGCTCACGGGCGAACAGGTCGGCGATTTGCTGGGCATAGGGCTCGAAGCCGCCGGAGTCCTTGCGGGCCTCGTCGAATATCTCACCGACCTTGTTCGTTTCGCCGGGCGGAATGTGAAAGACCGATTTAAAGGCATCGACCTCGTCGCGAGTCACCTTGCCGTCGGCCTTGGCCATCTTGGCGCTCAACACAATGACCGCAATGGTAAAGGCGAGTTGCTTGTTTACCCTGTCGGCGGCGGGTCCGATTTCTGCGACAACTTTCGACTGATCGACCCTGTGGCCCGCATAGGCGCCAATCAACGCGCCGAGGGGGCCGCCAATGGCAAACCCGGCAACCCCACCGATAACTTTTCCCCAGATACTCATGAGTGATTCGTCCTGAAACTCTTGGATTTATTAAGTATTGGAATATAGCGCAAATTTTATAGATTTTTCCTTACATATTATCATTTTGACTGCCGGCCGCCCATCACGTTGGATATAGGGAGCACCCCAATCGTGATGGAGGACGCCATGAGTAACATTGAGCAAAAATTCAGAATTATTCTGCTGGTGATTTTCACCTTCCTGGCGCTGGCCCTGGCCGCCGCCCCCTTGAGCATCGATCTCGTTAATTTTGACATTACGTCCAACAGCGCCGATGCCGCCAAAGGCGGTAACGGCGGCGGTAACGGCGGCGGTAATGGCGGCGGTAATGGCGGCGGTAATGGTGGCGGCGGCGGTAATAGCAGTGGCGGTTCCGATAATGGCAGCGGCAAGAGTAAATCCGCCAAAAGCTCATCGGACGGCTCTTCCAATAATGGCAAGAGCGTGGCCAGCAAGCTTGGCAACCTGAATGCAGCCCACGCCTCGGCGACGGCACGCGCCAACGCATCGCCCAATTCAATCGTCGGCAAACTCGGCGCCTATGAATCATCCGTGGCCGGCGCTGCCGAAGCGCAAGAGAAAGCCGACGCCCTTTCGGATAGTATTTCGAGCCTGGAAGGGGAAATCGCCGATCTTCAGTCGCAGATTGATGCCGTCGATCCGGCAGACACAGATACGCTCAGCGTGCTGAGTGCCGAACTGGGCACCAAGATGGGTGATTTGGACACCGCCGAAAGCGATCTGGCGGGCCTGGAGAGTTCCGTTGAATCGGTGGACCTTTCGGACATTTCCAACAAGACCGTGACCGAGTCCGTGATCGAGGCCGTCAACGGCCTACTTGGTATTTCGGCAACGCCGGAAGATACGCCGGAAGATACACCGGAAGAAACGGCAGCCCAGTAAACCGGTAACTAAACGGCAAGCCTGATTACAGTTCGAGCCTGCCAAAACCCGGCAGTTTCAATGCCAGATCGCCGGGATCGATGCCGAAGGTCAGGCCCAGGATATTGACTTCCAGCCCTTCCTCGCTACCGGCCAACACGCCGAGAAGCCCGAACAGGGATAGCTGATAGCCGGTACCGCTGGGCGTCGCTGCGAACAAAGGATGTCCGGTCAGGTAGTCCTTGCCGATAGCCGTCGGTGGTAGGTCGATTTTCATTTCCGGCACGGCGCGCGCCAAATGCGCCGTAAAGGTGTTGGAATTGGGGCCGGGCCAGATTCGATATTCATCTGCAAACGGATAGGACCGGGCGGCCACATCGATGCGGCGGATGATGTCATCGACGCCATCGCCACGCATATCGGCGACGACTTTCGGCATGGCGCCGAACCAGCGCCCATCGGGCGGGCGGTTGGAAACGGATACCACCGAAAGGCCCCGGCGGGCACGCCAGCCGATGACTTCGTAAACGGTGTATTGGCTGGCATCGGTCGGCTTCACCGAAACCCATGTATGAACACCAATATAGCCGCGCCAGCTCCAGGCGCGGGCGGCATAGACCTGAACGACGGCTTCTTTCGTTTGCGAAGGGTCCGGCGCGATCCCGGCGGACTCACGGCTGGCCGTCTGCCAGTCACTATGGGCAAATGATGATTTAATCCACAAAGCGGCCACCATGCCGACAGCCAGGGCGAGGATTACAGGCATCGGTCGTCTGAATGATTTCATCTGCTGATAATAGGGGAAAACCAAAGACAACGCCAAGCCTTCCCCTGCACGAAAACCCCAAATCCACTTCACGTCTGCGTGATTTTTCGGGGTCTTTGCAACCCGTAAGATCGTGCTATATTCAAGCCATGCATTACCTGTATTTCATCATAGCCCTGCTGCTGGCCGGGCCGGCTTCGGCCCAGACCACGTATTCGGAGTGGTCGAATCCGGATAGTTCCGGTGCCAACCCACAAACCCAGCAGCTGATCGACCGGCTTAACAAGCTTATTGACGAGGCCGAGAAAGCCCGCGCCGCCGACCCGGCATTCCTGCGCGACCTGCGCGACCTGACCCGGCCCCCCGTCACTGCTACCGTCACCGCCAAGCCCCAGATTGTTCTTAATGACGATTTCGGCGATGGTGATTTTTCAGCAAACCCGGTTTGGAATATCAGTGCCGGTAAATACTGGATTGAACAAGGCTGGGGCCTGAGAAGTGCCGTCACACAACAGGCCGAGACACCCCAGGCGCAGCAGCAAACAATAAAAGAAAAGAATCGCAATGCGGCGCTGGCAATTCTGGGTGCGGTATTGAATCAATCGACCAGTAATAATAGCGTGGCCAATACTGCCAGCGCACCGACCCAACCGTCCAGCGCCGTCATCTCGACGGAAGCCCCCATAGCCAATGCCTTCGTCATGGAATTTGATATCTATTCGTCACAGCCACTGGGCCGCCTTGATATTGGACCCTATCAGGGAACAAATCTGGTATCCGGCTATCGGCTTTCCTATACGCCGGGCGGTGCGATGCAGATCATCAGTTCGTCGGCGCGTGGCATCAACGTTGTTGCCGAGTCACAGGCGGCCATATCGCTTGAGGACAAACAAACCCACACCATCCGCTGGACCCGTGACGGCGCCGGTCGCATGAATATCAGTATTGACGGCAGCGCCGTCATCGAAGGTGCCGATCGCAGCTTCGCCGATCCGTTCCAGGGCCTGGCCATCGACAACCAAGGCGGCGATTACATCATCCGGCGCATCGCCGTGAACGGCGCCAGCTAGGCCTTTATATATTGACCTCCGACACCCAAAAAGACCCACGCTGGCAGTTCTGGATTGATCGTGGCGGCACGTTTACCGACGTCGTCGCCTGCGCCCCGGACGGCAATATCGTTTCGAGCAAGCTGCTGTCGGAAAACCCCGAAAGCTATGAAGACGCGGCCCTGGAAGGGATCCGCCGCCTGCTTGGGCTAAATACCAACGATCCAATCCCGCCCGAA
The DNA here is from genome assembly GCA_013204045.1 of Rhodospirillaceae bacterium. Lineage (GTDB taxonomy): Bacteria > Pseudomonadota > Alphaproteobacteria > Rhodospirillales > JABHCV01 > JABMOQ01. The sequence continues at coordinate 38,381 of JABMOQ010000083.1, read as the reverse complement.
ATGATTGATGCCGTCAAGATGGGCACCACGGTCGCCACCAACGCACTGCTTGAGCGCAAAGGCGATCCGACGGTGCTGGTGACGACCCGTGGCTTCAAGGACTCGCTCTGCATCGGTTATCAGAACCGCCCACGCCTGTTCGATCGTCATATCCAATTACCGGAGATGCTGTATTCGAAAGTGATTGAAACCGATGAACGCATCGGCGCCCATGGCGATGTATTGACGGCGCTTGACGGCGCAGCCTTGCGTACGGAACTGGAAACTGCCTATAGCGAAGGCTTTCGTTCCATCGCCATAGCCTTCATGCATGGGTATCGCTACACAGACCACGAAAAAACCGCCGCCCATATAGCGCAAGACATTGGCTTCTCCCAGATATCGGTGTCCCATCAGGTAAGCCCGCTAATGAAGCTGGTGTCACGGGGCGACACCACGGTTGTCGATGCCTACCTGTCGCCGATCCTGCGCCGCTACGTCGATCGGGTCGCCGCAGATTTGAGCGATGCCCGGTTGATGTTTATGCAATCGAATGGCGGGTTGACCGACGCGCGCCTGTTCCAGGGCAAAGACAGTATCCTGTCCGGGCCCGCCGGCGGGGTCGTCGGCATGGCGAGAACCGCAGGCTCTGCCGGTTTCCATAAGGTCATCGGCTTCGACATGGGCGGCACCTCGACCGACGTTTCGCATTTTGACGGCGAGTTCGAACGAGTCTTCGAGACCCAGGTCGCCGGTGTGCGAATGCGTGCGCCGATGATGAGTATTCATACGGTCGCCGCCGGTGGCGGTTCGATCTTGCACTTTGACGGGGCACGCTACCGGGTCGGCCCGGACTCGGCGGGCGCCGTCCCCGGCCCGGCGTGCTACCGTCGCGGCGGTCCGCTGACCGTCACCGACTGCAATGTCATGCTCGGCAAGATTCAGGCTAGGCATTTCCCACGGGTATTCGGAAGAAATGCTGATGAACCACTCGACATCGGTGCGGTCAAGGTATCGTTCGGGCAGTTGTCTGAAACTATCCAGCATATAACTGGTGACAAAAGAAGTCCGGAGCAGGTGGCCGAAGGATTTTTGATGATTGCGGTCGAAAATATGGCCAATGCAATCAAGCAAATATCCGTACAGCGCGGGTACGACATAACCGAATACACGCTTAATTGCTTTGGTGGCGCCGGTGGCCAGCATGCCTGTCTGGTTGCCGATGCGCTGGGCATGAACCGAGTGTTCGTGCATCCGCTGGCCGGGGTGCTGTCGGCCTATGGTATGGGGCTGGCCGACATGCGGGCGATGCGCGAAAAATCGGTAGAAGCACCGCTTAATGATAACGCCATTGGCGGCTTGTCCGATACGCTGGATAATCTGGAACAACAGGCACGACAGGAAATCCTCGACCAAGGAATCGCCGCAGGTCGCATCACGACCTTAAAAAAGGTTCATATCCGCTATGACGGTACGGACACCGCCCTGATCACCAATTTTTCCGACACCCGCACCATGGCCGATGGCTTTGCCTCGGCCCACAAGCGACGCTTCGGTTTCATCATGCCGGATCGCGAACTGGTCGTCGAGACGGTCTCTGTCGAGGCCATCGGTGCCACAGAGAACGTCACAAAAGAAACAACCTACGATACAGTCCCCGAAAGCGTTACGCCAAAACCACTCGAGTTGGTCGAAATGATTTGCGGCGGCGAGAGTAAAGAAACGCCTGTCTATAACCGCGACGCTCTGAAACCTGGCCACACCATCAAAGGCCCCGCCGTCATCGTCGAAAAAACGGCGACCACCGTCGTGGAGCCGGGCTGGCAGGCCGAAATGATGAACGGACGGCAACTGATATTGACCCGCGCCGAGCCGCGGCCCAAACGCATTGCTATCGGAACCGGCAGCAACGGCGGAGATGGCGCCGACCCGGTGATGCTGGAAATCTTCAACAACCTGTTCATGTCAATTGCCGAACAGATGGGAGCGGTGTTGGCCAACACGGCCTATTCGGTAAACATCAAGGAAAGACTCGATTTTTCCTGTGCCGTGTTTGATGCGGGCGGCGAACTGGTCGCCAACGCACCGCACATGCCGGTACATCTGGGATCCATGGGCGAAAGTGTGCAGACCGTAATCCGCGAGCGCGGAGGGGCCATGAAGGCGGGTGACGTGGCCGTGCTCAACGCGCCCTATAACGGCGGCACCCACCTACCCGATGTCACCGTGGTGACACCTGTATTTAATGATTCTGGAAGTCAGGTTTTGTTCTTTGTCGCATCCCGCGGCCACCATGCCGACATCGGCGGCATCACGCCCGGATCCATGCCGCCCGACAGCACCAGCGTCGAGGAAGAAGGCGTGCTGATCGATAACTTCCTGCTGGTCGAAAACGGGCATTTGCGGGAAACGGAAATGCGCAAGCTGCTGGCATCCGGTCCCTACCCGGCCCGCAACCCGGACCAGAATATGGCCGACCTGCTGGCCCAAGTCGCAGCCAACGAAAAGGGGGTCGGCGAGCTGGGGCGCATGGTCAATCACTTCGGTCTCGATGTTGTTCAGGCTTACATGCGCCATGTTCAGGATAATGCGGAAGAATCCGTGCGCCGGGTTATTGATGTGCTGAAAGATGGTGAATTCGCCTATGAAATGGATGACGGTGCCGTCATCAAGGTCGCCATTTCAATCCATAAGCAGGCACGCCGTGCCACCGTCGATTTCACTGGCACGTCGCTTCAACTGAACAGCAACTTCAACGCGCCATTTGCCGTTACCCGGGCCGCCGTTCTTTATGTTTTTCGTACCTTGGTCGACGACGATATTCCATTGAACGCTGGCTGCCTGAAACCCATAGACATCATCATGCCCGACGACTGCATGCTGAAACCCCGCTATCCGGCCGCCGTTGTTGCCGGCAATGTGGAAACCAGCCAGGCCGTCGTCGATACGCTCTACGGTGCCCTTGGCACCATGGCCGCATCGCAAGGCACCATGAACAACCTGACCTTCGGCAACGACCGTCATCAGTATTACGAGACTATTTGCGGTGGTTCCGGCGGCGGACCTGATTTTGACGGCACCGACGCCGTCCACACCCACATGACCAATTCACGCCTGACCGACCCGGAAGTCCTGGAATGGCGATTCCCGGTGCTCCTGGAAGATTTCTCAATTCGTCCGGGCACCGGGGGTGCCGGGCGGCACAGGGGGGGTGACGGCGCGGTCCGCAGGCTCCGTTTCCTGGAATCCATGACCGTATCGATCCTGTCCGGGCACCGTCGGGTTCCACCCTACGGTATGGACGGCGGCGCTCCGGGGGCCTTGGGTAAAAACTGGATAGAGCGGGCCGACGGCAGCGCGACGCCCCTTGGCGGTTCAGACAAGGCCGAGGTCGACCCTGATGACGTCATGGTGGTTGAAACGCCGGGCGGTGGCGGCTGTGGAAAACCTCCGCCACAGGGTTAGTTCCCTTTAATTTCAATCTTTTTCCGACCTTCTCCACACATTAATCCGGCGCTTGTCCACCAATTTATCCACAATATATTGTAGTTCGCTGTTTTGATACCACACTCCCTAGTGTAAACTACTGATTCTGGGCTTTTCAGTGGAGTCGTCGCCTGTGATCAAGTTCGTTTCCTGGGGGTTGGCATTTTTTCTGATTGTTTCGGTGACCGCAGGCGCGGCCATGGCCGGAACACTGGAAGAGGAACTGGCCGACTTTATTTTTGCACATCCGTTGGTTCGCGCCGGGCAATCGACCGTCCGCTCGTCCGGCAAGGCAATCGATATTGCCAAAGCAGGATACTACCCGACCCTCGCAGCCACCGGTTCGGCCGGACCGCAGCAAATTGATAACCCGACAACACGAGCCCAGGACGGCGTCGGCAAAACCTGGTCGCGTTCGATGAACACCGCCGGACTGACGCTGACCCAGAACCTGTTCAGCGGGTATCTGACCGATTCCACGGTGCGCACCGCCCGCCTCAACAAGGCGCTGTCGCAGATGACTCTCGAAGGCACCTTGCAAGGCACCATTTTCGAAGGCGTTAATGCATATGTGGATATTTTGAGACAGTTGCGACTGGTGCAACTTGCGCACAACAATGAAGCGACCATCCAGCGCCAGCTCAACCTTGAAGACGAACGCGTGCAGCGTGGCTCTGGCATTGCCGTCGACGTCCTACAGGCAAAATCACGCCTGCAAATTGCCAAGGAACGTCGTATTTCCTTCGAGGGTGCACTGGAAGATGCCGTTTCCAGGTATTCGCAGGTTTTTGAACAGTCCCCCAATATAGAAAGCATGACCGATCCGGTGCCACCGGTCGAAATGATCCCGAGCGAATTAAACAAAACCATTGAAATAGCCCTGCACGAAAACCCGGCGATCAGCTCAAGCGCCGTCACGGTGGAAATGACGCGAGAAGGTCGGCGCACCCTGCTTTCGGAATATTCACCCGTCATCGATGTCGTCGGGGCCATGAACTACGAAAAGCATAATGCCGGTACGCTGGGCACACGCAGGGACCAATCTGTCCTGCTGCAAGCCAGCTGGAATCTGTTCACCGGCTTTTCCACACCTTCGGGTGTCGATAAGGCGACCTTTGATTACAGCGCCAGTCGCAGCACCTATGACCAGACGGTGAAAAAAGTGATTGAGCAGGTGAAGCTGTCATGGCAAGCCCTGCTAACGTCGCGACAGCGCCTTGAACTGCTGGAAAATGCCGTCAATATTGCGTCGGAAGTTTTTATCTCTCGCAAAAAACTGCGTGAAGCCGGCAAGGAAACGGTTATCAACGTGCTTGATGCCGAAAATGAAGTCAGTAACGCTCAGATAAATTATACGGCCGCTTCCTATGACGAACGGGTGTCTATTTATCAACTGTTGCTGGCCATGGGACGGCTGAACCCATCTCATCTGAAACTGGCGATGAAGTAGTTTTATCCTCAGTTCAGGGAAAAATTAATCAACATCAATTCGCGCGGGTTGACCATCGGGAAGATCGATGATGAGTCGGCAGTATACAGGCGCATGACCCCATGTTCCATGTCAGGGAATCCCCCGCGGGTATCATCAAATAGCCTTACTTCCAGTGTCTCGCCGATGGCGGCGCTTTTTGATGAGATTTCCTTTGTCCACATCGCGTACCGGTTCTCGGTCGGGGGATTGCCAAATGGCACTATCATCGCTGTTCCACTTCCCGTCGGCTCTCCATACCGTTGCGTCACATAGGCAGTGATGCTGTCGAACCCTTCTTTACGGAAAAGGATATGGACCTGGGTCGCTTTTTTCCCATCATAGCGAACAATCGATTTGGTTCCCCGGTACATGGTTCCTGCAACATCAAAAAAATGTCGCAAACTGTCCGGCCAACGAGCCGGCAAAAGACAGATGGCAATATATCCTCCGCCTTTTTTCAAGCACCCGTTGGCTTGCTGTGGGGCCAACACCATGCCGAGACGGAGAGTATCACCGAGCACCAAAGCTGAGGGCTCATATGTGCTTGCAGGCATTGATGGTAGGGAGTTTTTGGCCAGCTTGACTGATGTCGGAATAGGCATGGGCATGGGCTGCAGCTTGGGTTGCAGCATCGTTTGAGGCTTCTCAGGTCGCCTCACCCCGACCGGGAATGACGGCATCACGTTCGGCGGCATAACTGCAAGCACAGGTTCTGGCCCGGGCTCTGCCTTGGTCTTCTTTTCCGGCTCCGGTGCTGGGACTGGCTCTGGTTCCGGCGCTGGGGCGGGTTCTGGAACGGGGGCTGGTTCCGGTTCTGGAGGCGGGGGCAAATTGATAACGGCCTTGGGAATTTTTATGCGTTGTAATGACGGCAGTTTATCTCGCAACCAGATTTTTGCGGCGTGGGCCTTTTCGGACATGGCATCCATAGCCGGGAAAAGATAATCTTCCTTAACCCCGGCGTCGGCCGCAGTCGGCATCGAGCCAGCTAGCATCACCGATAAAAACAGCCATGTTAGAAAGCGCAATCCAAAAGCCCCCTCGTATATATCCGGCCACACCGGAATAAGTGCTCAGGATGATTTATTCCGGATCTGCGAAGTTTTTCTTGATCTGAAGAATATCATCGAACACATCGTTAAACATCTTGACCAGATTCGGGTCGAAATGTGAACCGGCATTATCGTTGATAAAGGCCAACGCCTTATCATCCGCCCATGCTTCCTTGTAGGGACGGTTGGATGTTAGTGCATCGAAAACATCACAGATGGAAGCAATGCGCCCCTCCAAGGGAATATCCTCGCCCTTGATGCCTTTGGGATAACCTGTGCCATCCCATTTTTCGTGATGGTTAATTGCGATGATACGGGCCATTCGCATGATATCCGAATCATGCTCGCCAATGATATCGGCGCCTATTTCGGCATGTGATTTCATGATCTCCCATTCATCCGCGTCCAGCTTTCCGGGCTTCAGGAGGATGCCGTCCGGGATGCCGATTTTTCCCACATCATGCATGGGGCTGGCCTGCAAAATGCGCTCGGCATATTGCTCGCCCATGCCCGCCGCCAATGCCAGACATTGGCAATTTTTAGACATTCGGATAACGTGCATGCCAGTTTCATTGTCGCGGTATTCGCCGGCCCGGCCGAGGCGGCGAATTATTTCGAGGCGCGAGTCATGCAGTTCTTGGGTTCGTTCGCGAACCTTCGATTCAAGAATTTCCGCTTGCCAACGACGCTCGTTGTAAAAGTTACGGACCTCAAGCATATTGTTGATGCGGTTTAGAACTTCGGTTCGATCAAACGGCTTGGTCACAAAATCCTTGGCCCCGCATTGCAGCGCCTTAAGGCGGGTATCCATATCCTTTTCCGCCGTTAGCACGAGGATCGGCAAATACCCCTCGATATTTAATCCGGATAGCTGTTCCATGACCTGAAATCCGTCAAGATGCGGCATCCTGATATCAAGAAGAATCAGATCGAAGTTCCACTTCTGTTGAAGTGATAAGACATCTCGAGAATCTGTCGTGCTCCTGACGTTCCCAAAGCCCTCGATATCCAGCATCATTTCCAGAAGCTGAACGTTGGCCTCGTTATCATCGACGATCAGGATACGGGATTTTTTGATTTTTTCCTGGGACTCAATCATCGCTGGAAGAACAACACTTAATCTTCAATTCGCAGATCGATGACGCGCTTGACCCGCCCCATGGAGCGTTCAATTTCGCCGACCGGTACAATTTTTGTGTTCACTGTCATGCTCAGTGACGTCTTGAGACGTTGAGCGAGATCCTTGCCAATGCCTTCGCGGAAAGTTTCCCCGAAGCCACCAGCATCAGGGCGGATTTCAGCCAGCACCGTCAGGGTTTCGAGCCTGTCGTGCTTGGTCACTTCCAGGGCGTAATGGGGTGAAAGCCGCTTGTCTTGCAAGATTACTTCCTCGATCTGTGATGGGAATACGTTGCGGCCGCGAATGATCAGCATGTCATCGGAACGAGCCCCGACCCTTTCCATGCGGCGCATGGTGCGGGCCGTTCCCGGCATCAGGCGTGTCAGGTCGCGGGTGCGGAAACGAATGACCGGAAGCGCCTCTTTGGTCAACGACGTCAGGACAAGTTCTCCATACTCGCCATCGGGCAATACTTCCTCTGTTTCAGGGTCGATGATTTCCGGATAGAAGTGATCTTCCCAAATGTGCAGGCCGTCCTTATCTTCTATGCATTCGCAGGCGACACCCGGCCCCATCACTTCCGACAGGCCATAAATGTCGAGCGCGTCAATATCAAACAGCTCCTCTATCTCGTCACGCATGGCAACCGACCACGGCTCGGCGCCGTGAATGCCGATGCGGATTGATGTTTTTCGGGGGTCAATGCCATTTTGCTTCAGCTTGTCGCCAAGGGACAACATGTAGGACGGAGTCACCATCATGATGTCCGGCTTGAAATCATTTATCAGTTGCAGTTGTCGTTCGGTCTGACCACCTGAAACGGGAACCACCGTGCAGCCAAGGCGCTCGGCACCGTAGTGCAGGCCGAAAGCGTTCGTCCGCAAACCGTAGCCAAAGGAAATATGAGCCAGGTCGCCGGCCCGACCACCGGCGGCGCGGATTGACCGCATGGATAAATCGGCCCAGGTATCGATATCCTTTTTCGTGTAGCCGACAACCGTCGGGTTGCCCGTTGTGCCGCTGGAGGCATGGATACGCGCCACCTTTTCGCGCGGCACCGCAAACATGCCGAACGGGTAATTTTCGCGCACATGGCGCTTGCGGGCCATTGGAAATTTTACCAGGTCGGAGAAATCCTGCAAATCATCCGGATGGACGCCAGCTTCCCCAAATATCTTTTTGTAATGCTCAACATTGTCATAGGCGTGGCGGACCGACCACTTCAGACGCTCAAGCTGTAGCGCGCTGATTTCATCGCGGCTGGCGTTTTCGATAGGGTCCATTTCGTCTTTCGAGGGGGCCTCGGCGTTCATTTGTTTTCTCCGGAAATTATCTTTCTGCCCATCTATCAGGCGCTGTGGCCTTCGGGTATCACCACCGCCCACAGGGGTCAACTTCATTTGACGCCCGGAAGGTCAAGTAATCAATAATATGTTGGCTATCTTACCACTTGCTGAAGTGCCCGGAAAAGCCCGTATCAGTCTTTTGTGCAAGCCGTGGCAAAAGCCCTGAAAATGGCGTGGGAAAAGTCGTTTTCCGTGACCTTCCATTCCGGATGCCACTGAACCCCCAGGGCGAAAGCCTTGGCGTCCCTGACCGTGACCGCCTCGATCAGGCCATCGGGGGCATGGGCGTCGGCGACCAACCCGTCGCCAAGACGGTCGATTCCCTGGGAGTGGATGGAATTAACCTTAACCGTGCGCTCACCACTCATCCCGGCCAGGAAACCGCCATCAACGAGGTCCAGGTCGTGGGCTGGACCAAAACGGACCTCCAGCGCCTCATCGCGACCGGAGTCATGGTCAAGCATGCCATCCATTTCGTGAACAAGCTGATGCAAAGTGCCGCCAAAAACCACGTTCAGTTCCTGATACCCTCGGCAAATGCATAGAACCGGTACACCGGTATCAATCGCCTGACGCAGCAATGGCAGCGTCGTGGCATCTCGATGCGGGTCGTGCAGCGTGCCCTCCCGGCTCGCTTCGCCATTATAATGGTGGGGCTCCACGTTGGACGGACTGCCCGTGAACAGCATACCGTCCACATGCGCCAGCAGGGCCGTGCAATCAAGCGCATTGCCGAGAGTCGGGACGATCAGCGGCACAGCCCGGCAACCCTGCTCGACGGCAGCAATATAGTGATGGGCGACGGCATCAAAGTCGCGCCCGTCAATCTGCTTGCGACAGCCGGAAACACCGATGATGGGAGGCGAAGAAGTCTTGCTCATGATCGGCGGAAGCTATCATGATATGGTTGCAATCTGCAACGGGACTAAGGCACTGAATATGGAAAAAGATCAGATCCCGGTGGACAAGAACGGGACTGTCATTACAGGGACCGTGCTGGTGATTTTGTTGCTGGCCCAACATACCCTGTTTTCCAGGTTTTTCCCCATGGATGGGGAGGGCCTTGGCGGTGATTATGCCATGCATCTGCCCAATCTTCTGTCCGGACTCTTCTGGTTTATGCAAAACGGCTGGCTGTCGCAGCCGTGGTTCAGCCCGGCCCAATGCGGCGGGGTTCCGTTCATGGGCGACATGAACGTCCTTTACTATTCCCTGCCCCAATACCTGACATTTGTAATGATGCCGGTGGCGGCAATCTATGCCACCTTCATAATTTTTTCGGCACTTGGTTTTATCGGTTTTTACCTACTGGCGAGACGCCGCTACGGCATCGGCATGTGGCCGGCCCTGGTCGGCGGGGCGTTGTTTATGTTCAATGGTTTTTTCATTTATCGCATGGTCATCGGCCACCTGACCTTCCATGCCTTTATGTTGACGCCTTTCATGGTGCTGGCACTGCTACACGGCATAAATGAGCGCAACCCTATAAAGCGACATCTAATTCCGGTTCTCGGCGCCGGGGCGATACTGGCCTATATGTTTCACAGCGGTATGGTGCACGCCATTCCGCCGGTTTTGCTGGCCGTTGCCGTGATGTTTCTGATTCACGCCATCATTTATGAATGGCGGTGGTTGCCGTGGGGACAACTGGCCGTGGCCGGTTTTTTTGCCCTTGCGCTAAGCGCTATTAAGTTGGCGGCAGCGCTTGGCGTGATGATGGCTTTCCCGCGCGATTTTTATTCCCTTCCCGGCATCGAGGGGTTGGCCGCGACCGCCTGGATTGCCATGAAATCAGTATTCTGGCTGCCGGCGGTGGATGAAGCCCGACCGTTGCTGAGAGACTTACAATGGACCCTCAACCGCCATGAATTTGAATACGGGATCACGCCGATTCCGTTGATTATCATCCTCGAGCGTCTGTATTACGCCCTAACCGGCAAGGTGATGCTGTCCCTTGACGGTCGTCGTCTTGGAATGGCGGTGACCGCCGTTTTATTGATGACCCTGCCGGTGTGCCTGAACTGGTATACGCCGGGATGGAATGGTTTTTTGAAGGAATTGCCTTTTTTTGGATCTTCCAGCACCCTGGTGCGCTGGTTTTCTGCCTATATCCCGGTGTTTATTCTGCTCGCCATTTTATCCCTGGAACGGCTGCCGCAATCCGCTGCATCCAAAAGAAATGCTTCCATCGTCCTTATCCTGTCGATCGCCGGCATCAACTGGGCGGTCAACAAAGACAGTTATGAACAGCAACTATATGATGGCAGGCCGATCATCCGGGCCTATCAGCAAGCCCAGGGCAGCGGTCATGTCCTTCCGATCGGTGGCCAGGCCATGGCCATCACGGCCGAGGGCATGCCGTCTATGCCAATCGACCGCAACAACGCCATGGCCATCGGGCTGTCCCAGTTGAATTGTTACCAGCCCATATTCGGCTATCGTCTGGAGGCCTTGCCGGGCAGGCCCCTGACCCCGGGACCGGCGATGATGGCTGGAAACGACGGGCTTAACGTCAAGAACCCGGCCTGCTATGCCTATGCGGGAGAGAACCAATGCCAGCCGGGAGATAATTTTTCATCGGAGCAGGCAACCGAGGCCAAACAATTCCTCGCCTACCGGTCTTATGATTTCAAGGTTCCCTGGTGGCAAACGGCCGCTAACTGGATCAGCCTGACCACCCTTGTGTTAATGTTGATGGGGGTATTGTTAATTTTGACAAGCCGGAAGACCGCATATCGTGACAAGTGAGCTGACCCTGGTCGTGCCGACCTATAACGAGGCCGGCAACGTTGAAGCCTTTACCGCCAAGGCCGCCAAGGCCCTTGAGGGTATCGACTGGGAACTGGTTTTCGTCGATGACGATTCCCCGGATGGCACGGCGAAACGTATCCGCCAGATCGCCGAAGCAAACCCACGGGTGCGCTGCCTGCTTAGGGTCGGGCGGCGCGGCCTGTCGTCGGCCTGCATAGAAGGGATCATGTCCACCGGATCGCCATTTGTTGCGGTGATGGATGCCGATCTGCAACACGACGAGGGTTTGCTTCCTGCCATGCTTGATATCTTACGTCAGAACGAGGTCGATATTGTCATCGCCAGCCGTTACATGGAAGGCGGCGGGGTCGGTGATTGGGATGCCGGCCGAGCATTGATCAGCAAACTGGCGACGGGGCTTACCAATATGGTCGTGCGCACCCGGCTTAGCGACCCCATGAGCGGTTTTTTCATGGTCCGCCGCGATGCATTTGAAGGTTCCGTCAGGCACATGTCCGGAACCGGATTCAAAATACAACTGGATTTAATCGCGTCGTCCCCCGAACCGCTACGGATCAGGGAACTGCCGTTCAACTTCCGAACCCGTCACGCCGGCATCAGCAAACTTGATTCCCACGTCGCCCTGGATTTTTTTCAGTTACTGCTGGAGAAGATTATGGGTCGGGTGCTGCCGATCCGCTTCCTGATGTTCATCTCGGTCGGGGGCCTGGGTGTGGTCGTCCACCTGATGGCGCTCGGGGTGGCACTGAATGTACTTGGCGCCCCGTTTGGGCTTTCACAGGCGACCGCCGTTTTAATCGCCATGACGTTCAATTTTACCCTCAATAATTCTTTCACTTACCGCGACCGGCGGCTGCATGGGATGAAATTCATCACTGGTCTGCTCAGTTTTTATCTGGCCTGTGGTATTGGCGGCATCATCAATTACAGCCTCGCCGTGTTCGCATTTGACCAAGGGTTCAGCTGGTGGCTGGCAGGCATCATGGGCGCCGCTGTTGGCGCGGTGTGGAACTTTGCGACCACGTCCATCCTGACCTGGCGAAAGTAAATCCTTGAAAATTTGGGGTATTTTCCTGCTAAATGGCACCTGAGCGGTGATTTTGGCCGCATCCATGACCGGGCATAAGAATTATGGCTGATAAAAGCGGCGCGGCTTCCGGACAGAATCCGGCTGCCACCGAAAAAATAAAGAATATTAAGGAATTGGCCACGACCCTGGAGGAACTCAGGGGCCGAGGCCAGAGCATTGTGCAATGCCACGGCGTTTTCGACTTGCTGCACCCCGGCCATATCCGTCATCTGGCCGAGGGCAAGCGTCAGGGTGATATTCTGGTAGTGACGATTACCGCAGACAAGCATGTCAACAAGGGCCCCGGACGGCCGGCGTTTACACAAGCCCTTAGAGCTGAAACCCTGGCCGCACTGGAAAGTGTCGATTACGTCGCCATTAATGACACCAGCAGCGCCCTGGAAGCTATCAAGCTGCTGCGTCCGGATGTCTTCGTCAAGGGCAGTGACTATGTCGATCCGGACGATGACATCACCGGTAAAATCGTCGAAGAATCCGAGGCCGTTACCGCCATTGGCGGACGCATTCATTTTACCAACGACATTACTTTCAGTTCATCGTCACTAATAAACAAGAATTTCCTGCCGTTCCCCCAGGAAACGGAAGACTGGCTGAAGGGATTTCGTCAACGCCGTTCTGATGGCGATGTGCTTGAAGCTTTCAACGCCATATCATCGCTAAATGTTCTGGTTCTGGGTGAAGCGATCATCGACGAATATGTCTTCTGTTCGGGGCTCGGCAGATCTTCAAAAGACCCCGTATTAGCTTTCCTGCACGAATCAATGGAAGCGGTCGTCGGTGGCAGCCTGGCCGTCGCCAATCATCTGGGTGATTTTTGTGCCAACATCGAATTGGTGGCCTTGCAAGGTGAAATCAATAGTCACGAAGACATGATCCGGCGTTCCCTGCATCCCAACGTCACATGGCATCCAGTTATCCATAAGAATGCGCCGACCATCCGCAAGCGCCGTATCGTTGATGAATATACGGGCACTAAAATGCTTGAGCTTTATTACATGGATGACGGCCCGCTTGATCCGGAAACCGAAGCCGCCGCCCTGAAAACCATTGAAAAAAGTTTGCAAAAAGCCGATGTCGTCATCATTGCGGATTACGGACACGGAATGATGTCACAGGCACTGATCGATCTGGTGACGGAAAAGGCAAAATTCCTGGTCGTCAACACACAAGCCAATGCAGGAAACCGGGGATTAAATACAATTTCAAAATATACCAAAGCTGATTACGTTTGTCTGGCCGGCAATGAAATGGATTTTGAAACCCGTATGCGCCATAACGGAGTCCAGGAAAAACTTGTGGCTCTGGCTGAGTGTATCGACTGCTCACGCTTTACCGTCACCTTGGGGCGGTTCGGAACCATTCACTACAAAAAGGATGGCGAATTTATCGAGGCTCCGGCCCTGGCACCCAAGGTCGTCGACCGCGTCGGCGCCGGCGATGCGGTGTTGGCAATTACCGGAGCACTGGTCGCCGTCGACACACCGTGGGATATTGTCGCCCTCGTCGGTAACGCCGCCGGGGCGGAAATGGTCGCCGAACTGGGCAATCGCCGGTCTCTGTCAAAAGCTGGTTTTTTCAAACACATCACGGCCTTGCTTAAATAGAGAAACCCAATGAATCTGGAGTCGCTGCATGATCCCCATTAATATAGAGTCCGCGCTTGATATTGTTAAATTTCTGGAAGCAAACAATGGGAAGTTGATCATCAATATTGAAACAAGTGCCGTCGGACACACCCTTTCGGAACTTGATAACTTCATGTGCATGAGGGTTTTGGGCGAAGTTCCTGCAGACGGAATTTGCTGCTACATTGGCCCGGATGAAGAGCGCATGTCTACCATTTCGGAATTGTATGGCGATTCTCTGAATATCGTTTTTTTCCTTTCTAAATATGCTTCAGAGATGGCACGCTCCATCGCACTGTTTCGCCCCGATCTGACCGTAGATGTCGGCATGTCTTCTTTCAAGATTGCGCCCATTGAAAACGAAACCCTTAGATCAGAACAAGTTGACCATATCATCTATAGATCCTCCATTAACAAGCTGATGGGAGATTTTGTTTCTTATTATCGCCGCAAGCTGGAGACATTCACCACAGAGCAGACTCGATTTCTATTCCCCATGCCCGGCGGCATGCTGCGCAAATTTATTTTGCCCGACGAACTTGAACGCCTTGTCGATGCGCGCGGTCGGCGGCTAGCGCTTATTCAAATCAAGGATACCGAACAGCATTCTGGCGGTGCCGAAGCCGTTGACCCATTGACTTATGTGCCGACACTTGAATACCTGAAGGACATGAATTTCCAACTGGTCCAGGTTGGCAGGGAATACCATCCAAAAGACTTCGCCAGATTAGGCGTCATTGATTATGCGAACAGCCCCCTAGCATCATTCAAAAACGATTTTGCCCTATTCAGCAATTCGGATTTCTGCCTGACGGGCCCGTCTGGAATTGCCATGTTCCCGGAACTTATGATGAAACCATATGTGGTCGCCAATACCTGGTGGCACGGTATTCCGCCATTTTCACCTCTTGCCGTTGCCCTGCCGGCACTGGCGCGTTTGCGAGAAAATAACTTGATGCTAACATTTGCCGAACAGAACGAACTTTATTTTGAAAACGGAGTATACTTTCCGTTGGAAACACATGAATCAGTTTCGCCTGACGGCACAGATATCCTAGCCGCAACCATAGAAGCACTGGGACTGGAAGAAAACTTAACATTGCTGAACGAAAGACAGATTCAATACAGGCAAATGGCAACACCAAAGAATCAGGCGGATTTATGCAATCCATATTGCCTGAGTCGCCTTAGTTCCGCCTATGCTGAGCGCTACCAGAATCTTTTAAGTCCCAAATAAAGTTTTAGAAAATTGGAATAGTGTTTCAATTACTGCCCGAAATATCCTCGCCCCTGACCGCCGTCGATTGGAATGATGCTGCCAGTATTGAAAGTTGCGAGATCTGAACACAAAAAGGCAACAAAATTAGCGATTTCTTCCGGAAGCCCAAACCGGCCTATTCTCTGCCGCTCTGCCAGAAATTTTTCCACGTGATCAGCTCGCTCCACTGAAGCTGTTTCCCAATATCCGCCATCCGTATATATAGCGCCGGGAAGAACAGCAGATACGACCACACCATCTGGTGCCACAACGCCGCCGAAACTGCGGGTATAGGCCGTTAAGGCCGCTTTGATGGCGCTGTAAGTCACGGGGCCCTGATTTTCCATGGATGCGATTGACGAATTGTGAACGACCCGCCCCCAACCACGTTTCTGCATTCCAGGAACAATTAAGGTATTTAATTCTACTGCAATTTCGAAATTGAATCGATAGATGCGCCGCCAATTCTCAATTGAACAATAGGGATCTGTTATTCCAAGGGTTCCCCCCATATTGTGAACAACTATATCCATGTCGCTAAATCCCGATTTCTCGATACGACTCAATAATGTTTGTGGTGCACCATCTGGAACCAGATCCATGGCAATCCCTTGATGGTTTCCGCCATGAGCAGAAATTTCGTCCATCAGGCTATCAAGGTCCGATTGTGTGCGCGCCACAATTGTAGTGTTGACCCCCTCGCGCGCCAGACTTAAGGCGATCGCGCGTCCGATTCCACGCCCACCACCTGTGATCAGAGCATGACGTCCGGCAATTTTTAGATCCATAATCCACCTTTCAGAATAGAGCTATGAGTTTACCCGATTTTCGGGCAAGGGGCAGCTGCAAGTATCACTATATTATTAACGAAATGCCAACTTTACGGGCTTAATAATAAGCCCGTATTTGTGTTAAACTGATGCCAAGCTTGGTGAAATGGAGGGCTAAATGCAGAACAGCAGCACAAACGCTCCCCTGAATGTTTTTTCAGGACTGCAACGACGCTCAGGCGATCACAAGTTTCCTTCTGTTGCCTATATCCATGAGGAACTGATGATCAAGGGGTTTTGCGTCATTCCCGGGCAATTGGATGAAAGCGTTACCAAACAATGCAGGGATGATGTCGATACCTTGTTGGAGGCGGAGAAGCAGGTATTTGGTGAAGAAAATTTGATGGCGATTAACGATAATGGTGTTGTCCGTAGCCCATTCCTGTCTTCACCGGCCATACGCAACATATGCTTCGGGGGGCTGGTTCCTGAAATATTAAAAGAGATATTCGGCGAGCAGTATATTCTTAACGTCAATCGTGCCGTGATCAGTTCGCCTGGGGAACTACACCCCGCAACGGCCTGGCATCGGGAACCGGCATATATGAATTTTACGACTTCGACTCCAGTTAGCTTGACGTTCGTACATTCCATTGATGGTTCAAACAGCAAAAACGGCGGAATCGCAATTTTATACGGCAGTCATACACAGGATATTTTCCCTTCTGACGAGTACGTGCATCGTAATGCAATTATCCCCGATATTCCTCCCGGCGCCCTGCTTCTGTTCAACTCCGCCCTGTTTCATTGCGGCACAGAAAATCATAGCAATGAAATAAGGCGCGCATTGGTTACCATCTACACGACCCCCTTGTTCAAACAGCAAGTTAACGTACCTCAAATGATCAGAGACAAGAATTTGGAAAGCATTGTTGATGAGATACCACGTGGAAAGTTCGTTCTTGGTTTTGATACCGAATCAAGAAGTTCAGACCAGGAGTATCGGGAGATAAAACTAAAGAATTCAAATGCTATTCGTTAGACGTTCTTCCCAGGATCCCACATAAAACGCAAACATGATAAAAATAGGAATTAGAACACAATGATAGACGTCAGCAAAGAGCCACTCGAAACCTGTTGCGCCTGTGGATCAGATAATCTTGAACTTATTTCAGAGTTACCGAAGTTTCCGCATATCGGGATTTTCCTTGATGACTACAGCAAGACGGAGAACTACCCACTGGTCGATAATTCGGTCTGTGCATGTGCGCAGTGTGGCCATGTGCAACTTGGATACACCGTAGATGCCTCTTTTTTGTATCCCGTTGACTTCCAGCATAAAACGTCACATAGCGTTTCGGCGATGCAGGCTAATAATGTCCTTTTCGATTTTGCACAGAAAGTATGTGCCGGCAAAAAAGTCAGCCTTGTTGCGGAAATAGGATGTAACGACACCTTCCTGCTGCAGAAATTTGCTGAGACTGGCGCCGATGTGGTCGGCGTTGATCCCATTTTAAAGGGGCGAGAGGCACAATTTGTTGAAGGGCTAGAACCTGAACTTGTAGAAAAGTTTAATGTTCTTGGTGACTTTATTGAAAACGCGAATTTTTCCGAGACGTTTTCACGAAGCCCGGACCTGTATGTCACTAATTTCGTATTTGAACATCTGAGAAACCCGTATGAAGTTACAAAAAACATTATTGAATCCGCCAAAGACGACGCAACGATCATCATCGGCGTACCGGGCGCGGAATTCCTTTTGCTTAACAACCGTTTTGATCAACTTTCACACCAACATTATCAACAGTTCACAATTCCTTCATTAACGCGCATGGTACAGCGCGCAGGCGGCGAAGTTATCGATATCTTTGTTAACTTCGCCAACTGGGGCCAGATTCTAATTGCCTTCAAAAAAGGTGGAAACAAACCCACCGGAGCAGTTGATATGGCGCTGAGCGTCGATCAAATAAAGCAATCCTTCCGTGTCTTCCGCCAACAGATTGATATGCTGAAAGAGCGAGTGAGAACAGTAGAACACAAGCCCATATACGGCTTCGGCGCAGCCCAAAACTTTCCTGTGTTTGCCTATTTTTATGAAGACTCCCTGCCGTTCACCGAAATATTGGATGATCACCCCCTTCGCCAAAACAAAACATTTCCCCACTACCCGGTCAAAATTACCAAGCCGAAAGATTCCTACAAGGGAGCTGTGGGAATTTTGACAGGGCCGGATTATGCCCGTGTTCTGGTTAGTCGTATGGGCGAAATGGAATTCGATCATATTATTGTACCGTTTACATCATTGTAATAACCAACGACAAAAACAGGCATCCAATGAACAAGGTTTCAGACATTATTTCTCAGCGCCTGGCGCGTGCAGGTGTGAAAACTTTTTTTGGCGTGCAGGGCGGGGCTTGTATGCACCTTATAGAGTCCACATGCCAAAATAGCGAAACCCAATACATCCCTGTTCTCAACGAACAGGCGGCAGGGCTCTCTGCTCATGGTTATTATTTCGCATCGGGAGATGTCGCTGGCGCGATCGTCACGACAGGTCCCGGTTTTTTTAATCTCGTGACTGGCATCGCAGCCTGTTACTACGACAATGTTCCTTCGGTTTTCCTCTGCGGACAAGTTGGCTCGGGGATCAACATTGCCCAGCGACTGGGCACCAAGATGTATGGATTTCAAGAAGCACCCCACGCTGAAATTGCCGACTTTATTTCCGATAAATCCTTGAAAGTCAGAAATGAAGGCGAACTACTACAAGCGCTTTCGGCAATAGATAAAATAGCCAAAAATGAAATACACGGCCCGTTGGTTCTTGAAATACAAGATGATTTCCAACGTCAAATGTTGAACGTTGATATGGTTGAGAGTGCCCCAAAAACAAATGCGAACAGCCCGGCGCCGACAATCGGCCAATCCGTCTCTACTGTTCTTTCTGCTCTGGAAAATGCCAAGCGGCCGCTCATGTTGATCGGTGGTGGCGTCGATATTCAAACGGACAAGGTGCAAGCTACCCTTGATCCTATTTTAAGAAAACTTGGTGTTCCTGCCATTTTCACCTGGGCGGGGCAACGTGTGTACCGCCCGGAAAACCCTTTTCATATAGGCCTGTTCGGCACTCACTGTCCCGGTAACGGAAATGCCTTGCTGCAATCGTGTGATCTACTCATTGCCGTTGGCGCCAGTTTGCTACAGCATCAGGCTGGGAAGGCAAAAGATATTTTTGCACCTGAAGCACAAATGATTGCCATAAATAACGGAGCCCATGAAGACGAGCGCTTTCTTCACGATTATGGTAAACGCATAACGGTACTCAGAGAAGACAGCATGGAGTTCCTTGATGGTCTGAATGCCCACCTTAAGACAGGAAAACAGGAATATGCATACTGGACAGATGTTCGCCCGGACGTATCGCGGGACAAATGGAAGACGAGTGCTAGCCAACCATTGCAGACTGCAATTAGCGCCCAAGAACCGGTAAAATCAATCATCCGTTTTCTGGAAGCATGCCCGCCGAATTACACCGTCTTTGGTGATGCCGGGGCGACCCTGAGCTGGACCTATCAGGCCGCTTCAATATGCAATTCGCCACCGGTGATCACATCGTTCAACCTTCACTCAATGGGGTATTCACTTCCTGCCGCTGTCGGTGCGGCATGTAGCCCTGGTTGCCATGGCGCTCTTTCCATTTCAGGTGACGGCGGCCTAATGATGAATATTCAAGAGCTGGCCGTCGCACGAAACCTTGAAGTTCCGGTAAAGTTTCTGGTCATCGATAATCAGGGGTACGGTATCATTCGCCAGACCCAGAATGAGTTTTTGGAACGCCGCCATTTCGGATCGGACATAGGAAAATCACCGAGTCTGCCGCCTTACCATCTTCGCCAAATTTTTGAAGCATTTGGGTATGAAACATATCTATCGGATCATAATGGCGCTGATGATGCCGCCGCATGGCTTTTCGACCCAAAGGGAAAATATCGTGTTGCTATCATCAGTGTAGATATTGATGAAGAAGTTCAGGGCACCACACCTAACAATGCTCCCCTTGTCTCTTGATTGAATTCTCAATTCATATTGTAATAATCAAAGAGTACGAGGCAACCAGATGAGCACTAAAAAAAATCTTGTCCTTGTCTATCCAAATCAGAGATGGGCAAAAATCGATTTCCAAACGAATTGGAATTTGAACCCGTCCTTGCTGTGCCTTTTAGGCGCGATGGTTCAGGACGACGTCAACGTCAAAATTATAGATGCTCAGTTTTACGATATGAGCATCACGGAATTTGTCGAAAAAGTCGTACAAGCGAATCCCTCATATATCGGCATTTCGATTCTTTCCACTGAGTATAAGGATACCCTTCATACCACAGTCGCAGCGTTGCGCGAACGTTTGCCGGACCCAGTTATAATTGCGGGCGGTGTGCATGTAACCATTGAATATGAAGATGTCATGACAGATTCCGGCATCGACTACGCCATCGTCGGCAATGGTGAATATGTGCTGCGCGACTTGCTACGCTATCTCAAAGGGAATGGGGAAATGCCGACGGTCGGCCTAGTTTATCGTGACGGCAAAAATCTTGTTGTTCAGGAAAAAGCCGTTATCAAGGATCTAGACGCTCTTCCCATGCCAAATTACGACCTGGTTCGCATGGAAGATTATATTGCAGTTGGTCCACGCACCGGCCCGCTGCGCGCCCCTGAAATGCCATACGTACGAATGGTTATTACACGCGGATGCCCCGTTGGCTGTTCATTCTGTCAGGTGGAAGAAATCAGCGGCAAGAAAGTACGTGCGCCGTCGGCCAAAAAAGTTATTGATGAACTGATATATCTGCGCGACCGCTATGGCCTCAGGTCGTTTCTTATTGACGACGATAACATTGTCATAAAAAAGAAATTCTTCAAGGAAGTGCTGCGAGAGAGCATTGAACGCGATCTGGGCCTTAAGTTCATTATTGGCGCTTTCGCTATTTTTGCGCTGGACGACGAAATGCTGGACCTAATGGTCCGCGCCGGCTGTGTGGGCATCAACGTCGCCATAGAAAGCGGCAATCAACGTGTCATGAACGACATTGTGCTCAAGCCCATCAAACTGGATACCGTGGCACCGCTAATCAAAAAAGTTCGTGAGGCTGGCTTGTTCGTGATTTCAAACTTCATCATCGGGTTTCCAGGTGAAACGTGGGCGGAAATTCGTGAAACCATTCACTTTGCAGAACATTGCGGTGCAGATTATGTGAAGTTTTTTGTTGCCGTTCCTTTAAAAGGCACGCGGTTGTGGGATATGGCCACTGACATTGGTGCAATTTCAAATGAAACAGACGGGGCGCGCGTAGATTGGCGGTTTAGTCAGATAACATCGAATGATTGGACGGCTGAAGATATCTCGGTCTTACGTGCTTATGAATGGGATCGAATCAATTTCGATACGCCTAAAAAAATAATGCATATGGCAGAAATGTGGGCGATAAGCGAGGAGGAGCTTCGCGATATTCGCAAAAAAACACGCGATGCGGTTACCTCCTCTAACTTTGGGGCTAATCTGTCCAGCAATCCATCAATCCCGTCCTAAAAATACCTACTCTGAAACATGATCACAGCTATATTCCGTTTTTATCTTTCATTCTGATCAATGCACGTGAAACCTGCCTTGCTTCCAGTTCATCAAAAGCAGTGTTGATGTTTTCAAGTGTCCATTCATGGCTAACCAATTGGTCAAATGGTAATTTTCCAGAAAGAAACATCTCGGCGTAACGTGGCAGATCGCGATCAGGGACGGTTTCCCCACCCCAACTGCCGACGATCTTGCGGCCCTTGATCAGGTCAAAGGGGTCCAGGTTTATTGTTTCTCCGAACGCCACATTCCCGGCAAGCACGCACAACCCCCCGCCATAGGCAACCGAGACAAATGCCGCCTCCATGGTTTGCGGCAGGCCGGCGGCCTCAACCGCAGTATCAACGCCGCTGCCTTCGGTAATTTCTTTGATCCGTTCAACCGCATCCTCGGTGGCGGCATTAATGGTGTGCGTGGCGCCGGCGCGACTGGCGGCCTCTAGCTTTTCATCAACAATATCGATGGCAATGATGGTCGTCGCGCCTCGCATGGCGGAAGCCAATACGGCGCTCAGGCCAATGCCGCCAACACCAAATACCGCGACAGAGGAGCCTGCCTGCACATCGGCTGTATTGATCACCACGCCCGCCCCGGTCGGCACCGCACAACCCAGCAATGCCGCTTCGCGCATGGGCAATTTGTCTTCCAAAATTGGCACCACACGGTTCTCACAAGTAACCGTGACCGTCATGAAGGTGCTTATTGCGCCAGAGTTAACCGTGCCGATGGCGCTTTCGTATGTGGTTCCCGGCACATCGACTCCTTCGCCCTTGATCCAGGACAGGACCACACGATCGCCGAGACAGACTTTGCTGACGCCCTCGCCACAAGCCAATACGGTGCCCGCCCCCTCGTGCCCTAGTGTGTGCGGTAAAAAAGCGTCGGGCCCGCGCCGTCCGCGAATTTCATGCAATTGAGAATGACATACACCGGCATAGGCCATCTCTATCAAGACCTGACCCGGCTTGAGCGTTGGCAGCGTCAACTCCATTATTTCAAGCGGCTTGCCGATTTCGACAAGAACAGCAGCGCGCGTAATGGTGGGGATATCTGTCATGTATATTTTATCAAGCCGATTCAGCGATAAACCAGTAATAGTCGCCGGTATAGCCGACTTCGTCGAACAGCTTTTTCCAATCATCAACATGCATGTAAGTCAAAGCCGTCAGGTTCCAGTCCAGCATGGATTTATGCTCTGCTTCGTTGCGCCATGCATCGTTCATGACAAAGGAATCCTTGCGCGACACCCGTTCAATTTCACGGAAAGCCTGTTTGCAATCATCTGGCGGAAGATTGTGAATGGTGTTGATAGAGATAACCAGATCGAAGGAATCATCTTCGAAGGGAAGCTCCTTGGCATTGGCAACAGTTATCAAGTCCTTGACCTCATCCTTGGCATGATCATAGGCGTACCGGGAAATATCGACGCCCTGAATGTTCAACTGTGGCATCAAGAGCTTGAAGTCATACATCATAAAACCCTTGGCGCAGCCCACATCCAGCACTTTGGAATCGGATGCAAGGCTGTAATGATCGCGGAAACGCTTTACCGTTTCGGTCCAGAACCGTGGATGATAATTGTACCCACCGTAACCGCTGAGTCTGTCGCCATCAAAATATTCAACGTCGAACTTGCGAGCGGCAGCCCGATGATCCTCGGTGATCAACCTGGCACGATCATCAATGGGGCGCTTCGATTGCGGATATTTATCGAAAATATTTATTTCTTGTCCCATAGATTAAGCCAATGCTTTCCAAAAATTCAAAGTATGTAGCTGCCTGATATGCTGCATTAAAACGGCCCCTTGAACGATGAATCCGGTTGATCATGGTGCCGACCTTCGGGAGGAAGAAATAAAGCGTCATCCACATCGCGGCCCAATTGGCGCAGAACTTCGGCAGCAATATGCCCGGCGCGAGGATAAAAATCATCCGCCAGTGCCGGGCTGGTAGGCGCCGGATGGTCGGGCAAGGTCACGCGCCGTGGTGGGGATTTAAGAGCGTCAAAAGCCTTTTCCGTGGCCAGTGCCAGAATCTCGGCCGAAGCTCCAAACATTTTGTGCGCCGTATCTGCCATTACCAGATTTCCAGTCTTACGTACTGAAGTCAGGATTGCATCTTCATCCAAGGGTCGCAATGATCGAAGATCTAGGACCTCTGCGTTAATTCCACGCTCAGCCAATAATTCCGCAGCGCGCAAGCTTTCCAGACTCATATAAGACAACCCGACGATGGTCACATCCGTACCCTCGCGCATGATGTGCGCCTTCCCCAGCGGTACCCGATAAAACTCCTCCGGAACCTTGTCGGTAATACCATAGAGCCAACGATGTTCAAGCATCACCACCGGGTTGTTATCTTCTATGGCGGATATCAGTAACCCCTTGGCATCATAAGCGGTTGTCGGCATCACTACCTTAAGCCCCGGTACGTGCGCAAACATGGCTTGCAGGCTTTGGGAATGTTGCGGGCCCTGCCCCCATCCGCGGCCAATGATCATGCGAATTACCAGCGGCACGTTCACCTGACCATCAAACATATAATGCCACTTGGCGGCTTGATTTATAATTTGCTCCATGGCGACTGTAGCAAAATCAACGCGCTGATGGGTCATTACCGGGCGCATGCCGACAAGGGCCGAGCCAATGGCAACCCCGGTCATGGCATTCTCGGCCAGCGGCATGTCAAACACGCGGTTGACGCCATACTTTTCTTGCAACCCCAAGGTGGTGCCGAAAATGCCTGTGGGGTCTGGAACGCCAAGCCCCATGATGTAAACGGCCGGGTCGGCGGCCATACATTGGTCTTGCGCTTCAAGCAGGGCTTCTGAAAATTTAAGTTCCCGGGTCATGACAGCATTTTCAACTTGCGTATACACGTTGTTCGGCACCAACAGGTGCCGGAAATTCTGAAGATTGTGCAAACTGAACAGCTGCGTTCACTTCCACCAGAAGCTCGGCAGCCAGGGCAGCCAGTTCATTTTCCGTGGCCGTGCCCTCAGCGATCAGCAGCTCTCGATACCGCGTCAAAGGATCTTTTTTCTGCCATTCCTTAAATTCTTCCTCAGAGCGGTAACCGACATGGTTGTCAAAGTCAGGGCCGCAATGCTCACGCCAACGGTATGTTGAAAATTCCAAAAATACCGGACCTGTGCCCCTGCGCGCCGTATCGACGGCTGCTTTGCTCAGAGAATAAACAGTTTCAACATCATTTCCATCGGCTGCATGATTTTCAATGCCATGGGCGGCTGCCAGATCGGCAATGGTGCGGCCTGCTGGCTGACGCACATTCATTGGCGAATAAACCGAGTAAAGGTTGTTCTCGCACAAAAATACCACCGATAATTTATGAAGCGCCGCAAAGTTGAGGCTTTCGTGAAAAACACCCGTCTCGGTCGCTCCGTCACCAAAGTAAATCATGGTGACCCGATCTTCCCCCTTGAGCCGCGAGCCAAAGGCGGTGCCGACTCCAATAGGAATGGTACTGCCAACAATCGGCACCGCACCCATAAATCCTGCATCCAGATCAATCAAATGCATGGACCCACCCTTGCCACCGGCACATCCCGTAGATTTGCCATAAATTTCGGCCATCATGGATTTAAGATCGCCGCCCTTGGCAAGATAGTGACCGTGGGAACGATGGCCGGAAAACGCGTAATCGCTCCGCTCCAAGGCCATGCCTGAGCCAACCTCGGCGGCTTCCTGTCCAATGCAAAGATGCACGGGGCAGCGTATTTCCTGCTCTGGATACAACTCTGCAATGCGTTCCTCTACGGTGCGGATGTAAAGCATTCCCCGATAAAGGGTCAGTTTGGTATCCTTGCTTAAATTACTCATAAATTTTCACAGTCATGGTTTATGAATGTAATCCATTTCCTGAGCCTTGAGGGCATCCAGATTTTCTTCTACCCAAGTAAGGCAATCATCAATCCCCTGATCAAGCGATATTCTGTCCGACCAACCCAGCGTCTCCCGGATCTTCGTGCTGTCGAGCATATAGGCGGCATCCTTGCCCAATCGCTCGCCTACTACTTCTGCTACATCATCAAAGGCAACGCCCATTTTATTGCAAATGAGTTCGACCAGTTGGCGAATGGAAACAATTTTATCGGTTGAGATGTGGTAGGTATCACCCACTTTGCCATCTACCATTACTTTCCAGGTGGCATCTGAAACATCATTAATGTGTATAAACGAGCGCTCCGAATGGCCGCTGCCATGCAATTGCAGTTTCTTTTCCAGGCGAATGAACACGATGGTCCGCGAGATAATGCGGTACAACTGCTGACCGGGGCCGTAAACATTTGCCGCGCGCGTTGATACGGCGGGAAAGCCATAAGCATCGACAAAGGTCTTAAGGCTCATATCACTCGCCGCGCGAGAAACCGCATAGGGTGTGCTGGGATTAAAGGGCGTATCTTCCTTGATCCTGCCATCCGTGCTGCCGTAAACCTCGGGCGTGGTGACATGAACGTAGCGTTTCAGATAGTTACTTTCCTGGCGCAGCCGGTTGTGCAACATCACGGTGGAAACCGCATTCGTCCGAAACCAATCTTCCGGGTGTTCCCAGCTTTCGCCGACCATGCTCTGGGCCGCAAAGTTAACAAAATAATCGGGCTTTTCCGCCGCCATCAAATCCATGATCTGGTCGAGGTGTTTGTTAATGTCGAAAGCAAAAAAGTGGAAGTTTGCGTCGTTGCCTGACCACCGATAAGGAAGGAATGCCCTATGCGGCTCCTCGGAACGGCTTAGCCCCAGAACGTGTGCACCCTGATTTAGCGCGAAGTCGGCGAAGCTTGCCCCGGAAAAAGAGTTTGAGCCCATAACGACGATTTTCATCGGGCTCATTTCAGTATCTTTTCCTGCATCCACTTAAGATTATAAAAGTGGGGCTCATTCTTGAGTGTGCCCGCGCTGTATGCCTCTACAATTTCAACTATTGCATCCTTGACCGTTTTCTTTGGTTTGAACCCGGTCTTCAACAACTTGTCTGAATTCACCCGGTATGACCGAGGATCGTTGGATTCGGTAACCGTGATCTTTGCTGGCACAAATTCAGCGATGGTCTTGGCAATATCAAGGATCGAAATATTTTCGAATCCGGCGTTGTAGATGCCCGTGGCATCCGGCTTGTCCAGAAAGTGCAGATACACGTCTGTGATGTCATCAATGTGGATGTTGGGGCGTGTTTGCTCGCCACCGAAGACTGTGATTTCCCCCTTTTCTAATGCCTGCATGGTCAGAAGATTGACAGACACATCGAGGCGCATACGTGGGGACAGGCCACATACCGTGGCGGGGCGAATGATCTGCACCTTCATATCTTCCTTGTAGGAGAGCAGCACCCGCTCGGACACCATCTTGGTTTTGTTGTATCCCGAAATCGGCTTGAGCTCCAGGTCTTCGGTAACCTGCTCATCCTCCTTGATGCCGTAAACACTACCTGACGATGCATACTGAAACTGCTTCACGCCGTTGCGCGCCGCTTTGTCGGCGAGTTGCATGGTGGCGAGAGCACTGATTTCCCAAGTCAAGGTAGGGTTGAGATCACCGCATGGATCGTTCGCCACTGACGACAGGTGAATGATCGTATCGACGCCATCCAAGTTGATCGCATCGGGCTCCAACACGGTGCCTTCGGTGACCGTCAGATTGGGGTGTGGTTCCAGGAAATTTCCAAACCACATGCTGTCGAACACGTCAACTTCATGGCCACGCGCAAGAAGTTTTGGGACCAAAATATGGCCTTTATAACCGCAGCCCCCTGTAACAAGAATTTTCATATTAATATACGCTTCCTAATGCAGCTTCACTTTGATCAAGTCACTACAAACAGCATCCTGTCGTTGTTATTGAGCCTATGGGGAATCTCAGGGACAATCCTATGTGGGAAAACTAAAATTGTCACGCTTGGGCCTTTGGAGGCCCTGATGGACTTCACCACGCCCTTGACCTGCTGATGGCATCGTCAAACCGGCCACGAAACTCGCCGGTATTCTGCCCAGGCCGGTAGGTTATATCGTCATGGCTTTGCGGCTTCATTTCCGAGTCATCCCGGCGCGCCAACATGGCCGTGCCAAAGGCGGTAAGCTCGCGCATGCCCGGCACCGCCACATCGCGCTCAAGAGTATCGGCTAAAAACTGGCAGAAGTAGGGATTTGCCGTCATCCCGCCATCGATAGAAATAGCGCCGGAAATTTGAACGTAGGCGCTCATTGCCGATAACACTTCGGCAGCGCGAAAGGCGATACCTTCAATAACCGCCTGAACCATATCCAAAGGCGTGGTATCCAGCGTCAGGCCGATCCACAGGCCCGCCGCGCTGCGGTCCCAATGGGGACAGGCGAGGCCGGTCAATGCAGGAACAAAAGCCAGCTTTCGTTCAATGGCGGACGGACCTTCGAAGGCATTGATTTCAGAAATATCCCTGAACAGTCCGAGGGACCTGGCCCAGTTGATGGCCGAGCTGGCGCAGTAGACACCGCCGTCGAGCGCATAGACGGGCTTGCCCCCCGACAGTTGCCAGGCGACTGTCGGCAACAGCCCTTTTTCCGGCGCGCGAAATATTTTTTCTCCCGTCAGGGTCAACGCGAATGCCCCTGTGCCGAAAGTTACCTTGGCATCCCCCTTACCACGGCAGCCATGGCCATAAAGGGCGGCCTGCTGATCAACGATGCTGGCGGTGATCGGAATGTGTTTGCCACCCGATTGAACCGCACCGAAATCACCGGTTGTTGGCCTAATTGCGGGCAGTGCCTCAATGGGAACCCCAAACAACCGGCAGAGCTCCTCATCCCATTGCCCGGATTCCAGGTTCATTAACGAGGTGCGGGATGCGGTGGTGATGTCGGTGACAAAATTTCCCGTCAACCGATCCAGGAAAAAAGCATCCGTGGTGCCCAGGCGCAACTTGCCTTCTTTCAGGTGCTGCTTGGCATCTGGAATTGACTGAACGATCCACGCCAGCTTGGCCGCAGAGAAATAAGGATCAAGAGGCAAGCCGGTTTTTTCAAGGACAATATCTTCCGCCCCGTCGGCTTTCAGTTTTGTTATGGCGTCCTGAGTGCGGGTATCCTGCCAGACAATGACCGGCGAAATGGCTTCCTTGGTTTCCGAATGCCACGCGAGACAGCTTTCGCCCTGATTGTCGATGCCTATGCACGTAACGTCACTGTTGTTGTCAATGGATGTGCGAATGTTAGAAATCAGTTCTTCCGGATCATGCTCGACCCAACCGGGCTGCGGGTAGATCTGCCGATGCTCAATGGCATCAATGCGTGTCGTTGCGCCATGGTTATCGACCACCATGGTTCTTGTGCTCGTTGTGCCTTGATCAATCGCCAGTACCGACATATCAAGCGTTCTCTTCCACGAAACAAATTTCAATGGCCTCTGGGCCGGTGAAATTTACGATTCCAGCCAAGGGCACCAGCACCCGGCGTTCCGGTCTCGCCGATATGTTCCTGGACCATAATGTTTGCCCCTTATATTGGACCGAAAGAATCCCCTTCGCGCAATCGAGAAACCGCAATTGCAAGTGATCCGCACCGACGTCGGTGATCGGCAGGGAAATGATCTGGGGGACGGTGAACCTGATCTTCGGGCTTTGTGAAACAATGGGCACCTGTAGCTCATTCGGCGGCAGTTTCCCGGTCAGGCTTCTGGCGACGGTGGCCGCAGTCTGCCCCCCTTCCCGCCAGCACCAGCCCGCCGTTTCCACCGGCCTTAAAAGGTTTCCAGTGGCGAAGTATGCCGGGTCCGAACACCGGCCATATTGATCGACCACAGGCCCGCCGCTGGCCGGATCAACTTTGAGGTGCCCCATTCGAAGCAGGCTGGATTCCGGTGTGAACTGGCCGGTAAACAGTACGCCGTCGCATTCGATCGTCTGCTCCCTACCCCTTTCATCCAGAATGCGAACGCCGGTCACCCGGTCCTTGCCCAGGATTTCAATCAGCCGGGAGTTGAGACGCAAAGGAACCCCCAGCAGGGCCGGTAAAGGCCGCAAGAAACAACGCGCCGTTATATGATCGCTTGGCTCGATCATGGCGACGGGCCTGATGTTCGCGTGTCGGCAGGTGAGCAGGGCGGAAAATGACACCAGCTCGGAACCGACGATGACCGGACGCCTGAACGGGATATTTTTTTTCAGGTAGACCATGGATTGCAGTGCCCCGGTGGTCAGAACACCGAGGGGCCGTTGCCCGGAAACCAGTCTCGGGGCGCGCGGTGTCTCCCTGACGCCGGTGCTGAGGATGACGCGCTTTGCCATCACCTCCGCCACCCCATTGGTCGTGGAAAGCAGCAGATGTCCGGCTTTGTAAATTTTAGCCACGCTTGTGTTGACATGAATATCCACGCCCGAATTTATCGCCCGCTCGACAAGAGCCGCCGCATAAGTGGGCCCTGTCAGGCAACGCCTGAATTCCCGCATGCCGAAGGGAGGATGCCCGCAATGCCGGGGAATGCCCCCCGCTTCGGATTCCCTTTCCAGTACAACAACGGAACCGACCCCCAACTGTTTCAGGCGTGTCGCCGCCGCCAGCCCCGAAGGACCGCCGCCGACGATGGCGACATCACACGTGCCGGGCAACGGGGGGTGGTTAAGTTTTGTCGACATGGCGGAGTCCGATGGGCTCTTCAAAGTGGCCCGCTGTCATTTCACAGAGTTGCGCTGAGCAGTAAAACCCCTGACATCGCCCCATGGTGACCCGGGTTCTGCGTTTCAGGCCAGACAGACTTTCTGCTGCTAGCGGGCCGGACAAGGCCCGTTCGATTTCCCGCCGCGTCACAAGTTCGCAATGGCAGACGACGCCGCCGTTGTCAGGTTTTGACCAGTCCCGAGGGCCGTCCTCGGCAATAGCGGGCACTAGCGGCCAGATACTGGGGGCAATTGGCGTATGGCTGTTTCCAGCCAATGTGTAGTGTTCGAAAATATATGAAGCGATGCCAAGCGCCGAACTCAACCCCGTCGAGCGAATGCCGCCGACGCTGATATAATTTTTGTCTGCCGTGTACTGAATACAATAATCCTTGTATTCGGTTGCCGGCCTTAGCCCGGCATAGGTCGCAACAATCGGGCAATCTGCCAGGGCCGGAATCATCTCCTCGCCCTTTTGACGCAACAAGCGCAAGGTTTCCGTGTCTACGGATGCATCGTCACGGCTTTCCTGTTCTTCCGCCGTTGGTCCGACCAGAACATTGCCAAAAATTGTTCTGCAGATTACGACCCCTTTGGTGGTTTCACTGGGCACCGGCAGAATGATCGACGAAACCAGGGTGCTGGCAAGCTTGTCGAAAACCAGAAATTGCCCCTTGCGTGGGCGAATTTCGAAGCTTGATTTTCCCAGTAAGGCGGCGTCGAGGCGGTCACCGTACAATCCGGCGCAGTTAATGATCGTCCTGCACTTTATCGTCTCGCTACTTGTCTGAAGCTGCCAGTGATCGCCATCGAAATGACCCCCGGTCACTTCGGTGTTGCGTAAAATGCTGGCGCCATTTTCCATAGCTTGCAGCAAGTAGGCGAAGGGAGCCGTCCAAGGGTCGATGACGAATTCTCTTGGCACGCAGAATCCAGCGATCGCTGCCTTCGACAGGTGTGGCTCCCTGGCGGCAATCTGTCGAGCGGTAAGAGGTTCAATATCGTTAACGCCATTAACCCGCGCCTTGTCCATCAAGGCATCAAGTTTGCTCTCTTCTTCCCGAGTCCAGGCGACCACCAGCGCCCCGGTTTCAAGCACCGGCAGATTCAACTGGCCCCGAATTTCCATATATTCCTGGTATCCTGCTGCGATGCACCGTTGCTCAACGGAACCGGGCGGTGCATCAAAGCCGGTATGCAACAAGCCGCTATTGCCTTTACTGGCGCCATCAAGAATATCGGCGGCCTTCTCGATCACGAGAACTTTTGCGCCTTGTAGCGAAAAGCGCCGTGCCACCGCACAGCCCACCACCCCGGCGCCGATGATCACGACATCGTAGGTTGATTCCGGCGTTGATTTTGGGCCTAAGTCCATTGCCTCGGTACTCTGCATATTCTGCAACATGCCACAAAACAGTTGCACGTTGAATTGGAGTTAAATAACCTATTTTAACGCTGGCCCATCAGTCTATTTATGTATTGTGGATGGCCATAGTGTACAATACACGTAAGCGAGCCAATCGCTTCATCCTCGGGGAGGGGCTTTCTGTAGCTATTCTTATTTGATTTAACTCCTTTGATTCTCAATTAGCATTGGAAAAGCCCCAGACCGTGCCAAAAGCTATTATCATGTATGTAAAATACGTCGATTTTGTCTCCGAGAAACTCGGCAGGCTGATGATGTATACGGTCTTTATCATGATCGGCACGCTTCTGCTCAATGCCATCACCCGCAATGTTATCAACTACCCGTTGTCCTGGTGCGTGGAAATGGCCCAGTTCACCATGACCGCCTATTACATCGTCGGGGGAGCCTACTCTATGCAACTGGATGATCATGTCAGGATGGACCTGATCTACGACCGTTGTTCGGAACGCACGAAAGCCAAGATCGATGCTTTCACCAGCTTTTGCCTGGTCTTCTATCTCTGCACTCTTCTCTTTGGTTCAATCTCCAGCACAATGTACGCGATTGAATATGGTCAACGGAAGTTCTCGCAGTGGAATCCTTCCATGATTCCCATCAAGGTCATTATGGTCGGCGGCATTATCCTGATGCTGCTGCAGGCGATCTCCATGTTCTTCAAGGATTTAGGGACCGCCCGGGGTAACCCAATCGCCCAAAAGCTGGAGCACCCTGTCGTATGAGTTTGAGTTACGAAGCGATCGCCATATTAATGTTCTCGTCGATGCTGTTGATGATGCTGACGGGGCAGCGGGTATTTGGCGCCATTGGATTTGTTTCCGCGGCCGCCGCATTGCTGCTTTACGGCACCGGCGCCATTGAAATGCCGTTCAATGCGGCCTTCAAGTTATTCAACTGGTACCCCCTGTTGACGCTGCCGTTGTTTGTCTACATGGGATACATCCTGTCTGAATCCGGCATCGCCGACGATCTATACCGGATGTTCCATGTGTGGTTTGGCAACATGCCCGGGGGCTTGGCTGTCGGCACCATCGGATTGATGGTTATTATTTCGGCCATGAACGGCCTGAGCGTCGCCGGTATGGCTATTGGCGCCAGCATTGCGTTGCCGGAAATGCTGAAGCGCGGCTACGACAAGGTAATGATCACAGGTGTCGTTCAAGCCGGCAGTTCACTGGGCATTCTGGTGCCGCCAAGTGTCGTCCTTGTGCTCTATGGCATGATCGCCCGCCAACCGGTTGGGCAATTATGGCTGGCCGGTGCGCTTCCGGGCCTGATGATGGCATCTCTTTTCGTCATTTACATTGTTGTTCGCTGCAAAATTAACCCTGCACTCGGGCCGACGGTTTCCGAAGAAGAAAGAAATATGCCGTTTTCGGAGAAGCTAGCTCTTCTCAAAGCGGGCATTATCCCGTTCCTGATTTTCTTCTTCATGACCGGGCTTTTCATCATGGGCGTCACCAGCCTTGTGGAAAGTTCCGCCGTTGGGGCGACCAGCGCGACCATCGCGGCCCTGGCCAAACGCCGCCTTAACAAGCAAGTAATTGAACAGACCTTGCGGAAAACCCTTGGCATTTCGTGCATGTTTTTGTGGGTTATTCTGGCGGCGCTGTGCTTCGGCGCCGTCTTTGACGGCATTGGTGCCGTGCGCGCCATCGAAACATTGTTCATTACAAGGTGGGAACTGACCCCGTGGGAAGTGCTGATCATGATGCAGCTTTCCTACATCTTCATGGGCATGTTCCTGGATGATACGGCGATGCTGGTCATCGTCGCGCCATTGTATGTCCCGCTGGTGATCGCCCTGGGCTTCGATCCGATCTGGTACGGTGTTCTCTACACCATTACATGTCAAATCGCTTATATGACGCCGCCCTTCGGATATAACCTGTTTCTCATGCGCGCCATGGCTCCGCCGGAAATAACGCTCGTAGATATATACAGATCAATCATACCTTTTGTGCTGGTGATGACGTTTGGGTTGATTCTTGTGATCATTTTCCCTCAAATAGCACTCTGGCTACCTGATCAAATCTATCTAGACCGATGAGAAGTGGAGCCGGAAAAAATATTTCTCAGCAAAGAACAAATAATCGTCTTATCCAAATTATAAACGACCACAACTTTAACAGGGAGACAATAAAATGACGCAAAGACGTGATTTTCTTATTGGCGCGGCCGGTGTTGCCGTCGGTGCTGTTGCAGCGACGACAGTTGGTAAAATGGGGGGGAAAGAAGACGCCCCTAAAATGAGTGCCCCGGCGGTTCAAACAAAACCTACCGACATAATCAAGTGGCGGCTTCAGACCTACTCCGGCGCTCCGTTGGGCGCACACGTTATCAAGCCGCAAATTGAGGCTTTCAATAAGGCAGCTTTTGGTGAAATGGAAATCGAACTCTATTACGCCGATCAGCTTGTCCCCACCGACGAGCTGTTCCGCGCCATGCAAAATGGTACCCTTGATGCGGTGCAGAGCGATGATGCGACAATGGCATCGCCGGTCGATATCAACGTGTTCGGCGGGTACTTCCCGTTCTCCACACGTTACAGCCTGGATATGCCGGTGCTGTTCAAGTACTACGGCCTGGATAAGATTTGGGCCGAAGCTTATGGCGAAATCGAGGGCGTCGAGTGGTTAAGTGCCGGAGCCTGGGATCCCCTTCATATCTTCACCAAGGACCCCATCCGCAGCGTTGCTGATTTAAAAGGCAAGCGCGTGTTTGGTGTGCCGACGGCGGGCAAGTTCCTGTCCCGTTATGGCCTGGTTCCGGTTACGTTGCCGTGGGATGACATCGAGGTCGCGATTCAAACTGGCGAACTTGACGGCGTCGCCTGGTGCGGATTCACCGAAGCCTATGAGGTGGGCTGGGCCGATGTCTGCAGCTATGCCCTGCTCAACAACGTCACCGGCGCCTGGTGTGGTTCATACTTCGCCAATTCCAATAGCTGGAACGCGCTTTCGCCGAAACTGCAAGAGCTGTTCAAGCTTTCCATGGATAGCTCGCACTATTACCGGCAGGTCTGGTACTGGGGCGGCGAAGCCAAGCTGCGTGTCGAAGGCAAGAAAATGGAGCTGACCGAAATTCCCAAGGCCGAGTGGGATGAGGTGGTCGCAGACTCAGAAAGCTTCTGGGACGAACTGGCCTCCATCAGCCCGCGGACGGAAAAAGTTGTCCAGGCCTATAAGGAATATTCCCATGTTATGGAGAAAGCGGGTGTGCCTTACAGGTACTAATAAAAAACGCCACCACACCTGACGATGAATCAGCCCCCCAGAGCCTCCAAGCCCTGGGGGGCTTTTTTATCCGCCCATCGCATCACGGCTGAGCTTGACATCGAATTTGTCGCGGATAGCCTGATCCGTGTCTTTCGAAATATGACCGGGCCAGTGGTTGGCAAGCAGGTCACGGGTCATATCCTGGGCCCTATCGATGACATCCCGGGAACCCTTTTCCGCCCATTCGTTGGGATTCATGCGATCCCCGACAATCGGGTAGACATAATCGCTTTCCATGCGGTCAAGTGTTTGCTTGTGACCCAGATAATGTCCGGGGCCGTTCTGGCACGTCTCGGCGATGACTTCTCTTGAAAGGGTCTCGTCATTGACCTCGATACCGCGAATGGTCCGCTGCACGGCCCCGATGGTGTCGTTGTCAATAACCAGGCTTTCGAAACAGCATGACAGCAAGCTGGCGTGCATTCCCGCCGATTCCTGGATCAGATTAGGGCCTGAATTACCGACCAGGGCATGGGTGTAGCCTTTTTCGGAACCCGACTGGGCATCGGGGACCTTTGAATCCGTCATGGCCGCCGCGACGGACGTCGGCAGGTCATAATGCCGTCCCATCTGGCCCGCCGCCGCCATCAAAAGCGCCTGTTCGCCGCTACCGCCCGACATGGCCCCGGTGCGAAGATCGGATACAAACGGCCAGATACCTATCATACAAGGGGCGCTGGGAACGACTGCGTTGATATAGACCAGCCCCATCAGGACTTCGGCGACGGCCTGCACGACCGCCCCCGCCAAGGCCGCCGGGGCCGTCGCTCCGGCCTGGGCTGCGGACAACAGCAACACCGGCATGCCACCCCGGGCCGCTGTTTCCAGTATGGCGCAGGCGTTGGCCTCGAAAGTCATCGGCGGCACCACGAAGCAGTTGGATTGGCTGACAAAGGGGCGCGCACGCCACTGCTTCTCACCGCCGGCGATGATGTGCAGCATTTCAAGCGCTTCTTCCACATGTTTCGGGTTAACGAAACTGGTGCCGATATGCTTGGCGGTGCCACTGACACAGGCATAGCAGGTGTTAAAATCAAGATCGTGGCTATTGGCCATATCGCGGGCGACAACCGGACGCTGAAAATAATGAATGTGCTCCAGCCCGTCGACCATACGCGCCATGTCGTACAAATCCTTCACGGTCGATTCACGGGTTTCACCGGTTCTGGCATCGACTATCTGGATGGCGGCGCCGCCGGTGCCGAAATACAGGCGTTTGCCGTGGGGCGACATATCGTGTTCGGTTTTTTGCCCACACAACAGAAAATCCCGATTGGCCTTTGCTATGGTGTCTTCAACAAGAGCCGGCGGCAGGCGCAAACGTCCATCATCGCCATACACCCCACCGGCGGCGGTGACGGCCTCGACACAGGTCGGGGGCGCTTTTGAAAAACCGACATTTTCAAGTACATCTAGAACCGCATGATGGATTTTTTCGACGTCGGTATCGGCAAGGGGTTTGTACCGGCCGTTTTCCATGCCGGGACGGACAGGGCGGGCGTCTTCTGCCAGTGGTTGGGCCCTGAGTGCCTGACGCGCTGTCCGGCCTCCGCGGCGGTGCATGGTGCTGGAAGATGATGACGTCAATTGAATGTCTCCTTGGATGGCGGTTCTGATATTGGAATATTATTGGAGGCTTTTCTCAGGATATACAAACGTCCTTTTTTACTGGCGGCGCACCTAGAACATTCAGTGGCGTTAAGAAGACATGGCGTCCCGGTCAGGCTGTTGAAATGCCATTTAGATGAGGGGACTTTGATTTTCCGCCTCGATCAGGTAATATTTTCGTCTATGGGAATATTACAATTAAATAATATAAGTAGATTGCTACAGGGAGTGTCATCTCGGGATTGCTTAATTGAACTCGAATAAAAAATAATCTGCCATCCCGTATCCAGGACAAAATTTCACAAAAAACCCAGGGAGGGGTAATTATGTCTAAGACCAAGATGGACCACGAAAAAACCGGGCGCATTCACCCGAGAATTGCAGATCTAAAAAACAAATTTCTTAAAGGTGAAGTGGACCGCAGGGAATTCCTGCGCACGACCACGCTTCTCGGCCTATCCGCCGCCGCCGCCTACTCCTTTACAGATGCCTTCAGCACCGACGGGCCGAGCCTGATTTCCAGCGCCGAAGCGGCTGGCAAAAAAGGTGGCATCATCCGCTGCGGTATGCAGGTTCAGGATATGTCTGACCCGGCTGTCTACGACTGGGTTGAAAAATCCAACGTGACCCGACAAATGGTCGAATATCTGACCATCACCGGTGCCGATAACGTAACCCGGCCCTTGCTGGCCGAAAAATGGGTACCGTCCGATGATCTGAAGACCTGGACGTTCCATATCCGCAAGGGGGTCAAGTTCGGTAACGGCGATGAGCTGACCGCCGATGACGTTGTCTCCAACATCAAGCGCTGGCTCGACCCCAATGTCGGGTCTTCCATGGTCGGCATGCTCAACACCATGCTTAAAGAAGAAGACAGCAAGGACAAGGACGGCAAGCCGATCAAGGTCAAGCGCATGATCGAAGGTTCCGTCGAGAAAGTCGACAAATACACGGTTCGCATTCACCTGACGTCGCCCGATCTGTCGATTCCAGAAAAAATGTACCACTATCCGGCGGCAATTGTGCATCGCAGCTTCGCCGAAAAGGGCGCCAACATCACCAAGACCCCGGAATTGGGCACCGGCCCCTATACCCTGACCGAATACAGGGTCGGCGAAATAGCGATCCTAAAACGCCGTGGTGGCGGCTTCAAGTACTGGGGCGAAGATCCCCTGCTGGATGAAATCCACTACATCGATACAGGGCAAGACTCCGCCGCCGGTCTGGCTGCGCTGGCATCAGGCCAGGTCGATACTATTTACACACTCGATCTGACGCTGTTGGGCGCGGCTGAAAACATGCCGGGGGTATCCGTCCATGAAGTGACGACGGCACAAACCGGCGTCATGCGCATTCAGGCCGAAAGGGCGCCTTATAACGACATTCGGGTCCGTCAGGCCATGCAACTGGCAGCCGATAACGCACAAATGCTGAAAACCGCCCATCAGGGCCGTGGCCAGGTTGCCGAAAACCACCACGTTTGCGCCTGCCAGCCCGATTACGCACCATTGCCGAAGATCAAGCGCAATGTCGGTAAAGCCAAGCAACTGCTGGCCGATGCCGGTCACGGCGGTGGCCTCGACATTACGTGTAATGTTGGCAACACCAACGGCCAGTGGGAAACCGATCAGGTTGTCGTCTTGAAGCAAAACCTGGCCGAAGCCGGCATTAACCTGAACGTTAATGTCATGCCTGCGGCACAGTACTGGGATGTCTGGGACAAGGCGGACTTCAGCCTGACGGTGTGGACGCACCGCCCACTGGGCACCATGCTACTAGGTGTGGCTTATCGCACCGGTGTTCCGTGGAATGAAGCCAAGTACTCCAG
>JABMOQ010000082.1 GCA_013204045.1 Rhodospirillaceae bacterium | reverse complement strand
GCCATGATGGCGTCACCGATGAACTTGTCCAGCATCCCGCCTTCTTCGGTGATGATAACAACCATGATGGTGAAATATTCGTTGAGCATGGCAACCGTGCCTTGCGCACCCAGGGCCTCGGTAATGGTTGTGAAGCTGCGGATATCCGAAAACAGCACGGTGGCGGTTGTGTCCAGGCCACCCATCATGTCGGCCTCGCCGCCACCGGACATCATCTGGTCGGCCAGGGTCGGGTCCATATAACGTGACATGGTTGATTTCATGCGTTTTTCGGAACTGATGTCCTCGATCATGACCATGGAGCCCAGCTTCTTCTGCTCGCCATCGACCAGCGGCAGGAAGGTGACGTTGGCGGACAGGGTTTCCTGGTTTTCTTCTTCTTCCGAACCGACAACCAGTTCGGCGTCCATCATCAGGTCAGATTCCTGAGCCTCGTCAACTTTGCGCACCTTGTCCATGATCCAGGCGTTGGAGCCGACGAAGAAATCTTCCGCCAGTATACCCAGAATGCCGTTCTTGGTCACTTTCAGGATGTTGAATCCGGCGGCGTTACACGTGATGATCTTGCCATCTTCATCGGTGGTGATGACGGCGTTGGTCATGCTTTCCAGCATGCTTTCGTTGTAGTTTTTCATGTTCTGAACGTCGTCGAACAGCTTGGCGTTTTCCAGGCCGATGGAAACCTGGGCGGTGAACGCCTTCAACCGTTGCTCGTCTTCGTCGGTGAAGGAACCGCCGCTCCGGTTCAGGGTTTGCACGACGCCGATGGTCTTGCCATCCTTGTTGATGATTGGCACGCACAGGATCGAGCGCGTGAAATAGCCGCTTTGCTTGTCGAAGGCCGGGTTAAAGCGCAAGTCGGCATAGGCATAGGGAATATTGATGGTCTTGCCGCTGGTGAACACGGCGCCGGCGATGCCAAGATGATTGGGCAGGCGGATCTCGCCGATGGAATCGCCCATGGCGACGCGGGAAAACAGCTCGTTGGTTTTTTCGTCATTCAGGAACAGCGTCGATCTATCGGCTTGCAGCATCCGCGTCGCTTCCAGCATGACCTTGGCCAACATCGCGCCCAGGTCTATTTCGCTGGTTACGTCGGACACCACGTCGAGGAATTCAAGTTCCTTTTCACGGGTCTTCTTCATGCGCTCGACAAACTGGGTGCTTTGCAGGGCGACCGATGCCTGGGTGGTCATCTGCTGCAATATTTCAAGGTCATCCTTATTGTAGCGACCTTTTTTCTTGTTCAGGATCTGGGCGACACCGATAACTTCCCCCTTCACCGTCTTGATCGGCACGCACATCATATTACGGGTGAGAAAACCGGTCTGCTCGTCGACACTGCGGTTGAACCATTCATGTTTGTAGACATCATGAATGATCATGCCCTTGCCATTCTGGAACACGTGCCCTGCGATACCGCTGTCGTTGAGGATACGGATTTCGCGCTGGAAATTTCCCTGGGCGAAGCGTGAATAAAGTTCGTTGGTCAGCGGATCATTAAGGAAAAGCGAAGATCGTTCGGACTTCAACTCAAATGTCGTCATCTCCATCAGGGTCGCCAGAATTTCGTCCAGAGACTCGATGGCGGCCACCTTGCGTGAAACGTCGAGAAGCATCTCAGCCTGGGCCAGGCGCTTTCCATCGGCGCTCAATTTACCGACCGGTTTCTTCAATGTTGCCGATTTTTTCGCCATATTTTTAACCTACCCGCGTTTTTTTGTTGTTACCGCTTTTTTCGTTTTCGCCTTTGCTTTCTTTTTTACTTTTGGCTTCGGCCCCACCCCGGCAGCCTCCAGCTCGTCGCGCAGGACGCCGATGGTTTTGTGAAGTTGGCGTACTTCATCACGGGCGTTGCTCTCCAGGGTCTGGATCTTGTCTTCGTATTCGATCTGCAAGCCTTCAAGCTGCTCGCGTAGCGCAGCAACGGTATTTTTCAACTGGTGTATTTCATCACTCGCCGTACTGATAGCGTCCTGCACGGCTTCATCTTTTGCAAAGCGCAAATCCTCCAGGCTCTGGCGCAGGGCGCCGGCGGTATTTTTTAGCTGCACGATTTCATCATTGGCCATCGCGGTCGCGTTCTGCACTTCCTCATCTTTTAGAAAGCGCATGTTCTCCAGTTCCTGGCGAAGCGCCGAAATGGTCTCGCGCAGCTGCTTCATTTCGTCGTTGGTCAGGGCGATGGCTTTCTGGACGTCTTCGTCCTTCTGATAATTGACGACTTCCAGCTCATCGCGCAGCGCGATGATGGTGCTCTTCAGGTGGCGAATTTCCGTCTGAGCCTGAAAAAGCTCATCCGGCACTCCGCCGCCGCCATCGTTTGCGGCCCCGATCACCTTTTTCGTCCCCTGAACACCCATGTGGTTTCGATCCACCCCCGGAATTGCTGTGATTACAGTCTTTTATAAGCATATTTCATAGAGTGTCGCCAGCATTGTCGGGGGCGTCAAGTTTATGTCACGGGAGCCATCGTTAATAGTGTCGAAACGCTATGTACTTGCAAATATTTCAAAATTTGTATTGCCAGCCGCAAATTCGTTCTGATAAGTTAATGAAAGTTCTTGCTTGAGAACTTACGGAAACGAAGAATTCGTTTCGGCGCGACTCAGAAAGAGGGGGCTTTAAAGTGATTCCCACATCATTCGATCCTGCGGCCGCGCTTTTTTCCGGCGACGGCGTCGCCATCGTCCTTAATGCTGTGCCGGGCCAGCCGGTCGTGGTGCCCGGCGGGGCATGGCTGCTGAAGGCGGCTTTTTCCCACCAGGGCCCGGACTTGCTGCTGACCGGCACCGATGGCGCCGAAATTGTCATCCGCGACTTTTTCAATATGGAAACCCCGCCCGACCTGATGACCGAGGGCGGCGCCATGATCGGCGGCGAACTGGCCCTGACTTTGGCCGGCCCCCTGGCCCCGGGACAGGTGGCCCAGGCCGGGGATCAACTGGCCCAGGTGACCGGCGAGCCGATCGGCACGGTCGAGGCCACCGACGGGGTGGTCGAGGCGATCCGCGTCGACGGCACCCGGGTGACCCTGACCAAGGGGTCTGAGATTTTTCAGGGCGACACCATCGAAACCGGCTCCGGGGCGGCTATCGGCGTGACCTTCGTCGATGAAAGCACATTCTCGCTGGGTGAAGACGGGCGCATGGTCATCGACGAGATGGTCTATGAGCCGGAAACCCAGGAAGGGGCGTTCAGCGCCAACCTGGTGCAGGGGGTGTTCTCGTTCGTCAGTGGCGAGATCGCCAAGACATCGCCGGACGGCATGACGGTAACCACACCGGTGGCGACCATCGGTATTCGTGGCACCAAGGTCGCCGGACGGGCGGCCCAGGAAGGCGAAGAGAACACCATCACGTTGTTGCCGGAAACCGACGCGCAAGGCAACCAACTGGTTGGCGAACTAAGCGTCACCAACCAGGGCGGCACGGTGACCCTGAACGCGGTCGGCGCCACGGTACAGATGAGCAGTTCCTTTACCCCGCCGCCGGCCCCGGTGGTGTTCAGTCAGGCGCAGATTCAGCAACAGTTCGGTGCCGCCCTGACCACCCTGTCCAGATCGGAAGCCTCCAAGGCCGATGCGGACGCGGAAAAGAACGCCGCCGAAGCGGAAGCGGCGCAAGGCGAAGCCGATCAGGCGCAGGCGGAAGCGGAAGCGGCGGCGGCGGAAGCCGAGGCGGCTGCGGCAGAAGCCGAAGCGGCGGCGGCGGAAGCCGAAGCCAGCGG
Source organism: Rhodospirillaceae bacterium (assembly GCA_013204045.1). GTDB lineage: Bacteria > Pseudomonadota > Alphaproteobacteria > Rhodospirillales > JABHCV01 > JABMOQ01. Next base: position 11,620 of record JABMOQ010000082.1, on the reverse strand, counting down.
CGATCCGGAAGCCATTGCGGCAGCCGAAGCGGCGGCGGCGGCAGCGGAAGCGGCGGCGGCGGAAGCCGAAGCTGCGGCAGCCGAAGCCGAAGCCAAAACGGCGGAAGCCGAAACCAAAACGGCAGAAGCCGATGCGGCGCAAGCCGAAGCCGATTTTGCCAATGCCGAGATGCAAACCCAGGCCCAGGCCTTCGCCTCGTTTGGTGGCCCGGCCCCCGGTGACGGACCGGGGCCTGACGGGCCGTCCGACGGGGAACCGCTCCCGGACGGAGATGTGGCCTTCGGTGACGCGCCACCCCCCCCGGATGGCGGCCCGGCGCCGCAAGGGGCTGGATCGTTGTTCTTCGGCGGCGGTAGCGACCCCTTCGGTGGTGATCCCTTCGGCGGTGATCCTTTCGGTGGCGACACCCTGTTTGATGGTGGCGATATCACGCTGCTGGGCGATGGCGGCGGTGATTTTCTGTTTACTGAATCCTCCTTTGATTTCTTCCTGCCGCCGCCCGACAGCCAGACGGTGTTCGACACCACGCTACCCCCGGATTATTTTGACATCCCCCCGCCCGACACGTCCACATCCGGCGCCAACGCCGTGCCGACGGTAAACCTGGCGACCCTCCCCAGCGCGCCTTTGGGCTTCACCAGTAGCGGGGCCACCGCATTCGACAGCCTGGTCACCAATTTATTCAATGGCGGATCCAGCGCCATTGTGGATCTGGACAACGACGGCGATCTGGATATCGTTGTTCACGGCTATGATTCCGCCGCCGCCGCCGCCACGGCAGATACTTTCGTCGGCTTGAATGACGGTAGCGGCAACTTCACCTACAGTACCGCCATTGCCAACAACCTGCATTTGTTACGCATGACGACCGGCGACGTTAACAACGACGGTAATGCCGACATTGTCTTTGCTGAAAATAGCGCCACCGCACAGCCCATCTATCTTGGCGACGGGGCCGGCGGCTTCACCAATCTGGCGCAGACCAACACAATCAACACCACCGGCGGCACCAATGGTGGCAACAATGTCACCCTGGCCGACTTCGACGGCGACGGCTTGAAGGACATGTTCGTCAATGTGGATTCCGGCGCCAAGGTCTTTCTGAACGCCCAAAATGCTGATGCCCCCGGCCAGTTCACCGATACCGGTCAGTCCTTAACCTCGACCAAGACAGCCCAAAGCTATCGTGCGATAGCCACCGGCGACATCGACGGCGACGGCGATATTGACGTCGTCACCGGTAGCTGGGGCGAGAAAATGGATATCTGGGTCAACGACGGCACCGGCACGTTCTCCAACACCGGGGTGGATGGCACCGGTCGGTTGAGCGTTCTTGGCGTTGATAACACCACATGGGGGGCCACCAACGGCATCGCCCTGGGTGATCTGGACGGTGACGGCGATCTGGACGTTGTCGCCTTCAACCGATATGTGGCCAACAAGGTTTTCCTCAACGACGGGTTTGGTGCCTTTACCGAAACCTCTACCTTCGGGAACCTTGTCGGTAGCGGTGATGGGACGTTGGCGGACATTGACGGCGATGGCGATCTGGATGCCATCGATGCCGGCTACGGTGGGGTGGTCATCTCCACCAACGATGGCACCGGGGCTTTCACCCCGCAAGCTCATGCGTATTCTACCGCCAGTACGGATCAGGTTAAAACCGGCGATCTGAACGGCGATGGCTCTACGGACGTTCTAGCTGGAATTTACGGCTCTGGCAGCCACATCCTGACCAACAGTCAGGTGGCCGCCAACGCCGAGGTCAGTCGTTCCGGCACCTATACCTTGCTGCAATCGGACTTCGGTGTGGCCGATGCCGACAACCCGGCGGCTAACTCGCTGGAGTTCACGGTGTCTTCGATTCCGACCGGCGGCACCCTGCAACTCAGTGGCGTGGCACTTAACGCCTATGGCATTTTCACACAGGCCGACGTCATCGCCGGCAACGTCACCTACCTGGAAGCCGGCGGCACCAATGCTACCGATACCTTCAAGTTCACGGTTTCTGACGGGCAGGGCGGCATCACGTCACTGCAATCGTTCAATTTCCAGGTTCTCAACACGCCGATCACCGGCACCGCCGGTGCCGACACCCTGAGCGGCGGCGCCGGTATCGACACCATCACCGGTGGTGGTGGCGTCGACACCCTGACCGGCGGTGCCGGATCGGACAAATTCATTTATACGACCGTCACGGATTCTGCGTATGCAACCCCCGATATAATCACCGATTTCAACGCGCTCGATGCCACCGAAGACATCGTTCTTTCCGGCTTGCTTTCCGGCACGTTCAGCTTTTTAGGCGACAGTACCGCTATCGGCTTCACCAACAACGGCAACACCCAGGCCGTTTTCAACGACACAACCAAACTTTTATTATTTGATACGGACGGCAACAGCGCCGCTGACTTGGGTATCACCCTGACCGGGGTATCCCTGGCCGATCTGGATGCCACCGACTTTACCGTCACCTGATTGCGGTGTGTTATTTTGATCTCTCGGGCAGGTCGACGTAGCCGCGCTCGATGGTCGTCATCAGCGCCCCGAAGGCCTCGCGGGCTTCTTCGTATTCCATGCGCAGCGCCCTCAACTCATCACCAGACGGCTGTGGTCCGCCGGGGTTACACATTTTCAGAGTCGCTTCGATATAGGCGGCACGGCGTTTGGCGACTTCCACCGCCACGGAGATCACCTTGTCCTCGGTCAGCGGATCGACGACCGGGTTGATGACTTCGCGGTTGGCGACACGAATGGCCTGTTCCACATGCTTGGAAAAATGCTGGTGATCTTTTAAATCATCTTCTGACAAGGTTGCTCTCCTTATGGCCGTTTGAAACCCCGTCCTTAAACTCTACGCCATAGTAGTTAACAAAAAATACCATGGTTTTTCTGGGGCGAATTATTTTATAACCATCAGAAAACACAGGGTTTTTCCAGACGGCTTTAGCTGCTTCTTCGAGAGAATATCTTGTTGTTTGATGTGTCGTGGCCCCAGGCGTCGGTTTGGCGAAAACCAAATTGCTCTATGAACGACGACAACGCCATTCCATCGCGGTCATTTTCGGAATTATCCTCGACAAGAATTGTTTTTAACGCCGGGTCCGATAACAGGCCGGCCGAGCCCCGCAAAATTTCAAGTTCAAGGCCATCAATATCAATTTTTAGGTGGTTAACACCGGAAATTTTTTGAATGCGAAACAATTCGTCCACAGAAAACGATGCCGCCGTCAGTGATATGCTGTCTGGATGAAGGTCTTCGCTGGCGATTTCATTGCCGATGGTTCCCGCCTGCATACCGCCAAGCTTGAATGTCACCATGGAAGAATTTTCATTCATGGCCAGACACAGGGGGGTGATTATTGAATCAAAACCATTGCAATAAATATTACGAGCCAGAACGGCAAAGGAGAAAGGGTTGGGCTCAACAGCGTAAACTTTTGAGACCCCATGGGCGGCGGCCATTAATGAATACAAACCGATATTGGCGCCGATATCGACAAAGGTATCATCAGGGGAAAATGATTTGATCCAGGCATTGGTCACAGGTTCGCTGTCTGGCCCTTCTTTGGCCCAATAGATGCAAGTCCGGTCGGGGATGAAAAGTTTCAGGCTCTTTTCCCCAACCTTGACCATTTCAAATGGCAGCAACTTGTCATACAGGCGCGCCCTGACGGTCAGCCTTTTCCACCTGGGTAGAAAAGCCGTGATCAGTCGTATCAACCCGTTCAATAAACGCGCCAGGGTTTTGGTCATAACTAAAGTAATCCCCGTTCTGTCATTTTTCCGCAACCCGGAACTTAAAGCACAATAGAAAAAAGCTGTGTCAGTTTTCTGACACAGCTTCCGTCTAACCAGCGTAAATGCTGGGAATTTGGCTCCGGCAGCAGGACTCGAACCTGCGACATATGGATTAACAGTCCACCGTTCTACCAACTGAACTATGCCGGATCAGTAGTTTGGAGGCGCGGACCGGAATCGAACCGGTCTACACGGCTTTGCAGGCCGCTGCGTAGCCACTCCGCCACCGCGCCGATCCGTACCTTCCTTAAATCATGGCCGAATTGGTGTCCGCCCACGAAGGAGGGGGAACTTAGACGCTCGCTCATGCTTGGTCAAGTCATGTCGGAAGCCTCGGAAAAGTCGCTCAGATCCATGTATTATCATTGTTTTTTAGGGCTGCCTCGGATTAAATGGGGCCAACGATCACACCCTGATTCTCAAGGTAGCCCAATGGATTTCACCGCCGCCCGCCACAATATGGTGGAAAGCCAGATCAAGCCCAACCGCGTCACCGATCCCCTGGTCATCAGGGCGCTCGCCGACCTGCCGCGCGAGGCCTTCGTGCCCGAAACCCTGGAAGGGATCGCCTACGTCGATGAGGCGATCCATATTGGATCGGCGCGTTACATGATGGAGCCCATGGTGCTGGCGCGCCTGTTGCAGGCGGCCGAGGTCGAACCCGATGACGTCGCCCTGGTGATTGGCTGCGGGTCCGGTTACGAAGCCGCCGTGATGTCGGCCTTGACCACCGCCGTCGTCGCCCTTGAAAGCGACAAGGGCTTTTTTGACGAATCCACGGCGACACTGGCCGAGCTTGGTTTCGATGCCATCGCCGTCGTCGATGGGCCGGACCTGGCGCGCGGCTATCAGCGTCAGGCCCCTTATGACGTTATTTTCATCAACGGGGCGATTCCTGAAATCCCCGAACGTATTGCCGGACAACTGGCCGAAGGCGGGCGTCTGGTTGCCATCGTCGGCAACGGATCGATGGGCAAGGGGACCCTGATGACCCGTTTCAACGGTGTGCTGACGAGCCGGGAGGTTTTCGATGCCGGCACACCGCCGCTGCCCGGCTTCGAAATGGCGGAGGCCTTTTCCTTTTGAACCATCGATCATTCCTGCTGACGGCCCATTTGATAGCCATGCTTGGGCTGTCGTTGCTGGCGGCGACGCCATCTGCTGCCCAGACTCTTGAGCAGGCCCTGGTTGCCGCCTACACCGGCAATCCGACATTGCAGGCCCAGCGGGCCGCCCTGCGTGCCACCGACGAAGGGGTATCGCAGGCGTTATCCGATTGGCGGCCAAGCCTTGAGGCCAGCGGTTCCAGTGGTTTTTCCGAAATTGACAACCCGGCGGCGAGCGACCCCCGCCAGCAGCGCGAGCCCCATACGGCCAGCCTGACCCTGTCGCAATCCCTTTTCAGCGGCGGTGGCACCCTGGCCGCCACCCGTCAGGCCGAAAACTCGGTGATGGCCGGACGCGCCGATTTGCTGTCCGTCGAACAAAGTGTGCTGCTTAAAGCGGTCAGCGCTTACATGAACGTTTTTAGCGCGCAATCGGTGCTGGAACTGAACATCAACAATGAACAGGTCCTGACCCGTCAACTGGAAGCGACTCGCGACCGTTATAACGTCGGCGATATCACCCGCACCGATGTCCATCAGGCAGAAGCCCGCCATGCCCTCGCCACCGCTAACCGTATCAGGGCCGAGGGCAATTTGAAGGCGTCCCGGGCCACTTTTATGAACGTCATTGGCGAGGCACCGGGCGAGCTCGCGCGGCCTGAAAACACCTACGCCCTGCCGGCAAGTTTCGAAGACGCCGTCAGGCTGGCGTCTGAAAACAATCCCGATGTGGTCAAAGCCGAGTACACCGAGCGGGCCGCCGGCGACAATGTTGACGAAATCAAAAGCGAATTGCTGCCGTCCCTCGACCTTTCGGGGTCGGCCAGCCGCGCGTTGAATGCCAGTGGCGAGAGCACCAGCCTCAACTCCTACATCGCGAAAATGACCCTGACGGTACCGCTTTACCAGTCCGGTTCGGTGTATTCACGATTGCGGGCGGCTCGCCAGACGGCGGCCCAGAACCGGCGCAACATCGATCAGGCGCGCCGTGATGCCATCGAATCAGCAACCCGCGCCTGGGAAAACCTGCTGACCATTCAGGCCAGCAAGGTTTCCTTTGAAATCCAGGTCAATGCTTCGGAAGTGGCGCTGGAGGGCGTTGGCCAGGAAGCCGCCGTTGGGTCGCGCACGGTTCTCGATGTGCTCGATGCAGAACAGGAACTGCTCGACGCCAAGGTCAACCTTGTCGGTGCCGAGCGTGATGAAATGATCGCCATATTTGAATTGAAAAGCGCCATCGGAGAACTGTCGGTACGTCATCTGAACCTGCCGGTCACGCCCTACGATTCGGTAGAACATTACGATCAGGTGCGCTCAATTTGGGTTGGCGGTGGTCCGGCAATCCCTGAGTGATTCGGGATTCGCCGTAAGGTAACGAAAAATAAAGAACTTTTCGGGATATATTATGTTGTGAATTGGCTCAACCTTGTCGGTGGCGTTCCCGGTGCATCTGAACTATCCTTGATTCGCACCGGCCACCATCGGACACTTCTGAGGGGGAGTGATGGGGCAATGAAGAAATTCAGTCGGGTATTTAACGTATGAGCGAAGAAGAAGGTCAGGAAGACACAGGCCAAGAACCCTCGATGGAGGACATTCTGGCCTCTATCCGCCGGATTCTTTCGGAAGAAGAGGAAGAAGCCGCCAACGGTGAAGCTGCGCCTGCGCCCGAGCCTGAACCTGAGCCCGAGCCGGAAATGGACATGGCTGCCGCCATGGAAGAGCCCGAACCGGAAATGGACATGGCTGCCGCCATGGAAGAGCCCGAGCCCGAGCCTGAAATGGATATGGCCGCCGCCATGGAGGAGCCGGAACCAGAAATGGATATGGCTGAGATGGAAGCCGAGCCGGAGCCCGAGATTGAATTGGCTGAAGAACCGGCCCCTGAACCCGAGCCCGAGCCGGAATCGATGCCGACGCCGACTGAATCTGTCGAGCCGCCACCTCCTCCGCCACCGCCACCGCCACCGCCGCCACCGCCGCCACCACCTCCGGCAGATACCGGCGATGTGCTGGAGTTGACCGAGGCGATGATCAGCAATCCGCAAACCGTGGTTTCCGGACAGGCCGCGCAAATATCGACGGATGTGCTGTCGGAACTGGCCCGCGCTATCATGGATCGGCGGGAAATGGGCCTCGGCGACAAGGATGTGACCCTGGAAGGCATGGTCCGCGAAATGCTGCGCCCGTTGCTGCGCGAATGGCTGGACCGCAATCTGCCGTATCTGATCGAGCGTCTGGTCAAGAAAGAAATCGACCTGATGGTCAACCGGGCCGAAAGAATGATGGACTAGGCTGGCCCCATATAATCGCCAAATTAAAACCGGATGGTCTAGGCTATCCGGTTTTTTTATGTCTTTAAAGTGTAACATAATAGTTGACATTGTAACTTATTACTTTACACTCGCCATATGATAAAGGGGTTCAGGCACAGGGGACTTAAAGAGCTCTTCAGGAAAGGATCCTCTCGTCGTGTGTCACCTGACTTGCAGCGAAAGGCCCTGCGTATCCTGGATGCCCTGGAGGCCTCAACAAGACCAGAGGATATGAATGTTCCGGGATTTGATTTTCACTCACTAAAGGGAAATCCGAAACGCTGGTCCTGTCATGTTAATGGAAACTGGTGCATCACATTTGAATGGGATGACGACCCGATCAGGGTCAACCTGGAAGACTATCACTAGATTTTGGGCAAGGGATAAAGAGACATGAGGAAACCGACACACCCAGGCGAAATCCTCAGGGAGGATGTTTTGCCGACGATAAAGCTGCCAAAGATCCGCATCGCGGAGGCCTTGGGAATTTCACGCCAGCATTTGGACCGGGTATTGAACGAGGACGCCCCCGTAACGCCAGAAATGGCGATGCGTCTGGGCAAGTTCATCGGTAACGGACCGAATGTATGGGCCAACATGCAGGTTCGCCATGACCTGTGGGCGCTGGCCAACGATAAGCAAAAAGCAAGAGAGATTGACGATATTCCCGTGTATGGCGCCATGTAGAGTGATCGTGCCGAAAGATGCTCCATGAAGCAGCTGTTTCAGGAAACCTTGTCTCTTCTGGTCTCAGCATTTGAGGCGCTTGAAAACAGGTGCCAAAGCCCCAACCAGTAAAAAGGGGGCGTGATGGTTTCGTGTTCCGGTGTGTGGAGCAGTAAATCTATCAAGCCATCATCCTTAAGCTGGCGCGTGTAGTTAGCGGCTTACACGCCGCGTTGCTGCTCCTTGAACATGGTCACATACAAGAACAGGCCATGTTTCACAGAATCCATGATGAGCTTGATGAGGACATTTTATTTCTTGTTTTGCCGTAACGAACGATGAAATTACGGACCGGCATAAAAGATATTTAGAGGCGTTTTTTGAGGAAGAATTTGACGATCCAGATAATCCTATAGCGTCCACCCAAAAGCGGCCCATGATACCAAGAAAGAAAATACGGGCCTATTTAGCAAGGATGGGTGCAGCTTCAAAAAACCCGAGCCGTGAGGTCGAAGTATCCAGAACGATAAACAAGGCATATTCTGGATTCATCCACGCAGCCTCACCCCATATAATGGATATGTATGGCGGCGATCCGCCAAAGTTTCACCTGTTCGGCATGTTGGGTTCCCCGCTTATCGAGGAATATGCTGCTGATTTATGGAATTACTTCTACAGGGCGCAATTATCATTTATAGGCGCGGCCAAGGCATTCAGGGATAAGGATTTGGTTGATTTGTTATACTCGCATGTTGAGAGTTTTGAGAAAGCCTCTGGCACTACTTACCAAAGAGATGTGAGGAATAATATTAAAGATTAAGCGTCTGCCACGCCCAAAATGCCTCGGTCAGAATGGTTCTATTTGATCGAATGGTGCTCCAGTGCTATTGACCTCCCTCAACAATCATACATAACTCTAGAGAAGAATTTTGATGCTGGACAAGACCTATAACCCCGCCGATATGGAAGATAGGCACTATAAAGCCTGGGAGGATACGGGCGCGTTTGCCTGTGGAAACCGCCCCGACGCCGATACCTATACCATTGTCATTCCGCCGCCCAACGTCACCGGCAGCCTGCACATGGGCCATGCCCTGAACAACACGTTGCAGGACATCATGATTCGCTATCAGCGCATGAAGGGCCTCGACGTGCTGTGGCAGCCGGGCACCGACCATGCGGGCATCGCCACCCAAATGGTCGTCGAACGCCAGTTGGAAGCCGGCAACATGACCCGCCACGATCTCGGCCGTGAGGCGTTTATCGAGCGCGTCTGGAAGTGGAAGGCCGAATCCGGCGGAACCATCACCCAGCAGCTCAGGCGCCTCGGCGCGTCCTGCGACTGGGCCCGGGAACGCTTTACCATGGATGAAGGCCTGTCCGCCGCGGTCACCAAGGTTTTCGTCGAGTTGCACAAACAGGGCCTGATTTACCGCGACAAGCGGTTGGTCAACTGGGACCCGCTGCTGCACACGGCGATTTCCGACCTCGAGGTCGAGCAGCGCGAGATGGCTGGCAAAATGTGGTATTTCAAGTACCCGGTCGAAGGCAGCGACGGCGAATTTATCACCGTGGGGACGACCCGCCCGGAAACCATGCTCGGTGATACCGGCGTCGCCGTGCATCCCGAAGATGAACGCTATAAAGACCTGATCGGCAAGAACTGCATCCTGCCCATCGTCGGCCGCGCCATTCCCATCGTCGCCGATGAATATGCCGACCCTGAAAAAGGCTCCGGTGCGGTCAAGATTACGCCGGCCCACGATTTTAACGACTTCGAAGTCGGTCGCCGCTGCAAGCTCGACGTGATCAACGTGCTCGACCTGAACGCCGCCATCAACGAGAACGCCCCGGCACATTTGCAGGGCCTGGATCGTTACGAGGCCCGCGACGCCATCATCAAGGAAATCGAAGGCCTGGGTCTGCTCGAAAAGATTGAGGAAAACCCCATGACCGTGCCCTACGGCGACCGTTCCGGCGTGGTCATCGAGCCGTGGCTCACCGATCAGTGGTTTGTCGATGCGGCGACCCTTGCCGGGCCGGCCATCGAAGCGGTCGAGCAGGGCAAAACAAAATTCGTGCCCCAGAGTTGGGAAAAAACCTATTTTGAATGGATGCGCAACATCCAGCCGTGGTGCGTGTCGCGGCAAATTTGGTGGGGCCATCAGATCCCGGCGTGGTACGGCCCGGACGGCAAATTTTTCGTTGAAATGGATGAAGCGGCGGCGCAAACCGCGGCAGATAGACACTACGGCGAAACTGTCAGCCTGAAACGCGACGAAGACGTTCTCGACACCTGGTTCTCGTCGGCGCTGTGGCCGTTCTCCACCCTCGGTTGGCCCGATGATAGCCCGGATGTGGCGCGCTACTATCCAACCGATGTGCTGGTCACCGGCTTCGACATTATTTTCTTCTGGGTCGCCCGCATGATGATGATGGGCCTGCACTTCATGGACCAAGTGCCGTTTCACACGGTTTATATCCACGCCCTGGTGCGTGACGAGGCAGGCCAGAAAATGTCCAAGTCCAAGGGCAACGTCATGGACCCGCTGGACCTTATTGACACCTTCGGCGCCGATGCCCTGCGCTTCACCCTGACCGCCTTTGCAGCGCAAGGCCGCGACGTCAAAATGTCCGAATCCCGGGTCGAGGGTTACCGTAATTTCTGCACCAAGCTGTGGAACGCCGCCCGCTTCGCCGAAATGAACGAATGCAAACTCGACGGCGATTTTGATCCGGCCGCCTGCAAGCTGACCCTGAATAAATGGATCGTCGGCAAAACGGCGGAAGCCGCCCGCGACACCGTCCGCGCCGTCGATGCCTACCGCTTCAACGATATGGCGGGGGCCCTCTATCAGTTCACGTGGGGCACCTTCTGCGACTGGCATCTGGAATTCGCCAAGCCGGTGTTCCAGGGTGATGACGCGGCAGCGAAAGCCGAAACCCGCGCCGCCACCGCCTGGGTGTTGCAACAGATTTTGCACCTTTTGCACCCGATCATGCCGTTCATCACCGAGGAGCTGTGGCAGGCCCTGTCCGGCGATTCAAACGCCATGCTGATCAACGCGCCGTGGCCGGACCTGCCGGAATCTCTTATCCATGCCGACGCCGCGGCGGAAATGGACTGGGTGGTGCGCATGGTCAACCAAATCCGCGCCGTGCGCTCGGAAATGAACGTGCCGCCGGGGGCCAAAATCTCCATGCTGTTAAAAGACGCGGGCACCGCCAGCACGGCCCGCCTGAAAGCCCACAACCATCTTCTGCGCACACTGGCGCGGCTGGAAACGGCGGAACCGCTCAGCGGTGATGTGCCCAAGGGCGCGGTCCAGGATATTATCGACGAGGCCACCATCGTGCTGCCGCTGGCCGGCGCCATCGATGTGGCCGCCGAACAGGCGCGGCTGGAAAAGGAAATCGCCCGGCTCGAGGCCGAGATCGACAAGCACGACAAAAAGCTGGCCAACAAAAAATTCACCGACAAGGCGCCGGCCGACGTAGTCGAAACCGAGCGCACCCGCCGCAGCGATGCCGCCGCCACCGTCGAAAAAGTCAAAGAGGCACTGGAAAGACTGGCGGCGCTTTAAGGTTTCGCCATTTTCGGAATCAGTTGTTCCGGCAGCTTGTAGGAAGTCTGGCAGACCACGTGCAGGTTGGCGGCAAAATCGCCCGATGCGGATTCGCCAGCCGTGTCCGACAGGCCGCGCACCACCACGAACGGCAATTTGTTCAGG
>JABMOQ010000081.1 GCA_013204045.1 Rhodospirillaceae bacterium | reverse complement strand
TTGTCGCCGCCGCCGGTCAGGTCGCCGGCGAACGGCCCGTCCATGGCCAGGGAAAGTTTGTCGGCGGCGCTGGCGGTCAGGGTGTCGTGAATGCCGGCGAACGCCACCAGGCTGTCGAGCAGGTGATAGCCGCCCTCGGTGCGCCCGGTCACATGCAGGTAAAGATTGATCTTGGCCGGTGCCGGAAAGGAAAGGGGGCCTGCCATGGTTAAAGCGGCGGCAGGCCGTCGCGCAGCTTTTTCGTCACTTGATCCAGCAGGTCGGCGTCCGGGTTCAGGGTCAGCACGTGGCTCCATTGAAAATAGGCCTCGTTGTTGCGCCCGACGCGCCATAAGGCATCGCCCAGGTGATCGTTAATGACCGCGTCTTCCGGCTGTAGTTCGACGGCCCGTTCCATTTCCTTGACCGACTCTTCAAACCGGCCGAGTCGGTAGTACGCCCATCCCAGGCTGTCGACGATGTAGCCGTCATTGGGGCGCAGCTCGACGGCTTTGCGGATCATCTTTGTCGCCCTGTCCAGGTTCATTTTGTTATCGACCCACGAATATCCCAGATAGTTAAGGACGAACGGCTGGTCGGGCTCGAACTCCAGGGCTTTCAGAAAATCTTTTTCGGCCCGCGCCCACTGGCCCGACCGCTCTAAGGTAATGCCGCGGGCATAGAGCAGCGACCAGTGATGTTTTTCCAGGGTCTGGATGCGCCCCACCGCCTCGTCATAAACAGCGGCGGCCTCGGTGAAGCGTTCGTGGCCGCGCAATATGTCGCCAAGCCGGATCAGCGGATCGGCCGAATCCGGTTCTTCATTGGCCATGGCGCGCAGCAAATCCGCCGCCTCATCTGTGCGACCAAGGTCGTCCAGGTTATCGGCGATGCGCAGCCGCACCGGCCAGGCATAGGGCGATGTGGGCGGCACTGATTGAAAAAGTTCATTCGCTTCCAGCAAACGATTATCGGCGAGCAGGATATTGCCAAGCAAAACCTTGGCGACGGAAAGATCCGGTTTCAAGTGAAGGGTCAGGCGCGTCAACAGCAGCGCCGTTTCATGGGCGTTCTGCTGGCTTAAGGAGGTGGCGATATCCAGCAAGGCCTCGGCCGCGCCGTCGCCGGCGGAGCCGATGATCGGGCCCGGCACCGTGCCTTGCTGCAGCCGCTTTAGTCCGTGGCTGGCAAGCGGTGAACGCGGGCTGGCGAGGGCGTGGTCGGTATAAAGCCTGGTCGCCTTTTCCTTTTCGCCGCCGCGTTCGTATAAATTGCCAAGCAGTTGCACGACCCGCAGCGATGCGCCGCCCTGTTTCTGGATGGCCTTCAGGTAAAGTTGCTCGGCCTTTTCCCGGTTGCCGCCGAAATCCTGAAGGATCGCCGAATGCAGAAAATACAGCGCCTGGGTGCTGTCCTTGGACAGCACCGACAGATGGTCGACCGCCTGCTCCGGGGTTTTTCCCTGGCCGAGCGCCGCCCAGGCGCCGAGCAGCGGCTTCAGGTAGGTGTTGATGCCGCCCTCGGGCAATGCGTCTATGTTCTTTGCGGCCTGCTCGTAGTGATCGGCGGCGATGTCGGCGGTGACAATGGCCAGTCCGGCGATCGGCGCCGCCGGATTTTTGGCCAGCACCCGGGGCGCCAGTTTGGCGGCCTCGTCGATGCGCCCTTCGGCGACCATCACCACGAAGGCGCGGCGCAGCAGGTTTTCCGCATCGGGGGACATTTCCAGGGCCCGGCTGAGGAAGCGGGAGGCGTTTTTCATGTCCCGTTCGGCCTGGGCATGGCGCCCGGCCAGATACTGTCCCGATTGTGACTGTCCGGCGGTGATGGCCGCGCCCGCCTTGTCGCCACCGCCAAGCTGATCCAGATCCCCGGACGCACAGGCCGCCGGCAACATCACCAGCACCCCGGCGACGGCCCAGCGTCGGCCGGCGGTTACGATTTTCTGCAAGGGGGGCATAATTCTCATGTCGGTCAACACTGCCTAATTGTCCTGCTTGTTGGTGCCAAGGGCCCCGTCCGGGGCGACGGCGTCCGGGTCCGGAGTCTGGAACATCAGCACGATAATGGCGAAAATCGAGCCGATCGCCGCATAAATAACCCACCTGTTCCATTTAGGCGGCGGGGCCGAAGAAGAATGCAGGGAATCAGACATATATATAAGGCACCGGGAAAGCAGGGTTTAGAAGGATGGCCCGAGTGTAGCCGAGGCAGCCAACCGTTGCCAAACCCGAACTTGCCTTACATGTTGGGGTAATTGGGGCCGCCGCCGCCTTCCGGCACGGTCCAGTTGATGTTCTGGGTCGCATCCTTGATATCGCAGGTTTTGCAGTGCACGCAATTCTGGGAATTGATTTGCAACACGGTGTCGCCGCTTTCCTCGACAAATTCATAGACCCCGGCCGGGCAGAAACGCTGCTCCGGGCCGTCATAGTCGGCCAGGTTGATGCGGGTCGCTACGGTCGGGTCGGTCAGGCGCAGATGACAAGGCTGGCCTTCGGCATGGTTGGTGCCCGATATGAACACCGAGCTCAGTTTGTCAAAGGTCAACTCGCCGTCGGGCTTGGGATAATCGATGGGCGTCGCCTGATTTTTTTTCAGCAACGTCTGGTGATCGGCGTGGCCGTGCTTCAACGTCCACGGCGCATGGCCGCGCAGCAGCATCTGGTCGATGCCTGTATAGATGGAGCCGATAATCAATCCCCACTTGAACGATGGTCGCACGTTGCGGGCCGCGTACAGTTCTTTGTAAACCCACGACGTTTTTAGGGCCGCGTCATAGGCGGCAAGTTCCTTCGCCGGCGTCGCCTCGGCGAGGGCGGCAAAGGCCGCTTCGGCGGCGATCATGCCCGACTTCATGGCCGTGTGGGTGCCCTTGATCTTGGGCATGTTCAGGGTTCCGCCGTCGTCGCCGATCAGCACCCCGCCGGGAAACGATAACTTGCCCAGGCATTGCAGGCCGCCTTCGTTCAAGGCCCGCGCCCCATAGGAAATCCGCCGCCCGCCCTTGAAAGTGCCGCGAATTTTCGGGTGGGTCTTGAAACGCTGGAATTCATCGAACGGGCTTAAATACGGGTTCTTGTAATCCAGCCCGACGACGAAGCCGACGGCGACCTGGTTGTCTTCCAGGTGATACAGGAACGAGCCGCCATAGGTTTTGGAATCAAGCGGCCAGCCCGCCGTGTGAACGACCAGGCCGGGCTGGTGGTTTTCCGGCGCCACTTCCCACAGCTCCTTGATGCCGATGCCGTGGGTTTGCGGCTCGACACCGCTGTCCAGGCCAAACTGTTTCTTTAATTCTTTACCAAGGTGGCCGTGGCAGCCTTCGGCGAAGAAGGTGTACTTGGCGTGCAACTCCATGCCCGGTTCATGATTGGGGCCGGGGGTGCCGTCTTTATCTAGCCCCATGTCGCCGGTGGCGATGCCCTTGACCGCGCCGTCGCCGTGATACAGCACCTCGGCGGCGGCGAAGCCGGGATACACCTCAACCTCCAGCGCTTCCGCCTGCTCGGCCAGCCAGCGACAGAAGTTGCCCAGGCTGATGATGTAATTTCCATGGTTCTTCATGGCCGGCGGCAGGAATATTTTTGGCGTGGTGATGGCCCCGGTCTCGCTGAGGAACATGATTTTCTCGTCGCTGACCGGGGTGTTCAGGGGGGCGGCTTTTTCTTTCCAGTCGGGAATCAGCTCATCGAGGGCGCGCGGCTCCAGCACCGCGCCGGACAGAATATGGGCGCCGATCTCCGAGCCCTTCTCGACCACGCAAACAGTGAGGTCCCGGCCTTCGGCCACGGCCAACTGGCGCAGGCGGATCGCCGCCGCCAGCCCGGCCGGGCCGCCGCCGACGATAACCACGTCAAATTCCATGGATTCTCGCTCAGTCTTGTCGTTCATAATGCCTCCAGATTAACCGCCCCGGCGGCCCCTTGTGACCGCCGTGCGACAGAATGTACCCGGGGAACGACCCTATATAAAGAGGATGTTTCAACCCGCCAGAGGGTGCTAACCTCCGGCCTATGAGAGAGTCTCTTTCGACACCTGAAAACTTACGCTGGCACATGGATGCCGGGGTCGATGAATGCATCAATGATGAGCCGGTCAACCGGTTTACGGAATCTGCCGGCTTAAAAGCGGCGGCACAGGGCCTGGCCGATGCCGGGCAGGCGCCGGCTTTAACCCCGGCCCCCACCCCCGGCCCGTCGCCGATCACGCGGCTTCCGAGCCGACCGGCCCCGGCCCGGCCCGACACCGCCCTGCATGATGCCTGCGCCCTGGCGGCAAGCGCCGACTCCATCGAGGCTTTGCGCGCCGCCCTCGAACAATTCGACGGGTGCGGCCTGAAAAAGACCGCCACCAATCTTGTTTTCGGCGACGGCAACCCGCAAGCCCGCATCGTTTTCATCGGCGAAGGGCCGGGCGCCGAGGAAGACCGCCAGGGCCTGCCCTTCGTCGGGCCCAGCGGCAAGCTGCTGGATAAAATGCTGGCCTCCATCGGCCTCGACCGGACACAGGTTTATATCGCCAACACGGTGTTCTGGCGGCCGCCCGGCAACCGCACCCCGACCATGGGCGAAACGGTCCTTTGCATGCCGTTCGTCGAGCGGCTGATGGAACTGATCGACCCGGAATTTCTGGTTACCCTGGGCGGCCCGGCGGCCAAGGCCATGCTCGCCGAAACGGCCGGGGTCGGACGGCTGCGCGGCAAATGGTTCTCCTACGCCACCCCGAAACTGTCGCGCCCGATTCCGGCGACGCCCATGTTCCACCCGGCCTACCTGCTGCGCTCGCCGGCCCACAAGCGCGAGGCCTGGGCCGATTTGCTGATGGTGCGGGACCGGCTGGCCGGTGGCTAGGGGCCGATGGCAATGGGGGCTAAAATTCTTCAGGCTGTGGTCGCCATTTAATAGTTGAATTCCCCTCCCGAAGACATCAGGTGCATGACAGCGTTTTGGCCCTAAATATTTGTGAAATCACCGAGACTAATCACATGAATATTCTGCCAATTGTGCTAGCCATCTTCCGGCCCCCTGTGGCCGGTCGTTAAAAAGGCCGACAAGACGCTCCCCAAGCCCTTTTCAAATGAAGAACTTCTATTGGCTGTTGATCAGTGTCTTCGCTAGGCCGGGCTTGATGACGCGCCGCCCTTCCTGCGGTCGATGATTCCAGGGCAGGATATAACCCGGCGTTTTGTAACTTGACATTTACCCCCAAATTAGCTATATATTCCTAGTTCATATGGACCCCACCTTGTGCCGCCAAAATGGCTTTCAAAAAAACGGCCCATTGAAAAATAAGGATAAAATGGCTTTCGTTCCTTTACTTTTTTTTACAGATACGGATCTTCCGGCCCTGCCGCGCCTGTCCTGTTGCCGCCGAATCGGCGATGGGATATACAAAAGGCTCGGCTTCGGGGTTCTTTTTAAACATCAGGATGCAGTCGGTATTTTCATGATCAGATCACGCCGTCACACGGGAGTCGCGCTTGGTTTTGCGTTGGCCGTCGGCCTGGCCTTGGCGCCGTCCATGGGCCAGGCAGCCGATGGGGCAGCTTCTTTTGCGGTCAACTTGCCCGAACCGCTTTCCGCCGGCGATGCCGAGCGCTACCGCCAGATATTCCACGTGCAGCAAGGCGGCGACTGGAAGCGCGCCGATGAACTGATTCACTACCTGACCGACAAGGCGCTCATGGGCCACGTGCTGGCCCAGCGTTACCTGCACCCGACCAAGTACCGCTCAAAATACAAGGAATTGAAAGACTGGATGGATGCCTACGCCGACCATCCGGATGCCCGCCGCATTTACAAGCTGGCCCTGCACCGCCGCCCCGCCAACTGGCGCCGACCGAAGGTGCCGGTGCCCGGCACCCTGACCGTTGCCACCGCCGAAACCGAAGTCGCCGACCGGCCGCCGGGCAAAAAATTGTCCAAGGCCCAGCGCCGCCAGGTTCATGCCTGGAAACGCCAGATCAAGGGCCAGTTGCGCAAAGGCTATACCAAGGCGGTCAAGCAGTTGCTCGGAGCCAAGGATGTCAGGCGGCTGTTTTCCGATTTCGATATGGACGAGGCCAAGGCCCGCCTCGCCGCCGGCTACTTTGCCGCCGGCCGCGATGAATGGGCGGTCACGTGGGCGACCGAGGCCGGGGCGCGCTCCGGGCGCTGGCTGCCGCAAGCCTGGTGGACGGCGGGGCTGGCCGCGTGGCGGCTCGGCCGGGCCGAACAGGCGGCCGATTATTTCGACCGGGCGGCGGCCATGGAAAAGGCCCTGAAAAATACCTCCGGGTGGACCGAATCGGCAGCCGCCTTCTGGGCCGCCCGCGCCCACCTTGTCGCCGGCAATCCGCAAAAGGTCGCCGCCCTGCTCCGGCAGGCGGCGGAATTTCCACGGACCTTCTACGGGGTTCTGGCCCGCACCCTGCTCGGCATGCCGGCCACCTTCAAATGGCAGCAGCCGGAAATCGAACAGGCGGCCATCGACACCCTGGCCAAAACACCGGCCGGCCACCGCGCCCTGGCGCTCCTGCAGGTCGGCGAAAGTTTGCGCGCCGAACGGGATTTGCGCGGCTATGCCGGGCGCACCAATCCGGAAATCGCCGGCGGTATCCTGGCCCTGGCCAGCCGCGCCAACTTGCCAGGCCTTGCGGTGCGCCTCAACGACAGTCTGTACCCGGACGGCGGCGGTTTCGATTCGGCCGCCTATCCGTTGCCTTACTGGCAGCCGGATGGCGGATACTCCATCGACCGGGCCTTGGTCTTCGCCCTGATCCGCCAGGAATCACGGTTTAACCCGCGCGCCAAAAGCTGGGCCGGAGCCCGTGGCCTGATGCAGCTGATGCCGCGCACCGCCAGTTTCGTCGCCCGCGACCGCCGTTTCCACCGCACCAATGAAACCCGCGACACCCTGTTCGATCCTGCCGTCAATTTAAAATTGGGCCAGAAGTACATCGAAATTTTGCTGGCCGATGCGCGCGTCAAGGGCGACCTGTTCCTGATGGCGACGGCGTGGAACGGCGGCCCCGGCAACCTCAGGAAATGGCGGCGTGACACCGACGATATGAACGATCCGCTGTTTTTCATCGAAAGTATTCCGTCCCGGGAAACCCGCGCTTTCGTCGAGCATGTATTGACCAACCTGTGGAGTTACCGGGATCGCCTCGGCCAGCCGACGCCGTCGCTGACGGCCATCGCCGCCGGACACTGGCCGTCTTATCACGCCCTCGACGGGGCGACTCAACTGGTCGCCGAAATTGAGTAAAATCGACAGCGCCCGCGACTTTTTAGCGGTCAATATCGCGGTATTGACGGTGTCGGATTCGAGAACCCTGGACGACGACAAATCTGGCGCTACCCTGGTCGACCGCATCGTTGCCGCCGGCCACAGTGTCGCCGAGCGGGCCATCGTCAGGGACGAGGTCGATGACATTGTCGAAAAGCTGCAAGGCTGGATCGCCGACGTGTCCGTCGATGCGGTGATCGTCACCGGCGGCACCGGGCTTACGGGGCGCGACATCACGCCGGAGGCCTTCGCCCGGGTCGTCGAAAAGGAAATCCCCGGCTTCGGCGAATTGTTCCGAATGCTCAGCTACCAGAAAATTTCAACCTCGACCATCCAGTCCCGGGCCACCGCCGGGGTCGCCGGCGGCACCTATCTGTTTGCCCTGCCCGGATCACCGGGGGCGTGCAAGGATGCGTGGGACGATATCCTGGTCCATCAACTGGATGCCCGCTATCGGCCATGCAACTTCGTCGAGTTGATGCCGCGACTCAAAGAACATCTTGATTGACCCATCTGTAATAATCGTCGCCGGTGTCGATGTCTGCCAGTTCCTCGATCAGCGCCACTTTCACGCCCTGGCCTTCGAGTTTTAAAAGGCTATCGGCAAGGGTATGCCGGCTCGACCAGCGAACGCCGGAAAACAGGTCCGGTATATGGGGGCTGCGCCGGGCGCCGACCAGCCAGTAACCGCCATCGCCGGATGGACCAAAGACGGCGTCGTGATCGCCGAGGGCCCGAAAGGCGCTTTCGATATGGCGGGGCCGGATGGCCGGAACATCGGTGCCGATGATGACGGCAGGCCCCGGCGGCAACTTGCCCAGCACATGACCCATGCGGGCCCCCAGGTTGCCGGTGCCTTGGGCGATTGGCTCGAAGACGCGGGGCCAGAAACGATGCCCGTGAATGGCGGTTGCCGGGGTTACCGCCGCCCAGCAGCGCCAGCGGTTATCCCGGCCCAGCCGGTTCATGACGGCGGCCGATGTCTGCCGGTAAAAACGGGTCGCGGCGACCAGGCCGATGTCGGCGGCCAGCCGGGTCTTGACCAACCCCAGGTCCGGGCGGCGGGCGAAAACGACCAGATGGCGGTTGGTCTTCATCGATACAGCCTTTCGATGGTGCGGTCGGGCACGCCCAAAAAATAGAGCGACAGGCACAGCACATTGCGCAGCGGCCTGAACAGATACCCTTCGCGCCGATACTTGTCGGCAGAGGTCATGACATCGGCATCCAGAAGGACCAGCCGCCTGCGCCCGATGCGGCGAACCATGTCGACGTCTTCCATCAGTCCCATGGCCGCGAAACCGCCGAGCTCCTGGTAAAAGGCGGTGCTGATCAACAGGCCCTGGTCGCCATAGGGCAGGGCCAGCCAGCGGCTGCGCCAGCCGACCAGAATTTCGAGGACCCCTGCCGCCCGGCAGTCGTCATCGAGTCGGAAGCGGAAGGCGGCGGCCTTGCGGGAGTTGGCCGCATCATCCATGAAGGCCTTGGCCTCCGGCCACCAGCCGGCTTTCAGGGTGGTGTCGGCATGGATGAAGAGCAGCCACCCGGCCTGCGCCTGGGCGGCGCCGGCGGCAAGCTGGATGCCGCGTCCGCGGGGGCTGTCAACGACCATGGCGCCGTGGCCGTGGGCCTCGTCGGCGGTGGCGTCAGCGGAGCCACCGTCGGCAACGATGATGTCATAAGCGACATCGACGCCCGAGCCCTTCAGGGCCTCGAGGGTGACGCCGATATTGGCGGCTTCGTTGAAGGTCGGGATGATAATACTGAGTTTGATTTTATGTTTGAGATCATATTCCGGCAACGGGCGGCTCCTCCTTGTTCCCCATTCATAGCATATGAACCGGGAACAAGGATTACCACTCAGAGATGCAGGTGCTTCCAGCCCCGCTCGACGGCGTTGATCATCTTCAGCGTCGCGGTGCTGATCAGGTCGTCGAGGGGCGACGGACCGAGGTTGATTTCATGGCGCTGGCGTTCGGCCTCGCTCATGGGAGAGAAATAATCGTTGCTGCGGGTCAGTCTGTGATAGTGTGTCATGGCTTATCTCCGTTAAACTGTAGGAAGTTAATATTGTTTTCTTAAGTCAATGAATACGGGAGATTGATAGCCTCGACAAACGAGGACTTCTCGTGTCATAAATTAGAAAATCTAAGGTATATTATATGCGCCGCAGACTGCCGCCGTTGAATTCGTTACGCGCCTTCGAGGCCGCGGCCCACCATTTGAGTTTTACCAAGGCGGCGGCCGAGCTGAACGTTACCCCGGCCGCCATCAGCCATCAGGTCAAGGCGTTGGAGGAACTGGCCGGGACGCCGCTGTTCGTGCGCCTGACCCGGGCCCTGGCCCTGACCGACCGGGGCCGGTCCGCCCTGCCGGCGCTGACGGAAGCCTTCGATCGCTTGGCCGAAGGGGCGGGGCTGTTGACGGGCGGCCCTGAAACCGATGTCTTCACCATCACCACGGCGCCGTCGTTTGCCGCCAAGTGGCTGGTCCCCAGGCTTGATGATTTCCAGGAATTAAACCCGGGATTAAAAGTCCGAATTGATGCCGCCATGGACGTGGTCGATTTGCGCCGCGAAGGCATTGACGTGGCGATCCGCTACGGGCGCGGCGACTACCCGGGTTATCATGCGGATCGCCTGTTCGAGCAGGAGGTGTTTCCGGTCTGTAGCCCGAAGTTGATGACCGGTGCGCATCCGCTGAACGGCCCCGCCGATCTTGCCCATCATACCCTGCTGCATTCCGGTTATACGACAGCGCGCAACCCGTCCTATTCGGATTGGCGCATGTGGTTGAAACTGGCCGGGGCGACGGATGTGGACTGGCGCAAGGGACCGGAGTTTTCGCCTGAGACCATGGCCGTGCAGGCGGCGCTGGAAGGCCACGGGGTGGCGTTGATCAACACATCGCTGGTCAGCGACGATCTGGCCTCCGGCAAACTGGTCAGGCCGTTCAAACTGGGTATCCCGACAGGCTTCGCCTATTACCTGGTCATCCCGGATGAAACCGTGACCCGGCCTGTGGTCAGCGCCTTTCGCACATGGATTCTCGATCAAGCATGTTCTTGAAACGTTCTTATTGTTGGGATACCATGGCCGATGCCTGATATTAGGGCCAACCTGCCGAAAAAGGGCCGCGGCGTTATCACCAACCCGAGCGGTCGCCATGAGCCGTTGCAACGCCTTGCCATCGATGACGGCTGGGCGTTGGAGGAAGATGATATTGCACCGCTCAGGACCACGGTCACCGACGAGGCTTGCCGCAGCGCCATCACCTATAACCGCTCGCCCGACCTGCCGTTCGATCGTTCGATCAATCCGTACAGGGGCTGCGAACATGGCTGCGCCTATTGTTTTGCCCGGCCCAGCCATGCCCATATGGGCCTGTCGCCGGGACTCGATTTCGAAAGCCGCCTGTTTGCCAAACCAGATATCGCCCGGGTGCTGGAACGGGAACTTGAAAAACAGGCCTATGCCTGCCAGCCCATTGCCCTTGGCACCAATACCGATCCCTATCAGCCGATCGAACGGCAATACGGATTGATGCGGCAAATTCTGGAAGTGCTGGCCGCCTTCAACCACCCAATAACCATCGTCACCAAGTCGGCATTGGTGGTGCGCGATCTTGATATCCTGGGGCCGATGGCGGCGCGCGGGCTGGTCTCGGTGGCCGTGTCGGTGACCACACTTAAGCGCGAGTTATCCCGGAAACTGGAGCCGCGGGCGCCGACGCCGGAAAAAAGGCTGGCCACGATCGGCGCCTTAAGCGACGCCGGTATTCCGGTCAGCATCTTTGCGGCGCCCATGATCCCGGCCCTCAATGATATGGAACTGGAAAGCATCATCGCGGCGGGCCGGACGGCGGGCGCCACGTCTGCTGTCTATAGCCTGCTCAAACTGCCCTATGAGCTAAAGGATTTGTTTTCTGAATGGCTGAACGAATACGCGCCGGGCCGGGCTTCCCATGTGCTCAGCCTGCTCAGCCAGAGCCGGGGCGGTGATTTGAACGACAGCCGTTTCGGCGTCCGCATGACCGGCACCGGTACGCTGGCCGACTTGCTGTCGAAAAGATTCCGGCTGGCTTGCAAACGGGTGGCTATGGATGCCATCGGCGCGCGCACCGAACCCGGCACTCTGGGCCTGGACTGCACCCAATTCAAAGCGCCGCCCAAGGCCGGCCAGCAGATGGCTTTGTTCTGAGCGAAGGGTATCGTGATCGTCATGCCTGATTTTATGTTTGAATACGAAGCCATCGCCGAGGGCCTGACCCCGGTTGCCGGTATCGACGAAGCGGGCCGCGGCCCGTGGGCCGGGCCGGTGGTCGCCGGGGCGGTGATTCTTGACATCAATGAAGCGCCGGACGATTTGCGCCTCGGCCTGGATGATTCCAAGAAGCTGCCTCAGAAAAAGCGCGAGCACTTGTTTGGCCTGTTGCAGAACCACGCCACCTACGGTGTCGGCATCGCCTCCGTGGAAGAGATCGACCGACTCAACATTCTGGCCGCCACCATGCTGGCCATGCAGCGCGCCGTGGCCGATCTCGGCGCTGCGCCGGGAATCGCGCTGGTCGACGGCAACCGGGCGCCGGATCTGGCCTGTCCGGTCAAGACGCTGGTTAAGGGTGACGGCAGGTCGCTGTCGATCGCCGCCGCGTCGATCATCGCCAAGGTGACCCGTGATCGGATCATGGCCGACCTTGCCGAGGCGCATCCCGAATATGGCTGGCAGCGAAACGCCGGATATGGGACGCCTGAACATCGCAAGGCGCTGGCGATTCACGGCATTACGCACCATCACCGCAGAAGTTTTAAACCGATCCGCATCCTGCTTGAAGGCTAGATGTTGAGTCAGCGATGACTCCACCCCCCCATATGTGGGTCGGGATTCTACTGATAAGTCATTGAATCTATTTAATTCTTGACGCCGAGTCACAGGTGACTCAGAGTGCAGCCAACATCTGGGCAGGGAGATGGCGGCATATCAAATGCCGCCCTGAAATATAATATGGCGACTAAAAAACCCTCTAAACAAGGGCAAATACTTCATGGTAATTGCGTCGAACTGATGAACAACATGGCGGAAGGTTCCGTCGATATGGTGTTCGCCGATCCGCCGTATAATTTACAGCTCGAAGGCGATTTATTGCGCCCCAACAACAGCAAAGTTGATGGCGTCGATGACAAGTGGGACCAGTTCGCCAGCTTCCAGGCCTATGACGATTACACCCGCGAGTGGCTGAGCGCAGCCCGCCGGGTGTTGAAGCCGGACGGCACCTTGTGGGTGATCGGCAGCTATCACAATATCTACCGGGTCGGCGCCATTTTGCAGGAGTTGGGCTACTGGATGCTCAACGATGTGATCTGGCGCAAAACCAACCCGATGCCGAATTTTCGCGGCCGGCGTTTTACCAACGCCCACGAGACCCTGATCTGGTGCTCCCGGGACAAGGATTCACGCTATCTGTTCAATTACGAGGCCATGAAGAACCTGAACGAGGATTTGCAGATGCGCTCGGACTGGGAGCTGCCCATCTGTACCGGACACGAACGCCTGAAAAAAGACGGCCACAAGGCCCATCCGACGCAAAAGCCGGAATCGCTTCTCTACCGGGTCATATTATCGTCGACGGAAGTCGGCGATACGGTTCTCGATCCGTTTTTTGGTACCGGTACCACCGGGGCCGTGGCCAAGAAGATGGGCCGCAACTACATCGGCCTCGAGCGCGAGGCAAAATATGTCAAACTGGCCGAAGCGCGATTGAAGAAGGTGCGCGAGGTTTCCGATGACGAGAAAGAACTGTATTCGACGCCGCCAAAGCGCAGCCTGCCGCGCATCCCATTCGGCCGACTGATCGAGCGCGGCATGCTCGAAGCCGGCGTGGTGCTGACCGACAGCCGCCGCCGCCACAAGGCCCGGGTGCGCGCCGACGGGTCGCTAACGACAACCGACTTCCGGGGCTCCATCCATCAGGTTGGCGCCCACGTCCAGAAGGCCCCGGCCTGCAACGGCTGGCAATTCTGGAATGTGGAAATGAAGGGCGTGCTGGTGCCCATCGATGTGCTGCGCCAGAAACTACGTGCAGAATTACACTAAACAAGTCCCTGCGGGCGCTGCGCTGCGCTCGCCTGCCTTTTGGGCCTCTGGAAGTCAAGCCTGGCTTGGCAACAGGAGCCTTGTTCTGCTTTGACTTATAAGGCTTAAAGGGCTTCAATCATCCTTATGAGTAAATGGGATATTCGATTTTTAAAACTGGCGCGCGAGGTTTCGACCTGGTCGAAAGATCGCTCGACCCAGGTCGGCGCCGTCATCATCGGCGAAGATCGCACCCCCGGCCCCTACGGCTATAACGGCTTTCCCCGTGGCATTGACGACGACAAGGAAGACCGCCACGCCCGACCGACAAAGTACGATTGGACCGAACATGCCGAGCGCAACGCCATCTACAATGCGGCCCGTGTCGGCATGGCCCTGAAGGGCTGCACCATGTATGTGACCCATGTGCCGTGCGCCGATTGCGCCCGGGGCATTATCCAGACCGGCATCACCCGCGTCGTCGCCGATGCGGCGTCCATGGAAGGTGATTTCGCCGAACGCTGGGAAGAAAATGCGCAAGTGACACGCGAGATGCTTAGCGAAGCTGGAATCAGCATAGACCTAGTCGAAGTGCCGGACGACGCTTAAACAAACGGAAGGAAAAAATAATGAAAATCGATGGCGCATGCCACTGCGGCAACATCAAATTCGAGGCCGAGGTCGATCCTGCCAAGGTCGTCATTTGTCATTGCTCGGACTGCCAGTCGCTTTCCGCGTCCGCTTTTCGTACCGTTGCGTTTGTCGATGCATCGACGTTTAAGCTGCTGGGCGCGGAGCCGAAGATCTACATCAAGACGGCGGAAAGCGGCAATAAACGGCTTCAGGCCTTTTGTTCGGAGTGCGGCTCGGGCATCTATGCCACATCCGATGAGGACAGCCCGAAAGTTCTCGGTCTCCGCGTCGGCGTGATTACGCAGCGCGACCAACTGCCGCCGTCGAAGCAGATATGGACAAGTTCGGCGCAAGCCTGGGTCGATGATATGAATTCGTTAGAGAAGGTTGAAAAGCAGTCGTAGCAGGGGGCTAGCGCGTCGGCACCGGAACGTCGGTGGAATAGTCATAAAAACCCCGGCCCGATTTACGGCCAAGCCAGCCGGCTTCCACATATTTAACCAACAGCGGACACGGCCGGTATTTGGTGTCGGCGAGCCCTTCGTGCAGCACGTTCATGACGGCAAGGCACGTATCGAGGCCGATAAAGTCGGCCAGTTCCAGCGGCCCCATGGGGTGGTGGGTGCCCAGCTTCATGGATGTGTCAATGGCCTCGACCGAGCCGACGCCCTCGTAAAGGGTGTAGACGGCTTCGTTGATCATCGGCAGCAGAATACGGTTGACGATGAAGGCTGGAAAATCTTCGGCATTAACCGCAGTCTTGCCCAGTTGTTCGGTCAGGGTACGGACGGCGGCATAGACGTCCTCGTCGGTGGCGATGCCCCGGATCAGTTCAACCAGTTCCATTAACGGCACCGGGTTCATGAAGTGCATGCCGACGAACTTGCCGGGGCGATCGGTCTGTGCGCCCAGCCGGGTGATGGAAATAGACGACGTATTTGATGCGATGATGGTGTTTTCGTGGACGTGCTTGCAAAGGGTGCGAAGAATTTCCTTTTTGAGTTCCTCGTCCTCGGCTGCCGCCTCGATGACCAGATCGCAATCCTTAAAGCCGTCATAGGACGTGCCCGTGGAAATGCGCTTCAGGGCGGAATCCATGTTTTCCTGGGTAACCTTGCCTTTTTCGACCTGGCGGCCCATGCGTTTTCCGATGGCCTTGACGGCGGCGCCTAAGGATTCTTCGGCAATATCCATCAGGTAAACGTCATGATCGGCCAATGCACACACATGTGCGATGCCGCTGCCCATTTGTCCGGCACCGATGACGCCAATCTTTTTTATGTGGTATGACATGTTTTTATTTAGTGTCCTTATTTATCAAGTTCCGCCGACAGTTCGGGCAGGGCCTCGAACAGGTCGGCGACCAGGCCGTAATCGGCGATCTGGAAAATGGGGGCTTCTTCATCCTTGTTGATGGCGACGATGACCTTGCTGTCCTTCATGCCAGCCAGATGCTGAATGGCTCCGGAAATGCCGACGGCGATGTAAAGATCAGGCGCCACGACCTTGCCGGTCTGGCCTACCTGATAGTCGTTGGGAACATAGCCGGCATCAACGGCGGCGCGGGATGCACCGACGGCGGCGTTCAGTTTATCGGCGATTTCTTCGAGCATGGAGAAGTTGTCACCCGACTGCATGCCGCGGCCGCCGGAAATGACGATCCGGGCGCTGGTCAGTTCCGGGCGTTCGGATTTTGTCAGGTCAGCCCCGATATATGAGCTTAACAACTGATCTCCGCCGCCGCTGACGTTTTCAATGGCCGCGTTGCCGCCTTCCGCCGCCGCCGGCTCGAACGCCGTGGTGCGAACGGTGATGATCTTGATGGTGTCCCCGGACTTGACGGTGGCCAGTGCATTACCAGCATAGATCGGGCGCACGAAGGTATCTGCATCGACGACTTCGATAATCTCGGAAATCTGCGATACGTCGAGCAGGGCCGCGGCGCGGGGCAGAATGTTTTTCCCGGATGTGGTCGCAGGCGCCACTATATGGCTGTAACCGGGGGCCAGATCAACCAGCAGGGCCGCAACATTTTCCGCAAGGCCGTTGGCAAACGCCGCATCATCGGCGACGACGACCTTGGCGACGCCGATGATCTTGGCGGCGGCTTCGGCGACGCCGGCACAATTTGCGCCGGCCACCAGCACCGTAACCTCGCCCATCTGGGCGGCTGCGGTGACCGTATTCAGGGTGGCGGCTTTCAGTTCCGAATTATCGTGTTCGGCAACGACGAGTATGCTCATCAGATCACCTTGGCTTCGTTGCGGAGTTTATCGACCAGTTCGGCGGTGCTCGCGACAATGTCCCCGGCCTTGCGTTTTTCCGGCTCGACGACTTTGAGGACGGTTAATTTTGATGCGGTATCGACGCCAAGATCGGCCGGGGTCATGATATCAATCGGTTTTTTCTTGGCCTTCATGATGTTGGGCAGCGACGCATAGCGCGGCTCGTTGAGGCGCAGGTCGGTGGTAATAACCGCCGGCAGATTGATGGAAATGGTTTCCAGGCCGCCGTCGACCTCGCGGACCAGGGTCGCCTTGCCATCGCCCGGTTCCAGCTTCGAGGCGAAGGTGCCTTGCGACCAGCCGAGCAGGGCGGCCAGCATCTGGCCGGTCTGGTTGGCGTCGTCATCAATGGCTTGTTTGCCGACGATGATCAGGTCGGGGCTTTCCTTGTCCGCCACCGCTTTCAGAAGTTTTGCGACGGCAAGCGGTTGCAGTTCCTCATCGGTTTCTACGAGGATGCCGCGATCGGCGCCCATGGCCAGGGCGGTGCGGATGGTTTCCGACGATTGCGCGGATCCTAAGGAAACGGCAACCAACTCGGACGCCGTTCCGGCTTCCTTCAGACGCACGCCTTCCTCGACGGCGATTTCGTCGAACGGGTTCATGGACATCTTGACGTTGGCGGTCTCGACGCCGCTGTTATCGGCCTTGACTCGGATTTTGACGTTGTAATCAACGACCCTTTTGACGGCAACAAGGATTTTCATTAGATAGACTCGCCCTGTAAGAACTTGAAATTAAAAGCGAAAACTGTCTCCAGAATTTCTTCGCACCTGCACAATAAGGACAAGGAAAAGGGCTGTCAACGCCGTCATGCGCCCTATTTTGTAGGGATTTCGACGCCTTGGGCCGGCTCGCTCAGCGATTGGCCCCGGGCTGCCAGAGGACGTCGTTCTTGCCGCCATCGTTGACCAGCCGGGCCATCTGAAACAGGTGATCGGACAGCCGGTTGGCATATTTCAGGGCCGCCGGATTAACCGGTTCGCCAGATGTCGCCAGTTCCGAGATCAGCCGCTCGGCACGCCGGATGATGGTCCGCGCCTGATGCAGGTGCGCCGCCGCTGCACTGCCGCCGGGCAGGATGAAGGATGTCAGGTCATCGAGCTTTTCGTTCATGTCGTCGATTTCGGATTCCAGCCGGGTGACCTGCCCGTCGGTAATCCTGAGCGCGACAGCTTCGCCATCTTCCGGGCGGCAAAGATCGGCCCCCAGATCGAACAGATCGTTCTGGATGCGCCCCAGCATGGCATCGGGGGCGCCGTCCGTGTGCAGGCGGGCCACGCCGACGGCGGCGTTGGCTTCATCGACGGTGCCATAGGCGGCGACGCGAAGGCTGTGTTTCGGTGTTCGGGCGCCATCGCCGAGGGATGTTTCGCCACCGTCGCCCCCGCGTGTATAGATTTTTGTCAGTTTGACCATGGGGAAACTTTAACCGTTCAATTGCGTCCGGTCAAAAGCCCGCGGGCGATCACGTGGGCCTGAATCTCCGCCGCGCCTTCGAATATATTGAGGATGCGGGCATCGCACAGCACCCGGGAGATGGGATATTCCAGCGCATAGCCGTTGCCGCCATGAATTTGCAGGGCATTGTCGGCACTCGACCAGGCGACGCGGGCGGCGAGCAGCTTGGCCATGCCGGCCTCGATATCGCAGCGCCGGCCGGAATCTTTTTCGCGGCCAGCGAAATAGGTCATTTGCCGGGCGATCATGGTCTCGACCGCCATCCACGCCAGCTTGCCGGCGACCCGGGGGAATTGAAAAATCGGTTTGCCGAACTGATTGCGGTCGCATGCGTATTTCAGCCCCAGTTCCATGGCCGATTGGGCCACCCCGACGGCCCGGGCGGCGGTCTGGATGCGCGCCGATTCGAAGGTCGCCATCAATTGTTTGAAGCCCTGGCCTTCCTCGGTTCCGAGCAGTCCGCCGGCCGCGACCTCAAAACCGTCGAAGGCCAGTTCATATTCCTTCATGCCCCGGTAGCCGAGCACCTGAATCTCGCTGCCCGACATGCCGGCGGCGGGGAAGGGGTCGCTATCTGAGCCGCGCGGCTTTTCGGCCAGCAACATGGACAATCCCTTGTAGCCGGCCTCGCCGGAATTGGTGCGCACCAGCAGGGTCATCAGGTCGGAGCGCGCCGCGTGGGTGATCCATGTTTTGTTGCCGGTGATGCGGTAAACATCGCCATCACGGACGGCGCGGGTTTTTAAGGACGCCAGATCGGAACCGGTGCCCGGTTCGGTAAAAACCGCAGTCGGTAAAATTTCGCCAGAGGCGATCAGCGGCAGGTAATGGGATTTTTGTTGATCGGTGCCGCCGAGGCGAATCAGTTCGGCGGCGATTTCAGACCGGGTGCCCAAAGACCCGACGCCGATGTAGCCCCGGGATAATTCTTCGGTGACCACACACATGGCGGTTTTGCCGAGCCCCAGGCCGCCGAATTGTTCCGGCACGGTCAGTCCGAAAACGCCAAGCGCCGCCATCTGTTCGACGACTTCCAGGGGGATCAGTTGATCTTTTAAATGCCAGTCATGGGCGTGGGGGGCAATCTGCTCGTCGGTGAAGCGGCGGAACTGGTCCTGCACCATCTTCAGAGTCTCGTCGCCCAGACCCGGGTTGCCATAGTGGCTGCCGTCGCCGATCAGCTCGGCTATCGCCATGCGCACATCGTTGGTGTTGCCGCCATCGATCAGGGTTTTTACGGGGCCCTTGAAAAAGGTGTGTACGTCCTTACTGGAGACGCCTAAGTCGCGGGGGCGGAAGATCTCGCCCTGGGAAATGGCAATGCCGCCATAAAGCTGAGCCAGGTATTCGCCGAAGGCGGCCTGACAGATCAGGCTTTCCAGCTCGCCCAGACTTCCAGAGTCGTTAAGACGCGACGCCCAGCCATGCATCTGGCGGAGCGCTTCCACGTAGGTGGCGGCCCAGGAAAGACCATGGGCGGCAAACTGGTCGGTCTCGATCAGGCCCGAATCGACTCGGCCATCGCGGACGACACGGGCGGTAACGGCGCCATGAATTTTACCGAGCAGCCCATCGGCCGATGCGATGGCCCCCGCACAGGTGTCGAGCAGTCCGTCGATGGCCGGGCCGTTATCTTTCATCGACTGTCGCTCATGATGGCATTCCTCAAGCTTCGATGCAGTCTTCCAGTGTCCTCAGGCCGGCGCGCTTGGCCTGTACCAGCACCGCCATATTGCCGGGTTTGTGTTCGTTATTCATCATTTTCATGTGGGCCAGGGGAATGTCATCCCAACTGAACATTTCCGACATGCACGGATCGATGCGCCGTTCGATGACCAGCTGATTGGCCTGGGATGCCTGTTTCAGGTTGGCGAAGTGGCTGCCCTGAATACGTTTTTGGCGCATCCATACGAAACGGGCGTCCATGGTCAGGTTGTAGCCGGTGGTCCCGGCGCAGAAGACGACCATGCCGCCGCGCTTGACGATGTTGCAAGATACCGGGAAGGTCGCCTCGCCGGGATGCTCGAACACGAAGTCGACATCGACACCCTTGCCGGTGATATCCCAGATCGCCTTGCCGAACTTGCGCACCTCTTTCATATAGTCACCGAAGCCCTCGCCGTTGACTTCCGGCAGTTGGCCCCAGCAATCGAAGTCCTTGCGGTTGATGACACCCTTGGCGCCCAGTTCCATGACAAAATCACGTTTCGAATCATCGGAGATAACGCCGATGGCGTTGGCCCCGGCGGTGGCGATCAATTGTATGGCCATGGAGCCGAGGCCCCCTGATGCGCCCCATACCAGTACGTTATGGCCGGGGCGAAGGATGTGCGGGCGGTGGCCGAACAGCATCCGGTAGGCGGTCGCCAGGGTCAGGGTACAGCAAGCGCTTTCCTCCCACGTCAGGTGCTTGGAGCGCGGCATCACCTGTTGCGCCTGGACGCGGGTGAACTGGGCGAACGAGCCGTCCGGTGTTTCATAGCCCCAAATGCGCTGACTGGTCGAAAACATCGGGTCGCCGCCGTTGCATTCCTCGTCGTCGCCATCGTCCTGATTGCAGTGCACGACGACCTCGTCGCCGACCTTGCAACGTTTAACTTTGGATCCAACGGCCCAGACGATGCCGGCGGCGTCCGATCCGGCAATATGGTAGTCGGCTTTGTGAATATCAAACGGTGTGACCGGTTTGCCAAGGGCCGCCCAGACGCCGTTGTAGTTGACGCCGGCGGCCATCACCATGATCAGAACTTCGTGGCTGTCCAGGGTCGGGGTTTCGACGACCTCGACCTGCATGGCCGTGTCGGGATCGCCATGACGTTCGCGGCGGATCGTCCAGGCGTGCATTTGTTTAGGCACATGACCGAGGGGCGGAATCTCGCCGACCTCATAAAGATCCTTTTTCGGCAAGGCCGGATGCAGGTCAATCACAGTCGCCGCTTCGCTCATGGTCGTCTCCTCGTTCCCCAAAGGGTGTAATTATGCAATAATCCGTCTTAGACCTTCAGCTATTTCTTCGCAATGCACAATTTGCTATGCTGATGGGGGTTGGTTGAAATGTGTCTATATTAACAATAGATTATGCATCTTTTCTTTGATTGGCAGAGGCTCGAATGGTGGACAAATTCGCAGATGCAACAAATAAAGATGCGGACGATTCGCCGACGGTCGGGCGGGATCGTCCGTGGGTGTTCCGGACCTATTCCGGCCACAGTTCGGCTCAGGTCTCGAACCAGTTGTTCCGCACCAACCTGGCGCGCGGCCAGACCGGCCTGTCCATTGCCTTCGATTTGCCGACCCAGACCGGCTACGATTCCGACCATCCCCTGGCCTTAGGCGAGGTCGGCAAGGTCGGTGTGCCGGTCAGCCATATCGGCGATATGGAAACCCTGTTCGAGGGCCTGCCCCTGGATCAGATGAATACATCCATGACCATCAATGCACCGGCGGCCTGGCTGTTGGCGCTTTATGTGGCGCTGGCCGAGCGCCAGGGGGTGGCCCGCAGCGATCTTTCCGGCACCACCCAGAACGACATCATGAAAGAGTACCTGTCCCGCGGCACTTATATTTTTCCGCCGGGGCCGAGCCTGAAACTGACCGCCGACATGATCGCCTTCACCTATAAAGAAATGCCGAAATGGAATCCGGTCAACGTTTGTTCCTATCATTTGCAGGAAGCGGGCGCGACGCCGGAGCAGGAACTGGCTTTTGCCATGGCCGACGCCGTCGCCATTCTTGATGCGGTGCGGGACGGCGGCCAGGTGCCTGAGGGTGAATTTGCCCAAGTCATCGGCCGGATCAGCTTTTTTCTCAATTCCGGTATTCGGCTGGTTACTGAATTGTCGAAAATGCGGGCCTTCGCCGATATGTGGGATGACATCGTCCGCGATCGCTACGGTGTTACCGATGAAAAAATGCGGCGCTTTCGGTATGGGGTCCAGGTTAATTCCCTGGGGCTTACGGAACAGCAGCCGGAAAACAACGTCTATCGCATCTTGATGGAAATGCTGCCCGTTGTGCTGTCGAAGAACGCCCGGGCCCGGGCCGTACAATTACCGGCCTGGAACGAGGCCCTGGGCCTGCCAAGGCCGTGGGACCAGCAATGGTCGCTTCGCCTGCAACAAATCGTTGCCTACGAGACCGACCTGCTGGAATTTGGCGACATTTTCGATGGCTCTCATGTGATCGCCGAAAAAGTAGGGCAGTTGAAAGACGCCGCCGCTGCCGAGCTGAAAGCGATTGAGGGCATGGGCGGCGCGGTTGCGGCCATCGAAAGCGGCTATATGAAGCGCGCCCTTGTTTCGTCCAACACCCGGCGGTTGGCGGCCATTGAAAGTGGTGAACAGATCGTCGTCGGCGTCAACAAATTCACCGAGGCCGAAGCCTCGCCGCTGACCACCGGAGACGGCGCTTTCCTGACCGTCGAGCCGGAGGTCGAGAAACACCAGATCGCGGCACTTCAAAAATGGCGTGGCGGACGCGATCAGGCCAAGGTGACGGAGGCCCTCGGCAAGCTGGAAAAAGCGCTCGCCACCGGCGCCAATATTATGGAGCCATCCATCGCCTGCGCCCATGCAGGGGTCACCACCGGCGAATGGGCCGAAGCCCTGCGCCGCACGTTCGGAGTCTACCGAGCGCCGACCGGTGTCGCAGGCACCGTATCGGCTACCGCCCGGGATGGCGATTTATCGCACCAACGGGTGGCGGCGGTGTCGAAAAAAATCGGCCGCCGGATCAAGATACTGATTGGCAAGCCGGGGCTGGATGGCCATTCCAATGGCGCCGAGCAGATCGCCGTCCGGGCCCGGGACGCCGGCATGGACGTGGTTTACGAAGGCATCCGCCTGACCCCGGGACAAATTGTTTCGGCGGCGCTGGAAGAAGGCGTCCATGTTATCGGTCTGTCGATCCTGTCGGGTTCGCACGTAGAGCTGTGCCAGGACATCGCCGCGCGTATGAAACAACAAGGGCTCGATGATGTGCCGCTGATCGTCGGCGGAATTATTCCGGAAGGGGATACCGGCGCCCTGCTGGCGGCGGGCGTGGCACGGGTCTATACGCCGAAAGATTTCGATCTTGGACGGATTATAGAAGACATTGCCGACTTGGTCGAACAGGCCGCCGGTTAACCGGGGGGCTTTGCCGCTTTCTTGGCGCCGGGAACCATGACCGGAATCGGGTCGATGCCATCTTTCGGCGGCTTCGGGGTATCGATCAACGGCTTCATGGCTTGCAGCAAATAACGCAAGACGCCGTCCTGGTATTCTTCGCGAATCAGTGCCCAGGTAACGTACAGACCGCCCTGGTCGTTGTACTGCATGATGTCGTTGTTATCGAGGGCGCGGTCCAGGTCGGCTTCAAGATCGGCGCTTTTCGCAGCGTACACCCAACCGGGCCGGATACCGCCGTGCCAGATGACATAAATGCCGCTGACACCCTTTATGCTGTGTTCGTCCGGGTTGAACA
>JABMOQ010000080.1 GCA_013204045.1 Rhodospirillaceae bacterium | reverse complement strand
TGATTGAGCGCCTGCGGATCGATATCGCGTTCGATGGTGGGATCGACCAGAATCGCCTTGATTTCCGAGGCGAACAAGAACCGCCCACCGGCGTGGGTAAAATACAACGGCTTGATGCCGATGCGGTCGCGGGCCAGGGTCAGCTTGCGCTTGTCTCTGTCCCAGATGGCGAAGGCGAACATGCCCTCAAGGCGGTCCAGGAGGCCGTCGATGCCCCATTGCAGATAGCCGTGGATCAGCACCTCGGTATCGGAATGGTCGGTTTTAAAAACCCGCCCGGCCTGTTCCAGTTCCCGGCGCAGGGCCAAGTGGTTGTAGATTTCACCGTTGAAGGTAATGCAGACGGTTTCTGCGCTGTCGAGCATGGGCTGGGCGGCCTTTTCCGACAAATCGACGATGGCCAGCCGGCGATGGGCCAGCCCCACGCGGCCATCGGGCTCGCTCCAGGTGCCTTGGCCATCCGGGCCCCGGTGCACCATCTTGTCGCGCATGGCGATAAGCTCGCCCACTTGCACGGGCCGCTCTCCGCCGTAATCGAGTATTCCCGCTATGCCGCACATGGCCTGGGCAGAATATCGCAGTGTGTCATTTGAAAGGCTTTCATGGCTTGTCGGATCACATGAGCTAAAATCGGTTAATAATGTATTAGATTCGCTACATTACTCTAACTTAAGGCTTATCAGGCGGATAGGACGGGATTTTAATATTGGCTGAGCCGCTAAAGGTATTGATAAATGGGCTGCATGCCAAATCCGGCGGTGGGGTCACGTATCTGCGCAATATGCTTCCCTTTTTCGCCGCCGATCCTCAGATCGAGACGCATCTGTGTCTCCACCAAAGCCAGGCCGGTATTATCGGCCCGGTCCCTGATGGGGTTATTCTTCACAGTATGGATTTTCGTTCCGGTTTCTGGTGGTTGGCGTTTTACGAGCAAATTCTGGTGCCCCGACTGGCCCGAGGCATCGGTGCCAAGGTAACATTTTCACCGGCCAATTACGGGCCCTTGTTGGCGCCGGGTCAGGTGATCATGCTGCGCAACGCGCTCGGTGTGGCATTCGTCGAGAAAAGAATTTCGAAAATCGCTTACTGGATTGTTCTTTACGCTGTCACGGTACTCTCCATTGTGCGCAGCAGCCGGATTATCGCCGTATCCGAATTTGTCAAGATGACGGCGGGTACAACCCTGGCCGGCATGTTTGCCGAAAAGTGCACGATCATTCATCACGGCGTCGGCAATATTTTCTCGCCACCGGAAGAAGGGCAGGGGCGCGAGAATTTCCTGCTTGCCGTTTCCGATATTTACGTTCAGAAAAATTTCCAAAACCTGTTACTGGCTATTGGCAGGCTGAAACAAAAGCATCCCGAAATACTTCTGAAGATCGCCGGACGTCAACTGGATGGCGAATATTACCAAAGCTTGCAAAAAATTGTTGCCGACTGTGGGTTGGCAAACAACGTTCGCTTCTTAGGATCGGTGTCGACGGAAGAGCTGGCCGACCTTTACCGGCGCTGTCGGATTTTCGTGTTCCCGTCACTGGTCGAATCGTTCGGTAATCCGTTGGTCGAGGCCATGGCTGCTGGCGCCCCCATCGCCACGTCGAACACGGCGGCCATGCCGGAAGTCGTTGGCCCTGCGGCCTTGCTGTTTGATCCCGGCAGCGTCGATGACATGGCGACCACCTTGGGGCGGCTTATGGAAGATGATGCGCTTTGTCAAAACATGAGCGCCAAGGCACTGGCGCGAGCCAAGTTTTTTTCATGGCAAAAAACGGCGCAGGCGACGCTCGACGTCTTAAAAAATTCTGCTGGCGGGGAGGCTTGAAATGGCGCTAACCCATCTCGCCCGCCAGGCGCTTAATCTGAAACCCGGCATGGCCATCGCCAAGGGTGGAAGTTATGCGCTCAGGATTGCCAGGGCTTATGCCCGTCAGGCGTTTAGTCTTGGCCGTTCGACGTTCGTGGATATCAAAGCCGATGGTGGCGACCGGGCAGGCTGGTTGTCCCATGATTACAGCGGCCTTGATGCGCATTTAACGCCGCCGCTGTCTGATAATATTCATGAGGATGCCGCGGCCGTTTCTGCCCACAGCTTCGATTTGCTCGGCTCAAGCCCGATCAGGGTCGCCTACGGCATGCGCGCTCCTGGCTTTGAAGGGCGCCGCTACCCGGTTGAACTGAAGCCCACTAACGTCGAGCAAATCGTCAACAGACTGTCATCGGGGAACCGGCGGCGGGCGCTGGCGATCCGGAACTTGATTGATGACACATACAATCCAATCGACTGGCAAATCGATTTCAAATCCGGTTTTCGGTGGTCCGAAAATACCGTATCGGGGGCCTTGCGCTATGGCCACGAGCCGGGTGTCGACGTCAAGGTGCCATGGGAGCTGGCCAGGATGCAGCACCTGCCGGGTCTGGCGTTGGCCTTCCGGCTTGATCGTCAGGCCGGATTGGAACGCGAGTTTCGCAATCAGGCGCTCGATTTCGCCGCCGCCAATCCGCCCGGTTACGGGGTCAACTGGATGTGCACCATGGATGTGGCCATCCGTGCCGCCAATCTGGTCCTGGCCATGGATATGTTCATCGCTTCCGGGGCTGAATTTGACGCGCCTTTCCTGGCCGAATTCCGGGCTTTAATCGAGGCCCACGGAAAGCACGTTAGCGGCAACCTGGAATGGCACGACCTTCACCGGGGCAATCATTATCTGGCCAACATTGCCGGGCTGCTGTTCATCGCCGCCTATTTGCCGCCCGCACCGAAAACGAATGACTGGCTGATTTTCGCCACAAGACAATTGATCGCCGAGGTCGAGCGCCAGTTTACCGAGGACGGCGCCAACTTTGAGGCCTCAACCAGCTATCACCGGCTGTCCATGGAAATGGTGGTTTACGCCACTGCTCTTGTGCAGGGGCTGGATGAGGACAGGATTCAGGTTCTCAAGGCGGCAGAAATTAACATGCCTTTGTTCCCGCCCTGGTATTTGGAGCGCCTGGAACGGATGGCCGAATTTTCCATGCACATAACCAAACCCAACGGCCGCATCGTTCAGATTGGCGACAACGACAGTGGGCGGTTTATTTCCATCTGCCCATTGGGCGGGGATACTTCCCTGGATCATGGAAGCACCATCGGCGCCGCTAGCGCCCTGTTTAAGCGGGCGGATTTTTCTGAATTTTCGGGCGCCGAGGACCAGGCTTCAGCCGCCCTTGTCAGCGCCCTGGCCAAGGGGCGCCGCGTTGAAAGCTATCTGGATGAAGGTGAGCCGCCCCATGCGGTCAATCGGCCTTCCGGCACACCGGCAAGCGTCAATGATGACAAAAACATCATCTCCGATACCATGATCGAGCTTCCCGACAGGTCCGTTCTGGATGATTTGGAAATGCTGTCATATGCAGATTTCGGATTATATATCTGGCGGTCACCCCGTTTTTTCCTGTCCGTACGCTGCGGCCCCATCGGCCAGAACGGGAATGGCGGTCATGCCCACAACGACCAGTTGGCGATCGAGCTTAATATTGACGGCGAGGACTGGCTCGCCGATCCCGGAACCTATGTCTACACGCCGTCGCCGAAACGCCGGGATTCATACCGTTCCGTGCGCGCCCACGCGGCCCCCGGTATCGACGGGCAAGAACCGGCGGCGCTGACTTTGGGAATGTTCCGTCTGGAAGACAAGGCCAAAGCAAAATGTACTTATTTCAGCGCCACAGAATTCGAAGGTAGCCATGTGGGTTACGGATTCCCATTGCGTCGGCGCATCTTCATTGAAGGTGGTGCCATCAGGATCGTCGATGATACGCATGGCGCGGGGGGTGACCTAACCGCCGCCACCCATCCGGTCATCATCAGGGATGCCCGGGCGCTTAAGGTTCATTTTTCACTGAATATCGCCTTTTCTCCCGGCTACGGGTTATTTGAATAACCTGCCCCGCCTTCAGTCAGGCAGACTGTAAGGATCGACGAATCTTGTATATGGCCACGATTTTATGATCCGCCAGTTGGTTTCTTCTTTTGCCAGCAGGTGCGATGCATCCGCCGGCATTGGGAAGCCAAAGGCATTTTTAACCCTGTCATTTGACTGAAATACCCAGGCGTGGGTAATTGATGCATCGTGAACTGGATTGTCCGACGATGTTTGGTTGTTGTCGTTGTCGAAACCAGGCGGGATGGAAAAATTCTTATCTGCGCCCAGGGCGTTTACTAATTCATACCGGATAATGGTGGTGGTAAGGCCATTTCCGTTGGGATCGATGACTTTCAGGTGGGCTCCTTGAGGAAGCAACGTCGTTAATTCCAGTCCGACCATGCGGATGTGATCCTTTTGCGGCCTGATATCAAAACGCAATTTCTCGACGGCAATCAGGGGTGCAGCGACAACCGCAATCACGGCAACCCCCGGAAGCAAATTCCTGATCACGAACGGGTTTGAAGATTCAGGCGACCCCCAGCGCCGCCAGAGCATGGCAACACCATAGGCGGCTGTCGTGCATCCAAGTAGACCAAGCTGAGTATTAAACCGCCAGTACGAGATAACCTTCAGGGAATCAGAAAGCTCAAAAACGCCGACGTAGACGAACAACAGAAACAGATTAAAGAAAATAAATACCGTGGCCGTGATTAGGCCTAAACGGGCAAATTGCAGATGGCCTTTACCAAGGGTATAGGCGCCAGCAAGGCATATAGCCGTCATCATGAGGAAAAAAGCGCCCTTATCGGTAGCGACGCCGAACATATTAACAAGAATATTCCATACATCCAACAGATGCCATCTGGCGAAAGGAAGTATGACATGCTCTCCGTCCGGCATGTAAGTTGCTACATGATAACGCCACACTAGATATACGATTACCCCGGGGGCCACCATGATTGGCATAAGCCTGATGATGTCGATGAGCATTATCTTCCTGTCAACGATTGCTACCACGACCATTCCAGTCAGCAGCAATCCGAAGAGGGCCAGGTTCGATTGCTTGATGGAAAGAAGAACTACGGTAACCCAGGCGAATTGCCAGGCCAGAGATCGGGTACGCTCATATTTTTCGATTGATTTTTCTGAAAGATTATCGAGAATTTTCCAAATCAGCACACCAGCCACGGCCAACACGACCGAGGTGGTGGCATCCGCGTAGGCGGTCAGTATAAGTTTCTGAATAAAAGTAGTGCTCAACACCGTTACGCCAAGAATGCCCAGCGCGGCCACGCCCCATTGCCGGGCCCACGCGGACGATTGCCCAAGGCCACGGCTGACGACGGAAAGGTAAACCGGTGCAAGGGCAAGGTGCAGGGCGACGTTTGCAATTGCCGAGCCGTTTTCGATGAACCGCCCGGTCAATTTCGAGGCTAAATAGGTAATTATTGGCAATCCGTATGGATAGGCCGGATGGGCTGAGGTGATGGGTGCCATGGCACCACCAGGAAAGCCGTCATGGCGAAAGATATATTGTGCGTTTGGAAGCCAGTGGGAAAACTCATCCCATTGGGAAGCCTTCATGGTCGCGGCTATCAGCAATAAAGGAAGCGCAAGCAAAAGAATTTTCCAGATTACGGCGACATCGCCCGGATAAGATCCGCCATCGGTGAGGTGTTTCCGGATCACCATTGCTGCCGGGACAAGTGCGACAGATAATCCTGCCGCAAGCCAGGTAAATGGCACGCCGCCGAAAACCCCACCCAGGGTGAACAAGGCCGAAGCCATACCCCAACCGACAAAGAGATCGACCGCGGCAAAACGGTTTTTCCCACCGAGCGCCCCGCCAATAGCGATGAAACCAGCCAAAATTGCCATCACAGCGAGTAAGCCGATCAATTGAAAGGCGTCCGGCTGGAAAAATTGTATGTGCGTCATGGTGGTCTGAATTTTCCCAGCTATTAAATACTTTTTATTTGGGAGACGTCAGCTTCGAGCGCACATGGGTGAGAATAAGCCAGCCACTGAGCACGGCGACCGGATAGATCAGGTAGTTCTGGCCGAAGGTCTGTTGGCTCTCGAAGGACGCCGACTGGCGGGCCCGGGTTTCGACCAGCCCCTGCCGGTAAAAGGCGCTCAGGCGGCGGGCCGTATCGGGGATGCGGGTATCTTGAAACGGCGTTTCCTCGTTCATCAACAGCACGTTTTCGAAGGCCCCGGCGGCGGCGCTGGGGTGCAGGCTGTTGGCCCATTCCATGCGTTCCCCGAAAAACAGGGCGTAATTCTGCCCGGATACGTCGCCGGATGCGCCATAGGCCTGGCTTAGTCCTTGCCAGGAACTTTCGTCGACGGGCCAGTTGGCCAGGGCCACCTGGAAGGCCCCGGCGGCGGCGTTATAGTCTGCCGCCGCGAGGGCCGCATTGGCCTGCTGTATGGCCGCCTCGGCCTGCGGGTGGTCGAAAGCCACCGGCGGGATATTCAGCGCAGCCGGCGTATCATCGGTGGCGGCGCAGGCCCCAAGGATAAGGGCGAGGACGGCCAGCACGGGCGCAAACTTTTTCAAGTTTCAGTCTCTCCAAACGGTTTCAGCTTCAGGGACGCCGAATTGACACAGTATCGCTGTCCCGTCGGCTTGGGGCCATCGCTGAACACATGACCCAGATGGGCGTCACATTTTGAGCAGGTGATCTCGGTGCGGATCATGCCGCGACTGACGTCCTGATATTCATCAATGCGGCCATCGGCGGCCGGCTTCCAGAAGCTCGGCCAGCCGCTACCGGAATCGAACTTGGTGTCCGATCCAAACAGCGCGGCGCCGCAGCCCGAACAGACATAGGTTCCGGGCACCTTGGCGTTGCAGTAAACCCCACTGAAGGCCGGTTCCGTGCCCTTCTGCCGGGTGATGGCGAAGGTTTCCGGCCCCAGCTGCTCAAGCCACTCATTATCGGATTTTATTATTTTGTCGGTCATTTCATCTCGATTATTGTTACAACTGTTCCAATCTTCCCTTATCTGGGTCCATTATTCAACGGAGTCCTTGCATGCTCGCCCTTGTTTCCCCGGCCAAAAAACTCGATTTCGACGACTTGGCGACAACCCTGCCGGTCAGTCAGCCAAAGTTCCTGAGCCAAGCCTCGGAACTTGTCAAATCGGCCAGGCGGCTCAGCCGGGCCGACCTGAAGCGGCTGATGAAGCTTAGCGACAAGCTGGCCGATCTCAACTTCCAGCGCTTCAAGGCTTACCAGACTCCGTTCACCAAGGCCAATGCCAAGCCCGCCGCCCTGGCCTTTAATGGCGACACTTACATCGGCCTCGATGCCGCAAGCCTGAGCAAGGATGACCTGAAATATGCCCAGGATCATCTGGCCATCCTGTCCGGGCTTTATGGGCTGCTCCGGCCCCTCGACCTGATCCAGCCTTACCGGCTGGAAATGGGTTCGCGCCTGGCCACACCGGTCGGCGCCGACCTATATGACTTCTGGGGCGATAGCCTGGCCGGCGCCATCGACAAAGCGGTTAGCGGCCATGCCGATCCGGCGGTCATCAATCTGGCCTCCAACGAATATTTCAAGGCGGCCCGCCCCAAACACATGAAGGCCCGCATTATCACCCCGGTGTTCAAAGAGGTCAAAGACGGCGAGGCCAAGGTGCTCGGCCTGTTTGCCAAACGGGCCCGCGGCATGATGGCCCGCTACATGATCAAGAACCGTATCGAAAAATCCGAAGGCCTGAAAAAATTCAACGGTGGCGGCTACGCCTTTCAAAAACACCTGTCCGATGCCGACACTTGGGTATTTACCCGTACCCGATAACCAGTCACAGTTCGCCGATGACAGACGTAACCCTCCATTTCAGCCGTGACGAATACGCAAGCAGGCTTTTAAAAACCCGCACCGCCATGCAGGCGGCCGGCCTTGACCTGCTTATCGTCACCGACCCGTCCAACATGGCCTGGTTGACCGGATACGACGGCTGGTCGTTCTATGTTCACCAGTGCGTGCTGGTGACCATCGACGATGACCCGCTGTGGTTCGGCCGGGCCATGGATGGCAAGGGCGCGCTGCGTACCGTGTGGATGGCGCCGGACCATATTGATGGTTACCCGGACCATTACGTTCAATCGACAGAGCGCCACCCCATGGATTACCTGTCCCAAATGATCACCGACCGGGGCCGCGGCAAGGGGGCCATCGGCGTCGAGATGGACAACTACTATTACAGCGCCGCCGCCCATGCATCCCTCATCAAACATCTGCCCAACGCCACTTTCAAAGATGCCACCGGGCTGGTCAACTGGCAGCGCGCCGTTAAATCCGCGACCGAGCTGGAATACATGCGCAAGGCCGGACGCATCGTCGAGAAAATGCACGCCAAGATTTTTGACATGGTTGAACCGGGGCTTCGGAAAAACGAACTGGTGGCCGAAATTTACCGCACCGGCATCCGTGGCCTCGAGGACGCCGGGGGCGATTACCCGGCGATTGTGCCGCTGCTGCCCAGCGGCGCCGATGCCTCGGCCTCGCACCTGACCTGGGACGATGTCCCGATGAAAGCGGGCGAGGCGACGTTCTTCGAGATCGCCGGCGTCTATCGCCGCTATCATTGCCCGCTGTCGCGGACGGTGTTTTTAGGCAAACCGCCCGCCGACCTGCTGGAGGCCGAAAAGGCGGTTCTCGAAGGCCTGGAGGCGGGGCTGGAGAAAGCCCGGCCCGGCAACACCTGCGAAGATATTGCGAAAGCCTTCTTCGCCGTGCTCGAGCGCCACGGCATCGTCAAGGACAGCCGCACCGGCTATCCCATCGGCCTCAGCTATCCGCCCGACTGGGGCGAGCGGACCATGAGCCTGCGTTCCGGCGACA
Organism: Rhodospirillaceae bacterium; assembly: GCA_013204045.1. GTDB lineage: Bacteria > Pseudomonadota > Alphaproteobacteria > Rhodospirillales > JABHCV01 > JABMOQ01. Next base: position 229 of record JABMOQ010000080.1, on the reverse strand, counting down.
CCACGGTGCTACAGGAAAACATGAGCTTTCATTTCATGCCCGGCCTGTGGACCGACGCCTGGGGGCTGGAGCTGACGGAAAGCATCGTAATTGGCAAGAACGGCCCGGAATGCCTGTCAAACGTGGCCCGCAAATTGGGGATCAAAAATTAGCGACTAAAAAAAAAGTAAAGGAACGAAAGCCAATTAATCGTTTAAAATCAATCCTCCCTTTTTTTGGAAGCCATTTT
>JABMOQ010000079.1 GCA_013204045.1 Rhodospirillaceae bacterium | reverse complement strand
TTCTTTGTCTGTGACCTGCTTCCCAACTTGTCCTCATTCATTAGTTTGGCCTGTTCTGGTTATGGGCCTGTTTGGATTTATGGTGTGCAATTGTTTTTGGAAATATTTAAGATGAGAGCGTCAGAATAGTAGCTTGGGTGATTTCTGTGCCGAATCGATGTCAAAAATAAGCGTTGTACTTTCTTACCACAAACCGTACGGACAGCGGAGGTTTGCCCTTGGAAGATAAGGTCTTCAAAAAAGATTATTTGAAGTGGGTGCGAGAGTAGTCCTTGTTTCCAGTATTTCAGGCCCCATAATTTGATGTCTTGTTATGGGCGGCCATATCAGAGGATATATTGATGGCTTTAAAAAAATTTCAAGCCGCGCTGGTGTCTTTGACGGTAGTGCTGTCTACTTTGGCCTTTGCGCAGGATCAGGAGATGAGTCAGGGGCGTGGGACTTTGTCCTATCTGCAGAAAGAACCAACAACGCTTTTCGATATGGGCATGAAACGTCTACGCAAGGCAGCCCTGGATACGGTGTCGAGGATGGTGACTAAGCCGGGCACGCAGCCGACGTCGAGCGTGAGCTACAAACACGACGAGGGTATTATCAATATCCTGTTCAACCTGCAGACCGAGAGCGCCGACAACATGGAGACTTTGCGTTTGCAGTGCCTCGATAAACGCAGGAGCACGATCCTCAGAATGTTCCGTGTCGGCCTGACGGATTACACCTCACAATTGTCGACCGGCGAACGCCTCCGGCGGCGGATTGGCATTCAGTTCACCCATGAACCTATAGGTTCGGTTAAGGAGGCGCTATCCGTGGGGGAGCAGCTCGGACAAATCACCTATTTTACGGTTTCGCTAACCACCACGACAGAACCGGCCGTCAGCGTTTCCTGCCGGGCCTTGGCGACGGATTTGTTGGTCAAGTGAGGGCGGGCGAAACGCCTACACCTTTTCATCTCCCGCGGAGGGAACTCCGGGAGGAGGCGAGGTAAAATGCAGCACCCGCTGCGGGAATGGAATTTCGATCCCTTTCTCCTTAAGCGCGAAGTGGATGGCAAAGCGTATTTCGGAAGCGGTATGCAAGCGCTTTTCCACGTTGGCGAGATAGGCGCGAAGTTCGAAATTTAGGGAGCTTTCGCCGAAATCGATGAACAGCACGAACGGCTCGGGATTGGCGAGGACGTTCGGGTGTGTCCGGGCGCAGTCCAGTAGCACCGATTGCACCAGATGCGGGTCGGTGCCGTAAGCGACGCCGACGACAATTTCAACGCGCCCCGTCATATTCTTGTGGGTCCAGTTGATGACCGGATTAGAGATCAGGTCCGCGTTGGGCATGATGACGCTGGCGCGCTGGAACGTCTCGATTTCGGTCGAACGCACGTTGACTTTCTTCACCGTCCCTTCGTGGCCACCAACGACCACCCAGTCGCCCGGCTTGATGGGGCGTTCCGCCAACAGGATCAGGCCCGAAACGAAGTTATTTACTACATTCTGCAGGCCAAAACCGATACCGACGGAAAGCGCACCGGCAATCAGCGCCAGATTGGTCAGATCCAGCCCAAGGACGGAAACGGTGACCAGCACCGCAATAATACTCCCGATATACCCGAAGCCGGTTTTCAAGGCGTCCTGAACACCTTTGTCTTTGGTCAGATTCGGCAAAATGTGACGGTCCAAACCCTTTTGGGCTAAGCGGGTCAGGAAGATGATGATGGTGAACAGCAACAACCCGATCAAAATATCCGAAAGCGAAAATGTGTAGGAGCCGATCTGGATGCCGCCCATGAATTTGGCCGCCGATGTTGCTGTGTCCCCCGCGCCCAATCCCCACACGGGCAACAAAACCATTGCGGCGAAGAGAAGAAGCCCGATATCCAGAAGAAAGCGAAGCCAGAACAACACCTGTTGGCTGGACCCGCGTTTCAGGGCGAGAACATCCAAAATCTTGCGACCCAGAGGTCGGTTGGAATCCAGGGAAGCGGCTAGGGTTTCCCGCCCGATGCTCCTGAGCAATCCAATACCTCCCAGGAACAAGCCGCTCATCACCACGGCTCTGGTCAGATAGGTCGCCAGCCCCGGGAAGCCGATTATTGACAGGATCGGTAACGCTATCAGGGAGATGATCAGGAAAACACGCAGACGTTGGTACCTTGACGTCACTGGCCCCGCTGCCGCCTTTTCATCGGACGAAAACTGTCCCCAAATTTTTGAACTCAGCAAAGAAATCAGAAGCGGTGTGAGGACGAGAGTAAAGAGCAGGGTGAGAACACTCTCCATCTCCGCAGACAGCGTGGTCCAGGAGACTGCCTGACGAGCGCCTTCGAAAAAAAGAAACGCCCCGAGTGTGAGCTTAAGCCTGAAAACGAGCAGTCGAGAGGATTCGGCTTCGAAGTCGAGCAGTCGCCATTGATGGTTGCGCGCAGCGAGCGAGGCATTGATCAAGGCGTAACCGAAGAAGAATAGGACGAGATTTCGCACCAATGCCTGAACGACGGTTATCAAAGGGCCTTCGACGAGACCGCCATTGATGATCAAGGCGCCTGCCACCAGAACCAAAATGATTGGGGCCAGGGATCGCCCGCCACCTTCCACCAATCCCGCCAAGAGTCGGCGCGCATAGCCGGGACTATCGATCTCCGGAACCCGACCGTAGTGTGCGCGGAGCCATCGACTGAGTGGCCAGCTGATAAATGCGGCGCCCAGGGCAATGAAAAGACTGGTCAACACAGATGTTTGTTTATCTGGGTTGCTTCGGACGCGATCCCACCAGGCTCGGGAGGCCTCTATGAAAGAGGCGTCGAAAATCCTGACAGCCTCGGGCACGGCGATCGCCCATGTATTGTATCGGAGCGGGGTGACGGTGCGTTCGACCAGCGCGGCCTTCAGCCGTTCGCGAGAGCGTCCGCCAATCCTGGCGATAACCTGATCCGCCTTGGCAATGATCAATTCGGCCTGTTTGGCCTTGCCATCTTGGCTTACCAGTGCATCGACTAGATTTTTTCGGCGTGTTTGTATTGTCGGGGTCTCAGGCTTGGCTTCCTCTCCCGTCGGTTGGGGACCGAGGGCCTTGAGCAGCCCCTGGGTTTGCGCGACCTGCTTGACCGCTGCGTCGCGTTCCACAACGGCGGATTGCACGATTTCCTGTAGCTGGTCGCGAAGGTCGCGTTCTTCCAGGCTACCTGTATGACCGCTCTGAACGCGACTTTCGACTTTTTCGATGGTGCGCTCCCACGAACGGAGCAGCTTTTCGAAGGTGACAGCGTCTTGCGCAAAAGCCGCGAGGCTGACGACCAAAAGGATCGGCGAAAGCATGAAGAGGCGAAAATAACGAAAAATCATCAAACGTATACCATCAAATCCACTTGAAACGACGCATGACCAATATCTCGATTGCGACCAGAACCGTTAACATGGCACAGACCGCCCAAAACGCCCACCCGGTTTCGGCGCCGGGCATACCGCCAACGTTGATGCCGAGCAACCCGGTAAGAAAGCCCAGCGGCAGCATTACGGTGGCGACCACCGTCAGGACATACATGGTGCGTTCCATTCTTTGGGATATGCGATTCATCAGTTCATCCTGCACCACTGCTGAGCGTTCGCGCACCTCGTCCAGTTCTTCGGTAATCCGGGTAACCCGGTCGATCGTTTCGCGTAGGCGTCCACGCACTCGGTCATCAAGCCACGCCTCCTCCATTTGCGACAGGCGGTTCAGCGCTTCGCGTTGGGGCGTAATATAGCGCCGTAGCGAAATCGCCAGGCGCCGAAAGTTGACGAGCTTATGGCGTACGTCCCGCAGCTCCAGTTTTTCGCTTCCGTCGCCGCCGACCAGCAGGTCTTCCAGGCTTGCTACCTGATCACCCAAGTCATCGATCGTGGGCCCCATCCGTTCTGTCAGGCTTGCCGCCAGACGGGCCACCAGATGGCCAGTCGATACCGGGCCCCTGCCTGTCGCCAATTGCTGGCGAATATCCTCTACGGCCATAAGATTCCTAAATCGCGTCGAAATAACCCTGTGTTTATCGATCCATATTCGGAGCGAAACCATGTCGTCGGGCTGGGCCCCCGCGTTGAGGTTGATCCCGCGCAGTATGATCAGGATTCCGTCCGCATACCAATCGCACCGCGGGCGCGTCTCGCTTGCTATCAGACCATCGATCACGAAGGTATCGAGGCCACTGTGTTCGCGCAGCCAGGCATCCGTATTCTCGTGGGTGCAATCGAGATGAATCCAGAGCTTGGCCTGGCCTGGCTTCCAACTGTTGACCCCCGACCAGTCGAGCGATTGCCCGGCTCCCGTGCCATCCAGCAGATAGGCGCAGATGAGTTCAGAATGCTCGGTCATGTTTTCTTTCCAATCAGTCCAGTTCGGATCGTTCGGTGGGCCCATCGTGCCGTTCGTGCACGATATTGTTCTTGCTGGTCCGCATGACGTAATACATAAGGGCGTCGGCTTCCGCTATCAATATACCGGCATCCTCTGGCAAAATGGTATAGGTCAGGGCACCGACACTCATTGTCACACCCCAGCCGTTTGCCTTCATGGCCTGGTTGACCTCGCCCTGAATTTTCCGGAAGGCGGACCCGGCACCATCGTATGCCGTTTCGGGAAGGACGACAGCAAATTCGTCGCCGCCAAGCCGGGCCGCAAGGTCCGTTTTGCGGGCGGAGGCGGATATTTTGTCAGCAACTATGCACAGCACGCGGTTTCATTTCATTTTAGAATTCGACTTATAAGCTCAGTATTAATTATTTCCCCTGACGGCGGATTAACCGATTTCAGTCTATGAACAAATCAACTACGCCCTGCAGGTTGGGTTTTCCAGTCACTAAAAATTGCCCCAATTGTACTTTTGTTTATTCCGTTCAGTCCCATTCGACGATATACAGGCCTCGCCTCGAATCGCGGCTCAATGGAAATTGATTTAAGTGAATAGAAAACCACGTTTTTCACCGTCACGCTACGCTTTCACATGTTATGGTCTGCGCGCAAGTGAAACGGATCGATCAACGGAAATTCCAGCGCCTAGATTGCAGGAAATTTATCATGGCCACCCACGGCTCCAAGAAAGTGATTTACGCCGCCCTGGCCGGAAATGCGCTGATAGCGGTGACCAAATTTGGCGCGGCGGCGATAACCGGCAGTTCCGCCATGTTGAGCGAGGCAATTCACTCGATCGTCGATACCGGTAACCAGGGACTGTTGCTTTATGGAATGAAGCGCGCCAACCGAGAACCGGATGACACCCACCCGTTTGGTTACAGTATGGAGCTCTATTTCTGGACCTTCGTTGTCGCCATCCTGATTTTTGCTGTCGGTGGCGGAATTTCCATTTACGGCGGCATCCAGAAGATTTCCGCCCCTGAGCCTGTCGAGAACGCCTACGTCAACTACATCGTCATTGGCTTCGCCGTTATTTTCGAGGCGGCGGCCTGGTACGTCGCCTTCAGGGAATTCAAGAAGACCCAAGGAAGCCGGAGTTTTCTCGAAGCTATTCATATGAGCAAGGATCCTACGGTTTTCACTGTGCTTTTCGAAGACACGGCGGCGCTATTGGGGCTTTTGGTGGCTTTTGCCGGAATTGTTTCCAGCGATCTTCTTGACATGCCGATACTGGATGGCGTGGCCTCAGTGGTTATCGGGATTATCCTGGCCGGGGTTGCTGTTCTGCTTGCCTACGAAAGCAAAGGCCTTCTGATCGGCGAGGGGGCATCAAAAAAAGTCGTCCTGGGCATCCGTGAAGTTGTTGCAGGACAAGCCGGAATTCTCGCCGTAAATGAACTTCTTACCATGCATTTGGGTCCCGAGGATGTGCTGGTCACCCTGAGTCTCGATTTCGACGATACGTTTGATTCCAGGCAGGTCGAAGAAGCTATTTCCCTGATGGAAAAAGAAATCAAAACTACTTACCCTCAGGTGGCGCGGGTATTCATCGAAGCCCAGAGTTGGCAAAGTCACGGCTTGGACGCGGCATCGCCGCGCGGAGGAGGACTCTAGAACTTGAAGTCAGGCAGTGAGTGAAAAGCCTGTTTCAGAGCCTCGCCCCAACCTTCCGAAATGGATTGAAAATAGGGGTCGTCAGCCTCAATCCGCAGGGTGTGTCCGATATGCATGCTGTCAACCTCGTAAGTTTGCAGGTCAAGCAGCAATCCGACGGACAGGTTGGCCTTGATTGTCGAATCGAAGGACACCATCAGCGGCTTGGCGGCATCCTCGAATGTCATATCGGCATCGTAGGCCCGAACAAGAATGGGGCGGCCATATTTAGTCTCTCCAATCTGGAAAAACGGGGTGTCGTTAGAAGCCTCGATGAAGTTCCCTTCCGGATAGATCAAAAATCCTGCGTGACGGACGCGAATTATATCTAGATACTAAATCTAGACATACAGGTGATCAAAACACCCCCCAAGCGGGTAGTCTATTAAATTCAAGCCGATGGAGTTAAGCCGTGACGGAAAAACTTTATGAAGTGCTCGGCGTCAAGAAGGATGCGTCAAAGGCGGAAATTAAAAAAGCGCATCGTTTGCATGCCAAGAAACACCACCCGGACCTCAATCCCGGCGACAAAGCTTCGGAAAAAACGTTTAGGAAGATACAGGCGGCCTACAACGTCCTGTCCGACGAAGAAAAACGCCGTCAATATGATGCTGGCGAGATCGACGCCGAAGGCAAGGAGACGCCACGCCAGTTCTATCGCGAATACGCCGACGCCGGCGGCGATCATCCGTATGCGTCGAGCGCCGGGTTCGACGACCTTGGAGATATCTTCTCTGATATCTTTCGAGCTCAGCAACATGGTGGCGAGAAGGCGCACATCCGCATGCAGGGCGGCGACATCGGTTACCGGATGGAGATATCCTTTCTGGAGGCTGTTAACGGTGCCACAAAGCGAGTCACCATGCCCGACGGCAAGACCCTCGATATCACTATCCCGGTCGGCCACCGCGACGGCCAAATACTGAGGCTTCGGGGCAAGGGTATGCCAGGGCTCGGCGGCGGCTCTGCAGGCGACGCTCATGTCGAGGTCCACATCAAACCACACCGGACGTTCCGCCGTCAGGGGCGGGATATTCTGGTCAAACTTCCGGTAGCCCTCAATGAGGCTGTACTCGGCGCGAAGGTACATGTGTCGACGGTTCGGGGCTCGATTTCGATGACAATCCCGCCCGGGTCAAATACCGGTGACACTCTCAGAATCAAGGGTAAGGGCATAGCGGCGCATGGCAAAAACGCTGCTGGCGATCAATTGGTGACCCTTAGCGTCATGTTGCCGAAGAAGTCGGATGCGATGCTAGAATCCTTCCTTGAGGACTGGAGCAAAGACCACAGCTACGACCCACGACAAGGTATGGAAGGATGACGCAATGATGGGAGAAGTGGAAATTCTCAGTCGTTATAGGGGGCTTCGACGCAAGACACTCCACGTTTGGGTTGAGCGGGGCTGGGTGATACCCGAACGGGGCCTAAGTGGCTACCAGTTCCGTGAGATCGACGTTGCCCGGGTCGGGCTTATCTACGAGTTCTCGACCGAACTTGAACTGGACGAGGACGCCATGGACGTGATCTTGCCGCTCCTCGATCAGGTGCATGGATTGCGATACCAACTCCGTTGCCTCGCCAACGCGGTCAGCGCACAGCCAGAAGACGTGCGTCAGTGCATCGCGCGGACACTGGCAAAGTCTGAGGATTGAGCGTGGTAAAACACCCACCACTCAGACCCCTTTATTGGCAAGCCCCGGTCCAGTACGTCCAACAAGTGACCTAATTGTTATTTGGGGTGCCTAAACCCAAGTCGATGTCTGGTGCCAAGCAAAATGAGGGCTGGTTCAACTCCCCTGTGCTTGCTCTAAAATATACCTGCCGGGCCATCTTGACAGTTCAATAATTTTTCCCCATCTCCTTAGCACTCGCCGAACCAGAGTGCTAAAATCTGTAAAACTATTAGTGTTTTCAAATATATAATGGAGTGTGAACGATGAAATTCAGGCCCCTTCATGACCGCGTGCTTGTAAAGCGCGTGGACCAGAAAGAGAAAACGGCGGGCGGAATCATAATTCCCGAAACCGTGCAGGAAAAGCCTATGGAGGGCAAAGTCATTGCGTCAGGCGGCGGTGTCGTCACCGAAGACGGAACAGTGACTCCATTGGATGTTAAAAAAGGTGATCGTATCCTGTTTGGAAAATGGTCCGGCACTGAAGTCAAGATTAACGGGGATGACCTGTTGATCATGAAAGAAACCGACATTCTCGGCATCATCGAATAACCAGAGAGAAAAATTATGCCTGCAAAGGAAGTAAAATTTTCAACAGATGCCCGTACCCGGATGCTTGCCGGCGTCGACATTTTGGCTAAAGCAGTGAAAATAACCCTCGGCCCCAAGGGTCGTTACGTTGTTATCGAAAAATCTTTTGGTGCGCCACGTATAACCAAGGATGGCGTGACAGTTGCCCGGGCAATTGAACTTGCCGACAAGTTCGAAAACATGGGCGCCCAGATGGTTAAGGAAGTCGCATCCAAAACTGCTGATGAAGCAGGCGACGGCACCACAACGGCGACTATCTTGGCTCAGACTATTTTCCAGGAAGGTTGTAAAGCCGTGGCTGCCGGTATGAACCCGATGGACCTGAAACGGGGCATCGATTTAGCCGTTGGTGTTGTGGTCGACAACCTCAAGAAAATTTCCCACAAAGTATCAAGCAGCGTTGAAATCGCTCAGGTCGGCACCATTTCTGCAAACGGCGACACCGAAGTCGGCAAGATGATCGCCGACGCCATGGAGCGTGTTGGCAAGGAAGGCGTAATCACGGTCGAAGAAGCAAAAGGGATGATTACGGAACTCGAAGTCGTCGAAGGCATGCAGTTTGATCGCGGCTATACATCTCCCTATTTTGTCACGAATGCGGAAAAAATGACCTGTGAAATGGAGAACCCTTTTATTCTCATCCACGAGAAAAAACTTTCCGGCTTGCAGCCGCTACTTCCGGTTCTTGAACAGATTGCTCAATCAAGTCGTCCCCTCCTGATTATTGCCGAAGACATTGAAGGAGAGGCTTTGGCTACCCTGGTTGTCAACAAGCTCAGAGGCGGCTTGAAAGTTGCTGCTGTTAAAGCGCCAGGGTTTGGTGATCGCCGCAAGGCGATGTTGGAAGACATCGCTTTCCTGACTAAAGCCCAGGTGATTTCCGAAGATTTGGGCATCAAGCTCGAAAACGTCACCCTGGAAATGTTGGGATCGGCTAAAAAAATATCGATCACCAAAGAAGACACCACCATTATCGATGGTGTTGGCGATAAGGAAGCCATTAAGAGCCGCTGCTCGCAAATCCGGCAACAGGTCAAAGAAACCACATCCGATTATGATCGCGAGAAACTACAGGAACGTCTCGCTAAACTGGCCGGGGGTGTTGCGATTATCCGTGTTGGTGGCGCAAGTGAAGTTGAAGTAAAAGAGCGCAAGGATCGTGTTGATGATGCCCTTCACGCAACCCGCGCAGCTGTCGAAGAGGGTGTTGTCGCCGGTGGCGGCTCTGCACTTCTGTTTTCAACCATGGCTTTGACCAATATCGAAAGTGCTAACGACGATCAACGCGTCGGTATCGACATTGTTCGCCGTGCATTGCAAACACCGTTCCGTCAAATTTCTGAAAACGCTGGTTACGATGGTGCCGTCATTGCCGGTAAGTTGATGGAACAGAAAAACAAGAACTTCGGCTTCAATGCTCAAACCGGTGAATTTGTGGATATGGTCAAGGCGGGTATCATTGACCCAACCAAAGTTGTCCGCACGGCTCTTCAGGATGCCTCTTCGGTGGCGGGCCTTTTGATCACCACGGAAGCGATGGTTGCAGACAAGGCTGAATCCAATTCGGCGTTGCCAGCCGGTGGCGGCATGGGTGGAATGAACTACTAAAACTGATGGCCTAGAATTCTATCTTGATAGAGGGTCACACCTACGGGTGTGGCCCTTTTCCGGGCAAAAAACCCATCATGCTAACCAGAAGATATGACGTGCTCCGCAACTTATCCTCATTCGAGCCTCGACGGGCTCACGCCGAATGAGTTTGCCGCCCGGTCCAAACAGGCCCATAACCAGAACAGGCCTAACTTATGAATGAGGATCAGTTGAGGTCACCACCATTATTGGACCTGGACCGCCGTTAATTCCCCCAGGGTGGATGGCGCCGGGTGGACGGGGTTTAGGCGGATAACTTCAAGAGACGTTTTGCAATAGCGAAAGGGATTACAATTTTTCATCCTGAAACTTTATAATTTCACGATATGGCCGTCAAAGTTGGTTTGATCTGACAGCACTAACTGGCTAAAGCGCTCTTAGTGATCAAAAAGCACTTGTGAAACATTTTTATGGTTTTGTGTCACTCAGATCAGAAAGTGGATTGATGGCGGAAACGGTTTGAGCTACGCGGATGCTATCGACAAAGTGGGTACGCTCTTCTTCCAATGTAGGAGCGCGTTTGTGCAGTCTGTAAAATGCATAAGCCGCCATGGCTATATGAACAGTAGCCGTATAAGCAAAGAGAGCATTAACCCCGTAGTAGCGCATCAAAATCGACGCGATCAATGGACCAACCACTGCCCCTGCAGCGAACACCAAGAGCAAGCCACTTGCGGCCTCAACAAAGCCATCCGCTTCGACAAAATCATTCAAATGAGCAACTGCCAAAGCATAAATTGGAAAAGCGAAAAATCCGAAGAGGGCGGCTACCCCGAAAAAACCGGGACCCGAGTGGTGACCAATGAGAGCGAGGCCGACCCCCGCCATTGCAGCTCCTAATGATGCCAGAATGATAACTTTGCGGCGATCAACGTGGTCAGACAACCTGCCTAAGGGATATTGCCCCACAGCGCCGGCGATGACAACCACGCTCATGAAAATTGCAGCCGAGGAAACATCCCCATTTGCGCCTTGGGCAAAAACCGGCGCCAGCGCCCAAAATGAACCGTTGGCCAAGCCGACAGCCAGGCCACCGATAAGCCCGACAGGAGAAATCTTGAAAAGATATCCTGGGCGAATTTGGATAGCTGTCATGTGGGCGGGAGGCGAGGCCTTCGTTAAGGCTACCGGTACAGTCGAAAGGGAAACGAGGACCGAGGCAAGCCCGAAAAGCGTGAAGGTAAGCGGATCAGCGAGCGTTAGCAACATTTGACCAATGGTGATCACCGTAAGATTAATGATCGTATATATCGAAAAGATCAGGCCGCGCGTCTTGTTCGTTGATTTTTCGTTCAGCCAACTTTCAATGACCATATACAGCGTGGCAAAACAAAATCCTGAAATCCCCCTGAATACCCACCACATCTGCGGTGATAAGATGAGAACGTGAAGAATCGATACGGTTGAGGCAATGGCAACCATAGCAGTGAACACGCGAATATGGCCGACTCGCTCTACTGCCCTAGGTCCCAAAAAACAACCTAGCGCAAAACCCATAAAATAGGATGAACCGAGGATGCCAATATTAAGGGCACCGAAGTCTTCGAGTTGAGCCCTTACAGGTAGTAATGTGCCTTGAAGACCGTTGCCCATAAGCAGAAGAGCAACACTCAATAGAAGTGTTGCAATCGGTACAATTGCAGCTGCCATATTATTTTGTTGAACTCTGAGTGATTGACCTGAAATCTAGCATAGCAATCTTCATACCGGCATAAGAAATTATAAAAACGGAGGGCATTAGATTCGAACCAAAGATGTTTTTGACAGCTTTGGGTTAGTTCCAAACATATTTACTCACTCGAATGATTTCCGTTCTAGCCCCGATAAGCAAACATTCCGACATTTAATGTCCGTTAAGCATAGAAAAGAAGCTATTTTCGGAAGGTGACTAGCACTTCGGTTTTTAGCAAAAAGTGGACATTCGGATACAATGGTTTCCTGTTAGCACTTGCAACGTACTTCCGGCGTGTCCACATTAATTCTGTAATCAGAACGACAGGTTCGCGTTATAGAGGGCCATGACCTATATCGTTACCGAGAGTTGTATCAAGTGTAAACTGATGGACTGTGTCGTGGTTTGCCCCGTAGATTGTTTCTACGAGGGCGAGAACGTGCGGGTGATCCATCCGGACGAGTGTACCGATTGCGGTGACTGTGAAGCCGCCGCCCGTTTCGCGTTCTAGTTGTCCTCGAAATAACAGGAACACCCTACCTGTACAAAAGAAGAAATTTTAAAGAATGATCCCCGCTTTCGGAAAGGAATAAAATAAATGAGTTATTATGAAATTGGCTTGGATCGGGCAACTGATGTTCTCGGTGACAAAGAAAGGGCTGTCGATTGGCTGGAAAAAATGAGTGCCGCTTTTGGCAAATCTCCACAGGAAATTCTTTTAGATCAAGATGGGCTAGATCGTGTGCTTCGCCATCTTCACAGCATTGAGTTGGCCCTTAATACGGATTGAATGGAACTTCTTCTCGCCATTTGCCTACATCTAAATTTCCGAAAAGGGTCAAGAACGGCCCTTATTGCCGTCACGAGATGAGGCCCGCTTAGCCTCTTAAAAGCAGAGATTGCAGCTATCAATGTCTGTTATGAGTAAGATTCTGTTGCTCAACTTTCCCTCCTCCGCTTGCCAATAAACCAAGGCTTTGGCCGGGAACGGCTGAGGCCTTGTTTTCTTCCGGCCGCCGGTTGAGATGACCCGCCGAAGTGGGCCCCGATGAGGGTTAATAGGTGCTCAAGGTGCGTCTTACCGCATCCCGCCAGCCTGCGTACCGCTGCTCGCGCAAATCGGTGCCGGGCTTCGGTAAAAAACGCTGCTCGAGCGCCCAGGTTTCGGCAAAACCATCCAGGTCCGGATACACATGGCGCTGCTTGCCGGCCAGGTACGCGGCCCCTAATGCGGTTGTTTCAAGAACCCCGGGCCTGTCCACCGGGGCACCTGTCATATCGGCGAGAAATTGCATGGTCCAGTCCGATGCCGCCATGCCGCCATCGACGCGCAGTACCGTATGGTTGCCCGCCCCGGACCAGTCACCCTGCATAGCCTCCAGCAGGTCCCGGCTCTGGTAGCCGACGCTTTCGAGGGCGGCGCGGGCGATTTCAGCCGGGCCCGTGGCGCGGGTCATGCCGAACAGGGCGCCGCGGGCGTTGGCATCCCAGTAGGGCGCGCCCAACCCGACGAAGGCGGGGACCAGGTAAACGCCCGAGTTTTCATCCGCCTTCTCAGCCAACTCAGCCGCCTCGGCCGCGTGGTCTATGAACTTCAGCCCATCGCGCAACCATTGTACGGCGGCGCCGGCAACGAAGATTGATCCTTCCAGGGCGTATGTAGGTTGGCCCTTAAACTGGTAGGCGATGGTCGTGAGCAACCGGTTGGTCGAGGCAACGGCGGTGTGCCCCGTATTGAGGAGCGCAAAACAACCGGTGCCATAGGTGGCCTTCATCATCCCCGGCTGGAAACAGGCCTGGCCGATGGTTGCCGCCTGCTGGTCGCCGGCAACGCCGCCAATGGGAATGCTGGCGCCGAACAGATCCCTGGCGGTTTCTCCGAAATCATCGGCGCTGTCCTTAACTTCCGGCAACATCGACATGGGAACGCGGAAAAGGTCGCACATGTCAGCCGACCATCGACCCTCATGAATGTCGTACAGCAAGGTCCGGCTGGCATTGGTGGCGTCGGTGGCAAAGACCTTGCCGCCCGTCAGGCGCCATAGCAGAAAAGTATCAATGGTGCCGAAGGCCAATCGTCCGGCATCGGCGGCGGCGCGGGCCCCGTCCACGGTATCGAGTATCCAGGCGATTTTGGTCCCCGAGAAATAAGGATCAAGCAGCAACCCCGTTCGGGCCGTTACCTTGGCCTCATGGCCGGATTCTTTCAGGGCTGTGCAGATATCGGCGGTGCGCCGGTCCTGCCACACGATGGCCCGGTATAGGGGCTTGCCGGTTTCCCGGTCCCAGACCACGGTGGTTTCCCGTTGGTTGGTGATGCCGATGGCGGCGATGCTGCCGGGCCCGGCCCCGGCATTTGCGATCGCCTCACGGCAGGTCGAAAGGGTTGTCTCCCAAATATCCTCAGGCGCGTGTTCGACCCATCCTGATTGCGGAAAGTGCTGCGCGAACTCCTGCTGTGCGGTGGCCACGGGGACATGGGACTCATCAAACAGGATAGCCCTGGATGACGTGGTCCCCTGATCGATGGCAAGAACGTAATTGGCCATGGCGTCTCTTCCTTCAATCAGGATAAAAAGGCAGCGATTTCCTGATCGTTCATTCTAGGGCCGGGTTTGAAGCGCCGCCAGAGCCGGAGGGGGTTTTTTATTGGCCGGGCACCTGATAGTCTTGCCGTCCCGCACCACAAACCGATGGAACCCAAAGCCATGCCCGCCGACAACCAGCCTTCCCCCGGCGTTCTTTTCGCCAATGATATTATCAATCAGGCCAATACCAAACTGGAAGAAGGCCTTTCCGTTGAGGAAGCGGCCTCGGCCCTGCGCCATGCGGCGGCCAATTTTTCGGCCTTCGCCTTCTTTCGTTCCGAAGAACTGCCGAAAGACCCCAACGATACGGTCGAGGACTTCATCAAGTTCCTGGAATATTACCTGGATGTTCACAAGCCCAAGGAAGTGGAGAGCACCGGCCTGTCCCAGCTTATTGAAACCGCCAAGAACGAACTGTAGGTCTTCGCCGGGCCGGGCGCCTATTCGTCGTAGGCAATCACCAGCTGCGAAACGGAGTCGTCTTCACTGGTGAAGCCGACGCAAATCGCCTGATAGGGGCGCCATGCGGTTTTCAGTTGGTAATAGTTCTTGCCCCGCAAAATCATCGGTGTCGAGGTCCTTAAAGGGGCGCGAAAAAGCGCCAAAATCTCGGCCACGTGTTCCGGGTTGTAATAATCGGCGATGGTCTTGCCGGTGCCGTCGAATCCGACAATTTCGCTATTGGCCGATCCCCAGAAGCGGTTTTTAAATTCCTGGCCGCCGTCGATCACGTCCTTGATGATCGTGGCAGTCGCAATGTCCATGATGTCGCTGAAATTGAATTCCCGCCACGTCGGGCGCCCCCGTTCACCCCTCAGCCGGTTCCAGTATTCCAGCAACTGACTGCCGACGGGCGCGTCGTAAGCTTCAGAAAAGGAAACGACGGTCTCTCTGATAACAATGTCCGTACTGGGTATTTCGAGCATGAAAGAGGTGGCCTTATGGATTGGGGCGGACCATGGGTTTGCCAGGGCGCGATGAAAATTCGTATTGCCAATAGTTTAGCAAAACAGATGGATTGGAGTCTTGCGCGGTGACGGGTCAGGCGACGTTTTTTTCATAGGCGATGCTAGCGAGTCGATTACTTAACCTCTATCATTGTCGCTGCGGGCAGGGTTTTGTCTTTATGGTTTAAGCACATATAGTCAGGACAAGAGGGAATCAGAGATATGCCTGAACAGGTGGTGGCGATTATTCCGGCGCGCGGCGGCTCGAAGGGAATTCGGGATAAGAACATCCGCGATTTCTGCGGCCGGCCGTTGATCGCCTGGACCATCCAGCAGGCCCTGGAGACGCCGGAAATAGATGCCGTTTACGTGACCTCGGATTCCGCAGAAATTCGGGATATTGGCCAGCAATACGGCGCCATTCCCATGGTTCGCCCGGATGACATCGCGGGCGATTCGGCGACCTCGGAATCGGCCATGGCCCACGCCCTTGGGGTTATCGGCGGCGATCCGGAAATCGCCTTGATGTTGCAGGCCACATCGCCAATTCGAAAACAACATGATCTTTCCAGATGCATCGGCCAATTTCGGGCAGAAAAATGGGACTCCTGTTTTTCCGGCTCGCGGCTTGAAGATTTCCTGATCTGGCGCGGTGGCGGCGAAGGCGCCCTTGAAAGTATCAATTACGACTGGCGCAACCGCGGCATGCGTCAGGACCGCCAGCCTGAATTTGTGGAGAACGGCTCCATTTACATGTTCCGTCCGCACATTTTGCTGGAAAGCGGCAACCGCCTGGGCGGCAAGATCGGTATCTTTATGATGGCGTTCTGGCAGTCCTTCGAACTGGACGCGCCCGAGGACTGGAAGCTGCTCGAAAGCCTTTTCCAGAACTATCTGGGCAATGAATAATTAGCGTCGACCTTGTTTAATAAAAGCGACGGACCAGCTTTATATTTTCGGCCGCCGTGTGCAGGGGGTCTGTGCCGCGCCGTGTTTCAAAGGTGAACGGGCCGCCATAGGTGATATCCGAAAGTGCCTGGAACACGTCGGCAAAATCGACGAGGCCGCTTCCCAGCAAGACATTTTCATTGTCGGCGTTCTTGTCCTTGATGTGAACATGGGCGATATGGGGTCTGAGCAGGCGGATGTCGGCGCCAAGGTCGGGGGTGAAAGGGGCCCGGTTCCCGGTGTCGTAAACGGCCTTGACGGATGCCAGCCCGGTGCCATCCAGAAACGCCGCAAGGTCGCTGCCGGGCAGGTTGGTTTCCAGGCAGGTGGTCATGCCTTGGCCCAGGGCCGCGCCGGCGATTTGGCGGACCGGTGCCATGTAGTCATCGGCGTTTGCGGCCGTCAGCTCGCTTTGGCCGAACAGCGGCAGGATAAATTTATCCATGCCCAGCTTGCCGGCCCGCCCGATCAATTCCAGGTTTTGGCCCATAACATCGTCGTTCCCCAGAAGCCCGTGCTTGATGACGTAGTCGTTGCAAAGGCTATGCAGGGTCAGTCCGTTTTCCGATGTCAGGGATATAATTTCATCGGTGCCCGCTTCGGACCAGATCGGGTTATCGGGGTTGTGCTGTTCTTCGGCAATCAGCTCGATGTAATCGATGCCCACACCGGCCGCCAGGGCGAATTCATCGCGCCATTTTTCTTGCGGAAACCATTGCAGGCAGCCGGGCGGCGATTGGGTCAGGCGGCCCTGAACAATGCCGAAGCGGATGGATTTTTCCTTATTCATATACATTCAACCAAAACACATAGCGGATCATGACTTGCCCGCGATGCTGAATTCAGTAACACGATAGAAATCAGAAAAAAATGTTTCTTCCCGGATGGCGGCGACATGCTTGCCATGGGCGCTGCCGCATTCATTAAGCAGGGGTTCCATATCTTCCAGCCAGAAAGTACCGAGGAAGGGCTCCAGCCGGACCAGCAGCCAGCGGCTCGGCGGGAAACGGTACAGCAGGTGCCTTTGTGGCCGGGGGGCATACTCGGTCATCAGCAGCACGCCCCCGGGCACAAGGGTCCGCATGCATTCGGCAAGGGTATTGCGGCGCGCCTCTTCGGGCATTTCGTGGAGCAGGAAAAACAGCACAATGGTTGAAAAGCTGTCATCTTCGTAGCCCAAATGCTCGGCATTCATGCGGGTCGCCATCAGCTGGTCACTGTGGCCCAGCTTGCGCCGGGCAACATCAAGCTGGATTTGCGCCACATCGGTGATGTGCAGGGGCTCGGGGTGCAGGGCCGCCGCCAGTTTAGGCGTCAGTTCTCCATACACACAGGTTAGCTGCAAAACCCGCCCCTTGGGCCGATGGGCCAACCTTGCCATGGTCGCGTCCATCAATTTCCGGTACTGGCCGAACAGGATGGCATTTATGATCGGCTGGTGGTCGAAAAACCAGACCGCGACCGGCCACAGATACGCCCACCAGTAATGGCGGACCAGATACCACGGCATGCCATCTTCAAAATATTTATAGAATGCAGGTTTCGGAATTTTCATGATTGTCAGGTTCAAAAATCTACAGAAAATCGCTGATGGAATCGGCAATCTTGGCCACCTGGGTTTCCCAGGAAATGTTTTTCATAAAGGTGGCGCCATTGTCGCCACGCCGGGTGCGGTCCGCGGCGTCTGCATAGGCCATTTCAAGTTTGTCGACAATTTCATCAATGGATGAATCGCGCCAGTGTCTGCCTGGGTCGGCGCTGAAATTTCCCGGACTCTGGTCTTCCAGCACATAGCAATTATCTTCCCCGATCAGGTCCAGATGGCCGGTATTGGCCGACACAATACACGGCACGCCGCAGGCCATGGCCTCCATGGCGGCAAGGTTGGTGCCGCCTTCGCCGCGGTTGGGGAATAAGGCGACGTCGGCCTGGGAGAGTAGTTTCGGTAGCCAGGTATTGGGCACCCAGCCGGTATCGACCACCGTATTGGGAGGGATTCCGTGGGCCAGGGCCCAGTCGACGATCCTCAGGTTGCCTTTCTCGTCCAGGCCCGGCAGGGAATTCACATGGGGGCTTTCTACCAAGCTTTGAATCGTCTGTGGCCAGTGGTTCTGCCACGAGGTAATGAGCAGACTGTCCGGATGAATCTGTACAAAGCGTTTAAAGGCGGCAAGCACCTGATCCTGGCCTTTCCGCACTTCCAGTTTGCCGCCGGAATATATGACAAAGCGTTCCTTCGGGGCGTCGGTTCTGGGGACCGGCTTGAAATGGTCGGGGTCTATGCCTTGCGAAACAAAGACCGCGCCGTCAATGCCGGATGCCTGGCATCTTTCCAGATTCCAGCTCGACCCTACAAGCACGCGGTCCCATTGCTTTGCCCGTTCCACAGAGTCGGCGTTGATTTCACCATTTTCAAAAAAGACAAAGCCAACATTGTGGTGGCCGCGCGCCTTGTCGCTGATTTCCGAATGGCGGAAGTCATCGGACAGGGCATGAATTAAAACAGCCTCATCGAAAAGGGCATGGCCACCATTTGCCTCAATACGGGCCAGTAGTTCGACCCGCTCATTGAAAAAGGGGGTCAGGGCGGCAATAGTTTCATTGGGCACGGCGGTCAGGTTCTGATCGGCGAAGATCATGGGCGCGGCCGGGCCGTTGACAATCAGGTTATATGCGAAGTTAAGGCCAAACACACCCCACCCGTGATTGTCCGAAAGCTGCCAAGTGATACCGATGCGCCTAGAATCCATGACCCATAGTTTCAAATACGTACAGGTTTAGCAAGGTTATGGCGGGATCGGGCTATATCCGTTAGGGTGTCTGAAATACGGAAAAGGGCATCCCGTTCTATGCATGAAAACCGCAAACACGAACGTAGCAGTGTTGAGTTCAGTTGTACCCTGACGGTAGGCGAAGAATCCAGGAAATGTGAGATACAGGACCTGTCCGCAAGTGGGGCCAAGGTCAGGGTCAAGGGCGCCCTTGAAATAGGGACGGTTGTCACTCTGGAGCTCGACCGCTTCGGAAGTTTTTCGGCCGATGTTGTTCGGGTGGAAAAATCATTGGTCGGCCTGAAATTTCAACGCAGCTCGGAAGACATGATGGAAGTCGTCATGGCCATTTCCGGCCTCGTCTAGCTTTTCTTTTTGCTCAATCCCGGAAGATCCACATCATCGGCCAGGCGTTCTCGCCATTCATGAAAATGATGGGGATGGGTTCTCTCCCACGTGATGAAATCCTTGGGCTCGTCAACGTCGACCATCCGTTCGGCTTGCCCCTGGTCCAAAAAAATAGGGTAGACGTCGCCGCGAATTAAATTCGAATTTGCCTGATCCAGAGAATCGGCGCGAATACAGTACAGATAAGGATATTCCTCCCAGGCATCGGGAAGATCCTGGCGCCGGTACAGGTCATGGTCGATAAAGCGTTCCATGTGTCCGGTTTTCTCATCAACCCGCCAGCAGTAGTAGGGATGGCTTCCGGCCGGGATGAAGCTGCACAGGCTCGACGGACGTTCTTTTTCGATGATGTCCTTGGCATGCCGGAAATCATCGGCATCTTTAAAAACCAGCGTCAGGGCGAGAAACCACAGGTAATCATCCGGTTTTATAGGCATGTTGGCGACAAGGTCTTCAAACACCTGTTTCATGGATGCTTCGTCGGTACACAGTTCGGGCGGCCGGGCGCGTATTTCAAATCCTTGTCTTTGCGCCATTTCAAGCAGCACCTGATCGTCGCTGGTAACGATCACACGGTCGAACAGATGGCTCTCCTGAATGAAATCTGCCGTCAGGTCAAACAGATAGCGGTTCTTGCCCGGCAGCCCTTTGCTGCCGGCGCGGCCGGGAATTATGGCGATATGTCTGCAGCAGCCATCGGTCATCATAGGGGCGACGATATCCGGTTTTCGGCAATTTGTATCCGTCAGATTCCGTTGACAGGAATTTTCAAGTAACTGATGCCGTTGTCTTCCGCTGTGGGCAATTTACCGGCCCGCATGTTGACCTGCACCGACGGCAGAATCAAAACCGGCATCTCAAGTTCGGCGTCCCGGCCCTCGCGCATTTTTACGAAGTCATCAACCCCGATGCCATCGCCGATGTGGATGTTATCGGAACGCTGTTGGGCGACGCTTGAGAGCCAGGCGAAATCGCGATCGTCGGTGCCGTAATCATGACAGGTAAAAATGCGGGTTTCGACGGGCAGGCCCAGAATGCGGCGCACCGAGGCATACAGGATACGCGCATCGCCGCCCGGAAAATCGCAGCGTGCGGTCCCGTAATCGGGCATGAACAGTGTATCGCCGACGAAAGCGGCATCACCGAACACATAGGTCACACAGGCCGGTGTATGGCCGGGGGTGTTCATGACCCGACCTTCCAGGGCGCCCAAGGGCAATGTTTCGCCATCACCGAAAAGGATATCGAACTGGGACCCGTCGGCGGTAAAATCGTCCCCTAAGTTAAACAGTTTCTTGAATGTCTGCTGAACCACCGGCACCGCTGCGCCGATACCGATCTGTCCGCCCAGATGCTCTTTCAGATAGGGGCCGGCGCTCAGATGGTCGGCATGGATATGGGTTTCCAAAAGCCAGTCCACGCTTAGGCCTTGGTCTTTTATGTGGGCGATCACCCGGTCCGCCGATGTGCTTGAGGTGCGGCCTGATTTCGGATCAAAATCAAGAACCGGGTCGATAATGGCGCAACGGCGGCTATCTGGGTCTGATACCACATAGGTGACGGTGTTGGTTGCCGGGTCGAAAAAGCCCTCAACGATGGGGGTCATGGCTAAATTCCTCAAAAAATTTTAATTTTGGCCTTGAATACACATTAGGTAATGCTAATTTATGGAATATCAACCCCGGCCACCGGGAACAGCCTTCAGGAGCCCGACCATGAGCATCAAGGAAATCGATCCCGGTACCGTCAGCCAGTGGATATCGGAAGGCAAGGCCATTCTGGTCGATGTTCGCGAACTGGCCGAGCGCGCCGGCGAACGCATTGCCGAGACCCATCACCAGCCATTGTCGGCGTTCAATCCCCAGGGCCTGCCGGACCATGACGACAAGATCGTCATCTATCACTGCGCCGGCGGTAAGCGCACCGCCATGTTTGGCTCGCAGCTCAGGGATGCCACCCAGGCCGCCAGCGAAGTCTATCACCTGGCCGGCGGGATCATAGGGTGGAAATTGGCCGGCTTTGCCACCGAAACCGCCTAGTTTCCTTCCGAGGTAACGTTTCCCGGCAACATTTCCTTAAGCGCCTTTCCCAGTCGGTCTTCGTGGTCGGGGTCGGCGGTTAACCAGATAACCAGCCATGCCAGTGTGGTGACGATAACGGCACCCCTGAAAATGATGCGGATGGCGGGGCGCGCCATGAGACGGTCAAGGCGATCCCGGTTCGCCGTGAAAATATCAATCAGCACGGCAAGCGCCCGAAACGGCGCAATATATATTTCCTTAAACCAATTCATGGCGTCTTACTCATTGTGGAAGCGGCGCACCATAGGGCAATATGGGGCATGACAACACACCGGATTTTGTTAACGGTTGTGGCCGCGTTGTTTTTCGCCGCCAGTCCATCTGCGGGGGAAAACCCGCCCTCACTGAACGGCCTGTGGTTCAGCTGCGAATACGCGCACAGCCAGATCCCTCCCGAGGATGGCTGCGTCATGCTTGACGATGACGGTTTCCGGGTCACTGACGGTGCCATCGATCACGTCAAGGTCATGGATAGCCACGAAGCCGAATGCCGGGGGGCGCGCGCCGGCAATTGTTTCCCCCGTACCACGGATGCCATCACCGTTAGCAGTTCCAGGATCGGTCGCATCAAACCGGCCGGTGACGGTTTCACCGTCAGCTACTGGGGCTGCACCCAGGCCTACCGGATGCAGGAAAGGCAAGGCTATTTCGAGATCGCCCCAAGCGGTTCACGCTGTTACTGGACCCGCGAAAAACGCTATTTCATGGCCCGCTATCAGGGCCGTATGCGGGTTTCCGGGGATTAAATCCGCAAATCACAATTATTTGAACAGCCGTTACGGGCCACGGGCAGGGATCGGCGCTATGATGAGGACAAATGAAGGGATCGGGATATCCCCCGCGCTCGTCCCCCTGAGCCTTTCCCGGTTCCTTCCCCTCCCTGTCAAATGATGCCGGCCCCTAAAGGGGCCGGTTTTCATTTGGCGGCGACCTTGACGCGGTTGGTTAGGTTTTTAACGCCCTTGACCTTGCGAGCCAGCAAGAAGGCTTTTTTCTTGATGTCATCGGCCTTGCGGTCTTCGGCCGCCGCCTCGATGGCTCCCTTGATAATGGATAGCGGGTTAAACTGGGCATGGGCCGGTGGCCCAATCAGGAAGGCCACTAGCACGGCGGAAGCGGGAAAGATAAAACGAGGCATGGCGTAAGTTCCAACATATGGGTAAAACCGCAGTTCATATGTAAATGTCGATGACCGACAGAGTAAGATAACAGGCGAAAATGACAGCATGCTGAAAGACCCCCTGAAAGCGCCCTATCCCGGCCTGGGTGAAGATCATCCGGACACCTACTGGGCGGCCACTGCCGGGCCCTTGGCCGGCGATGACGGGCCACTGAAAGAAGATATGGAAACCGATGTCGCCATAATCGGTGGCGGCTATACGGGCCTCAGCACGGCTTACTTCCTGGCCCGGGAATATGGAATCCGCGCCGTCGTGCTCGAGGCCAACCGTCCCGGCTGGGGCTGTAGCGGGCGCAATGGCAGCTTCGTCATGTCAACCATCGGCCGTCACGGCTACGACACCTGGGTCGAAAAATGGGGTATGAAAACCGCCCTTGCCCTTTACGCGGAGGGCAAGGCGGCGCTGGCGACGGTTCACGAACTGATTGATGTCGGCGGTATCGATTGCGACTGCCAGCCAGAAGGCCTGCTGAAGATGGCGCATCGACCCAGCCGCATCACGAAACTTGAGGCCGAACAAAAAGTACTGGCCGAGGTTTTTGGCGGCCATTCCGAGTTGCTCGACGCACAGGCCATTGCCGACACTCATTTCCAGGGTGCCGAGGCCTACGCCGCCTTGCGCACACTCGGCAATTTCACCCTGCATCCCTTAAAGTTACTGAACGGCGTTTTGATTCTGGCGCGGGCGGCCGGGGCCGTCGTCCACGGCGCCAGTCCGGTAATCAACTGGTCAAAGGACAGCCGCCACCACGTCCTGATGACCCCGGGTGGCCGGGTCAGGGCAAAACGGGTGGTCATGGCCGGCAACGGCTATACATTCGATGGTCTGCACAAGACCCTGAGAGGGTGCCACCTTCCGGTGCTGTCGAATATCATCGTTACCCGTCCCATGTCGGCGACAGAACTGGCCGAGAGCCGCTTTGTCAGCACCGACGCCATGCTCGATACGCGCCATACCAGCACCTATTTCCGGCGTCTGCCGGACAACCGGGTGATGATGGGCGGGCGCGGACCCATCACGGCGACACCCTCGGGACTGGCGGCGCACCGGCAGGCGTTGCTGAATGTTGTCAGAACCAAATTTCCGGCCCTCGGCCAAATCACGGCGGATTATTTCTGGGACGGCTGGGTCAATGTTTCATATGACTACATGCCTCACATCCATCATGCCAAAGACGATGTTTCCGTTCATTACGCCGGGGGCTATACGGGCAAAGGTGTGGCTTTTTCCCTGCATGCCGGTCGCCTGTTGGCGGCCTCGCTGACCGGCAATTCAACCGCCCATCCGCGTCTGCCGTTCCTCAGCCCGATGCCCCGCTATCCGCTTGCCGCTTTCCGGCGGTTGGGGCAGCGGGCGCTGTTGATGTGGTATCGCTACCTTGACGAAAAGGATTGATTTGATCGTTCGGTTCAGACAAAACCGACATGGGGCCTAACGAATAAGATTGGGAAAAAAGGCCATGAATCCTTCCAACCGCAAAGTCACGGTTATCGGCGCCGGCGTTATCGGCATGGCGACGGCCGTTCACTTGCAGCGCGACGGCCATGACGTGACCGTTATTGATCGCGATGCCCCGGGCCAGGGCTGTTCCTTCGGCAACGCCGGGATACTCGCCCCCAGCTACTGTGTGCCCATGTCGTCGCCGGGCACGGCATGGCATGTTCCGGGCTGGCTGCTTGACCCCCTGGGGCCGCTGTCGATTCGCTGGCGTGACTTTCCATCCTTGATTCCGTGGTTTCTGCGTTTCCTGAGGGCCGGAACGGCAAGCCGGGCAGAAGCCTCTTCAAAAATCTTGCGCGATCTGCACATAAATTGCCTCACCGATTTTCAGGACCTGTTTGCCTCGATCGGTGCCGCCGACCTGATCAAACCATCTGGATGTCTTTACGCTTATGAAAGCCAGAAATCCCTGGCTGCCCACGCAGCCGACTGGGACTTGAGCAAACGCCGCGGCGTGCGACTGGAGATGCTGGATGGGAACGCCCTGCACGAGATGGAACCGGGGCTGGCCCCGTCATACGTCGCCGGGGTTTTTTTGCCCGATGACGGACAGGTCACCAGCCCGCTCGCCATCGTCGAGGCGCTTGCCGATCATTTTTGCAACAACGGCGGTACCATCCTTCGGGCAAATATTCAGGATATGGACGTCGGTACCGACGGCCCCCGGTGCCTGAACACGGACACCGGCAGCCATGATCTGGATATTGTGGTCATCGCCGCCGGCGCTTTTTCGGGCAGCTTCGCCAAACGCCTGGGCAGCCCGGTGCCGCTTGTCGGCGAACGGGGTTACCACATCACCCTTCCGGAACCGGGGGTGACGGTGCGCACGCCGGTCATGCACGGCGAGGGAAAATATGTTCTGACGCCCATGGAAATGGGCTTACGCATCGCCGGTACAGCCGAATTTGCGGCCCTTGATGCGCCGACAAAATATGACCGGGCCCGGGTGCTTCTCAAACACGTCCGCCGGATGCTGCCAGGCGTCAATACGGACGGCTACAGCGAATGGATGGGCCACCGCCCCACATTGCCCGACGGCCTGCCGGTGATCGCTCAGTCACCCAACTTCCCGACGACATTTTTTGCCTTCGGACATTCTCATGCCGGGTTGATGGGAAGCGTTATCACCGGCCGCACGATCGCCGATCTTGTGGCCATGCGAACACCGGCGCTGGATGTGGCGCCGTTCAGGGTGAACAGGTTTTAACGGGTTCAGACGTGTTCGATGTCAACGTCGTGGGCGCGCTTGCCGTAATGGTTCTGCAAATCCGGTCCGTGGCACGGAGACCCTTTCACGCATTTGCTTTTTTTCCCACGCTTCGGCTTGGCCCCATCTTCGGCCCTGTGGCAGGAGAAAGTGTGCTGCAGAAGGCAGCGTTGCTGCTCGAGAAGATTCAAATAGTTTACGGTCATCATTCTTGTCGCCGATGCCGCGCTATCAAGGGCTGCCTGATGAATTTTGAATGAAAATGCGACCGGGTTAAACATCTCAAACTCCTGCCTCCAGAACGACTTATTATACACCATTTTTGGCAACAGAACCATGGCCCATTTAGCTTTTACTGCATGGTTTCGGGGGGCTCTTCTTCGTCATCCTCGTCGAAGGCGGCGGGGGCCGGTCCGGCCTGATGATGCACCATGCGCCACTTACTGCCCTCTAAAACAAAGACATTGGTTGCGACAAGGGTGATTTCGTCGGTGCCCTCATAACAAATAACATAACCAAAACTGCCAAATACGTGGGCTTTTGCGTGTGAGCAGCGGATGTCCATCTCGCCCGTGTTTTCCATAATAGCCCCCCAGCTTTCCATGACCTCGTCGCGGCCGATAAGGGCGTCCCAACCGGGGTGGATGCAGGCGATAGTCTCACTTTCCGACCACAGGGTTTCCATGGCCTCGTAATCGCAGCTTGCAAAGGCGATATAGAAGGCGTCGTTGGCGAACAGAATGGCGGCGTGCTCGGACATACCTGTACCTTAGCGCCTATGCCCTCGGCCGCGAAGCTGGTAATGTTCCGACATGTCGAATCCGCTTATTTTCCATATGTGCCTTGTCGAGGCTTGGGATCAGGCCGTCGAAGACGGTTTCTACAAAGGCTCCGATGATGACCTGGCCGACGGCTTCATTCATTTCTCGACCGCCCAACAAGTCGCGGAAAGTGCCGCCCGGCACCGGGCCGGTGTCGCCGGTTTGCTGTTGATCGGGGTGGCTCCTGAAACCCTTGGCGATGCACTCAAATGGGAGCCGTCACGGGGGGGGCAGCTGTTCCCCCATGTATACGGCGGTTTTCAGGTGGCCCTGGCTTCCCTAGTCGAGGAACTGCCGCTGGATGAAAACGGCCGCCATGTGTTTCCTCCCGACATCCCCCCCTTTGTGCTTGAGGTAGAGCCATGAGTGGCCTTTACCAAATGGCCGGGATGTTTGTTCGGCTGATCAATCCGGAAACCGCCCACCGCATGGCCATCGCCGCGCTCGCCACCGGCCTGATGCCCGGCACGCGGGCGCCCGGCGATGCGGCCCTTGAACAGACCCTCTGGGGCCTCAACTTCGCCAACCCGGTCGGCCTGGCCGCCGGGTTTGACAAGAACGCCGAAGCCGTCGACGGGCTGGTCGGGCAGGGCTTCGGTTTTGTCGAGGTCGGTTCCGTGACGCCGCTGCCCCAGCCCGGCAATCCCAGGCCCCGATTGTTCCGCCTGGCCGCCAATGGCGCAGTTATCAACCGCATGGGTTTCAACAATGATGGCCTGGAAGCCGTTGCCGCCCGTCTGGTGAAACGCCGCAAGGGCGGCATCGTCGGTGTTAATCTGGGTAAGAACAAAAGCAGCGAAGATGCTATCTCCGATTACGCCCAAGGCGTCGCGGCCATGGCGGCCCTTGCCGATTATCTGGTCGTCAACGTATCGTCGCCCAATACGCCGGGTTTGCGCGCCTTGCAAAGCGCCGATCAGTTGGAAAAGTTATTGGCGGCTGTTCTGGAAATTCGAAAAGAGGCAACGCCGGACAACCCGCCGCCGCTGTTGCTGAAAATCGCCCCCGACCTGACCGACGAGGACAAGGCCGACATCGCCCGGGTGGCGTTGGAAACGAAAATTGACGGACTGATCGCCACCAACACAACCATCACCCGGCCGGAAAATCTGCGCGGTGCCAACCGGGCCGAAACCGGCGGCCTGAGCGGCCGGCCCCTGTTTGAGCCATCGACCCGGGTGCTGTCCGAAATGTATCAACTGACCGAAGGCAAACTGCCGATGATCGGCGTCGGCGGCATTTCAAGCGGCCATGACGCCTATGCCAAAATACGGGCCGGGGCATCGCTGGTGCAGCTCTATACAGGCCTGATCTATCAGGGGCCGGGGCTGGTCCAGCGCATCAACCGGGATCTGGTGGCGTTATTAAAAGCCGACGGCTTCAGCCATATTTCTGAAGCCATCGGTGCCGATCACCGTTAATCCTTGAACTGTTCGTTAAGGATGCGTTCCTCGAAATTGTGTTCCGGATCGAACAGCATGGTCAGGGACTGGCTGCGATCTTCCCGGACGACGACTTTTTTAACCCGGCGGATTTCCGTGTGGTCGGCAACGGCACTGACTTTACGAACCTGCGGATCAATCACATCGAAAGTCACCACCGCGTCATGGGGCAACAAGGCGCCTTTCCATTGGCGGGGCCGGAAGGCGCTGATCGGGGTCAGCGCCAGAACGCCGGCACCAAGCGGAATAATCGGTCCGTGGGCCGACAGGTTATAGGCGGTGGAACCGGCCGGGGTGGCCAGCAGAACGCCGTCACAGATCATCTTGCCCATGCGCACGACGCCGTCGATCCTGATGCGAATGTTGGCGGCCAGGCGGGTCTGGCGCAGCAAGGATACCTCGTTAATGGCCAGCGCGGTCGCCTTGCGCCCATCCGTATCGGTGGTGGTCATTTTCAGGGGATGAACCTTGATCGCTTCGGCGATCTCGATGCGTTTTAACAAACCGCCTTCAAGATAATTATTCATCAGGAAGCCGACCGTGCCGCGGTTCATGCCATAAATGGGCACGCCACGCTTCCTGTGCTGGTGCAGGGTGCGCAGCATGAAGCCATCACCGCCGAGGGCGACGACCACGTCGGCCTTGGCCGCCGCAACGTGCGCGTAACGGGCTTTAAGTTTTTTTAGCGCTTTCTGTGCTTCCGTCTGGCGCGCCGCTGTGAATGCAATTTTCAGGGTCATTTTTGGAGTATAGTCCGAGGGCGGGCGATCAACCACCCGTGGTGTTCATGTGGCGGGCGAGGGCCGGTGCGTCGTTGCCCGGCTCGATAGTGAACTCGTGGCTTTTCGGCTTGCGGCCGATGGCTTCGTCAATGGTGGTGAAAAGCAGTTCGTCGCCTTCGCTGGCGCGCAAGGGGCTGCGCAGGTCGGCGCTGTCGTCCTGACCCAGGCACATATAAAGCTTGCCCGTGCAGGTCAGGCGGACCCGGTTGCAGGTGGCGCAGAAATTATGGGTCAAGGGGGTAATGAACCCGATGCGCTGGCCGGTCTCGGCGACGTCCACATAACGGGACGGCCCGCCGGTACTCGTATCGTTATCGGTCAATGTCCATTTATTGCTCAGCATCTCGCGCACGTCGCTTAAGGGCAGGTACTGATCGGTTCGGTCGCCGCCGATGTCGCCCAGCGGCATGGTTTCGATGAAGGTGATGTCGAATCCCTGTTCGCCGCACCAGGCAATCAACGGGTTGAATTCTTCCTCGCTGAAATTTTTCAGGGCGACGGTGTTTATTTTTATTTTCAGGCCCGCCCGTTTAGCGGCCTCGATGCCCTTCAAGATGGCGCTCAAATCAGCGCCGCGGGTGATGGTGCTGAATTTTTCCGGATTCAGGCTATCAAGGGAAATGTTGATGCGCCGGACCCCGCAATCGACGAGTTCGGCCGCGTATTTTTCAAGCAGGCTGCCGTTGGTGGTCAGGGTCAACTCGTCAAGATCGCCGCTTTTCAGATGGCGGCCAAGGGCGCGGACCAACTGCATGATGTTTCGCCGCACCAGTGGCTCGCCGCCGGTCAGGCGCAGTTTGCGAACGCCCTTGGCAACGAAAGCGCTGCACACCCGGTCCAGTTCTTCCAGGCTGAGCACGTCGCTCTTGGGCAGGAACGTCATGTCTTCCGACATGCAGTAAACGCAACGGAAGTCACAACGGTCGGTAACCGATACCCTTAAGTAGGTTACGTGGCGGCCATGGGGGTCAATCATCGTGTTGCGGGTTCCCAGGGGTTTATCCATATCGGCTGGCACTTTAACGGCGGTTTCGGCAAATGTCGTCCCTAACTTTGCTATGGGAATCAGGGGGTTTGACACACTTGGCCGTCGCCGGGCCCGGAAAAAATGCGCTAGGATGCATAAATAGACACTAGGAGAAGCCCGTGCCAGACCTGATGAACACCCGCGAGGTCGCCGAATACCTTCGCATCAAAGAGCGCAAGGTCTATGACCTGGTGCAGAGGAAACAGATTCCGTGCACGCGGGTAACCGGCAAGTGGCTGTTCCCCAAACACATGATTGATCTGTGGCTGGCCGAGGCATCATTCATGCCGGGAAATGTGACTTCCAGAGGCACACAACCTATCAATCCGCCGCCGGTTATTGCCGGTTCCCACGACCCGCTGCTCGACTGGGCGTTGCTGCAATCGGATTGTCAGTTGGCCATGACGGCGGGCGGCAGTCTCGACGGCCTCAACCGTTTTTTTGCTGGCCAGGCCATGGCCTCGGGCCTGCATGTCATCGACGGTAAAACCGGCGCCTACAATATCGCCGCGGTCGCAAGGGCGCAGCAGGCGACGGCCGTTCCAGGCGGCCTGGTGCTGGTTGAATGGGCGCGCCGCCAGCAGGGCCTGGTGCTGGCCCCTGGCAACCCGTTGGGGATTTCGGATTTCGCCGACCTGGCCAAAAAAAAGGCACGTATCGTCGTCCGCCAACCGGGGGCCGGAAGCCGGGTGCTATTTGATTTTCTGGCGGGCGAAACCGGTATTGATATTGGTGAGTTCAATATCATATCCAGACCGGCCCTGAATGAAACCGAACTGGCCCTTTGCATCGCCGAGGGCCGAGCCGACGCCGGCATGGCGGTGGCCGCGGTGGCCGGTCACTATCGACTTGACTTCATAGCGATACGACAGGAACGCTATGACCTTTTGATACGCCCCGGCGATTATTTCGGGGATGGGTTCCAGAAGCTGATAGACTTCACCCGCACAAGCGCCTTTCACCAACGGGCCCGGGAAATGGACGGCTACGATGTCAGTGGCCTCGGCCGGGTGCACATGAATATATGATGTGGCCGACCTTGGTCTTATTGGAAATTTGGCGTAAGTTAACGGCAATGAAATTGAAAGACAGGGGCATGAATATCTCTGGTATAAATCGTGTGGGCGGTTTTGCTGCTCTCGCAGTGGTGCTTGGGCTGGCGTTGATCCTGACCGCCTGCGGCGATGACAAAAAAGCGCAAAAAGCCGCCAAGTGGCTGAAGGGCGATGCCCAGGTCAATCCTCCCAACGGCGGCGAATGGATATCCACCTCGGTCACCGTTGATGAGAACGGACGCATCGTCATGGATGTGCTGGTCCCCAACCCGGATCATGTGAATATCATCAAGTCCCGCAAGAAGATCGAACAGGTTAATGTCCTGATGCTGGCCTGCCCGCACAAGGTTTCCAAATTCTGGTCGATGATCGATGCGGACCAGGAATTGTGGATTAACCTGACCGGGCGCACATCCGCCGGCCTTGATGAAGTGTTGCAGGGAGCAAGCTGCAAGTACGGCGGTTATAAGTAGCCTCTATTGCGCGTTCGGCATGAAAAGCTGTTGGCCGTTGATCCTGAAAGCGGCGATGGCGTCCTGCCCTTCCTTCGAAACCAGCCAGTCTATGAACTGTTGTGCCAGTTCCACTTTGACGTTGGGATGCTTTGCCGGATTAACGGCGATCACCCCATAAGGGTTGAGGATACGCGGGTCGCCCTCGACCATTATGACGAGATCGACCTTGTTCATAAAGGCCAGCCAGGTGCCCCTGTCGGCCAGTGTATAGCCGCCACTTGCTGCCGATGCATTCAGCGTCGCCCCCATGCCCGAGCCGGTTTCCCGGTACCATGTGCCGGATGCACCGGTAACATTGGTTCCAGCCATTTGCCATAAGCTCAATTCTTTCTTATTGGTGCCGCTGTCATCGCCGCGCGACAGGAAGGTCGCCTTAACCGTGGCGATTTTCGACATCGCACTAACCGCATCATGAAGGCCCTTGATCGCGGCCGGGTCGGCGGCCGGACCGACGATAACAAAATCGTTATACATGACATCATAGCGTCTGATGCCCTCGCCATCGGCGACGAAGGCATCCTCTGATTTTCGGTGATGAACCAGCAGCACATCGGCATCGCCGCCCCGGGCCAACCGAATTGCCTGCCCGGTGCCGACGGCGACCACGCGCACTTGGGTGCCGGTGCGCTGGGTGAACATGGGCAAGATAAAGTCGAACAGGCCTGAATCCCGGGTCGAGGTCGTCGATGCCAAGGTGATAAATTTTTCTTCGTCGGCTTTCGACGGTCCGGTTGAAAACAATACCGCGAGGACCAAAGCGGCAAGAGTGGTGGCGTCGATTATTTTCATTTTAGAATTTTCCTGTTTATTGAAGTCTTGTTTCCGGTTGGTCCCACCACAGAAGTTCGCCGTGGATAAAGGCCCGTGCCTGTTCGTCTTCCGGACGCTCGAAAAAGGCGTCGGCAGGGCTGCTTTCAAGCAACCGCCCCCGATGCATGAACAGCACCTCATCGGCGATGCGCCGGGCCTGTCCCAGGTCATGGGTGGTCATGATGATGCGGGTGCCGGCCTTGTGGATGGCGTCGATAACGTCCTCGATGGCATGGGTCGCCGCCGGGTCGAGGCTGGCCGTCGGCTCGTCCAGGAACAACACCCTTGGCTTGACGGCCCAGGCCCGGGCCAGGGCCAGTTTCTGTTGCTCACCAAAGGACAGCACCCGGGCCGGTGAATTGGCCAGTCGGGAAAGGCCGGTGCTCTCCAGCATTTTTTCGACACGGACCTTCCGTGCGTCACGGTCCATGCCTCGCAAAGATAATGCGTAATCGATATTGGCGGCGACGGTGCGCCGAAGCATGACCGGGCGCTGGAATACCATTGCCTGATGGCGGGCCGGATCATCTGCCGCCGCGCCACACCAGCGAATTTTCCCCGATGCCGGTTTCAGAAGACCGTGACAAAGCCTGAGCAGCAGGCTCTTGCCGGCACCGTTGGGCCCTAAGATGACCGTCCTCGGTCCGGCCCTGAATTTATGGGTGACCTCTTTGATCAACCGCTTGCCGCCGGCTTCGAAGGTCAGCTCTTCAATCTCCAGCGGCAGAATTTCGTTTTGCAGCGCTTCGCTCATGCGTGTTTCCTCAATCCCGATTCTTTCAGCAAAAAGGCGCTTCCGTTAATGGCCAGGGACAACACAATCAGAACCATGCCAAGGCCCAGGGCCATGGCCAGGTTGCCCTTGCTGACTTCAAGGGCGATGGATGTGGTCATTACCCGGGTGACATGATCGATATTGCCGCCGACGATCATCACCGCGCCGACTTCCGCCGAGGCTCGGCCGAAACCGGCCAGCACCGCCGTCAATAACGAAAAGCGCCCGTCCCACAGCAGCGTCGCCATACACCGCAGCGGACCGGCGCCGAGGGAGCGCAGCTGCTCGTCATATTCCCGCCACAGATCCTCGACGATCTGCCGGCTCAGGGCGGCGATGATCGGCACGATCAAAATAACCTGGGCGAAAACCATGGCGGTCGGCGTGAACAGCAGGCCAAGCACCCCGAACGGACCCATGCGCGACAGCAGCAGGTAAACGATCAGCCCGACAACCACCGGCGGCAACCCCATCAGCGCATTCAGGATGACGACCACGGTCCGGCGTCCGGGAAATTTGTAAAGCGCCGTCGCCGCCCCCAGCGGCATGCCGATGCAGGTGGCGATAAAAACAGCGCCGAGGCTGACCTGCAGGGACAGGGCAATGATCTCGGCCAGGTCCGCATCACCACTGGCGAGCAGCGACAGGGCGGCGGTGAAAGCGGATGAAAAATCGTTCATGGGGCCGAATATGATCCTCGAACCGTCTGTTTTCATTGCATAATATTGCTTGATACGTAATATATGCAATATAAAACATAAATATGCAAAATTGATGGAAGATCTTTTCATCATTCGGAAGGGTGCTTGCACCCTGAGGCGTTGCCCTCATATCTTCAGAGCCATGAGGACAGATGACGACGACAGTTTCCTGATCAAACCCGACCCGGGCGATCCGCGCCTGACCCGCAAGGTTGAAGGCGTCGATCAATCGGGCCAGGCGCTCATTACATCGGTCACCGTGGAACGACCGCTGACGCTTTTTCTCAACGGCCAGGAAATTGTCACCATGATGACCATCGGTGATTATCCGGAATACCTGGCCCTCGGTTATTTGCTTAACCAGAACATGCTGCTTCATGACGATAAAATCACCGCTATCGATTTTGATGCCGACATCGACACCATCGTCGTGCGCACCAAACGCAAAACCGATTACGAGGAAAAGCTGAAGAAAAAAACCCTGACGTCCGGCTGCGCACAAGGCACGGTGTTCGGTGACGTCATGGAAAGTTTTGAAAAAAAGACGCTGCCGACGGACGTTGAAATCAGGACTTCGTGGCTGTATGCCCTGATCAAGCGCATTAACACCCAGCCCAGTCTTTATCTGGAAGCCGGCGCTATCCATGGCTGTGCCCTGGCGCTTGGCGGCAAGCCGTTACTTTATATGGAAGATGTCGGCCGCCATAACGCCGTCGACAAGATTGCCGGATACATGTTCCGTGAAAACATGACCGGCGAAGATAAAATCTTCTACACCACGGGCCGGCTGACCAGCGAAATGGTCATCAAGACCGTGCAGATGGGCATTCCCATTCTTGTCTCCAGATCCGGGTTTACCGCCTGGGGTGTGGATCTGGCCCGCCAAGTCGGCCTGACCCTGATCGGTCGCGCCCGGGGGCGGCGTTTTATCGCCCTCGCCGGTGCCGAGCGCATCGTCCACGATGTGCCCATAGAGGATGATTAAAAAAGAAAAACCGCTGCCGCCTATGGGGAAACGGACAATGGGGGGGGAAGAAAGATATGTCCGTTTATGGCGACAGCGGCATTTTCATGTGGAATCGCGGGCTGAGTCACGATCCCATCGGTATTCCCACCCTTCCGAAAGCTGGTCCGGCATGGGCGGGGACCATTGGCAAGGATACTATGGCCCGGCCGGCTTCCTGTAATTGACATAAATCAAGAGCCTAGATCTTTTCCAGGCGTACTGCGGCGAACTTGAATTCCGGGATTTTGCCGTAGGCGTCGAGCTTCGGGTTGGTCAAAAGGTTGGCCGCCGCCTCGACGAAACAGAACGGGATAAAGACCATGCCTTCCGGCACGTCCCGGTCGGCCCGCGCCATCAATTCGACCGTGCCCCGGCGGCTGCTGACGCGGACAGTGTCTCCGGCTTCCATATCCAGGCTTTTCAGCTGCCGGGGGTGCAGGCTGGCGACGGCGACCGGCTCGATCGCCGACAATATGCCGGCATGGCGGGTCATGGCGCCGGTGTGCCAGTGCTCTAACATGCGCCCCGTGGTCAGGATGATGGGATAAGCATCATCGGGCAGTTCGTCGGGCGGCTCCACCGCCGCCGGAACCAGCTTGCCGCGCCCGCTGGGGGTCGGGAAGCCACCTGCGAACAGCACCGCCTCGCCCGGTTCGCTTTCCGATGCACACGGGTAGGTGACACAGTCCTCCCGTTCCAGGCGTTGCCAGCTGATGCCCTTGATGGAGTCCATGACTTGCTGCATTTCCCCGTAAACATCCTCTGGACCCTTATAAGTCCAGCCGAGGCCCATGCGGTTGGCTATTTCCTGGATAATCCACCAATCCTGCCGCGCTTCGCCGGGCGGCTCGATGACGGCGCGGCCAAGCTGCACTTGTCGGTTGGAGTTGGTGAAGGTGCCATTTTTCTCAGGCATCGCCGAAGCAGGAAGAACCACGTCGGCGAAGTGGGCGGTTTCGGTCAGGAAAATGTCCTGCACCACCAGATGGTCGAGCTTGGCCAGCGCGGCGCGCACATGGCTCACATCCGGGTCCGACATGGCCGGGTTTTCGCCCATGACGTAAAGGCCGCTGATGTCGCCGCCTTCGATAGCATCCATGATCTCGACCACGGTCAGCCCCGGTTCCGCATCCAGAGGGGTTCCCCATAATTTTTCATAAATTTTGCGGGTCTTTTCATCGGTGACCGATTTGTAGTCAGGATAGACCATGGGGATCAGGCCGACGTCGGACGCGCCCTGCACATTGTTCTGGCCGCGAAGCGGGTGCAGGCCGGTGCCGGGGCGGCCGACCTGTCCGGTCACCAGCGCCAGCGCGATCAGGCAGCGGGCGTTGTCGGTTCCGTGCACATGCTGGGAAATGCCCATGCCCCAAAAGATAATGGCCCGCTCGGCGCTGGCGTAGGTGCGCGCCACGGTGCGGATAAGGTCGGCGTCGATACCACATTGGTCGGCCATCTTTTCCGGGGTGAACGGCTTGATGTGGGCCTTTAATTCATCGAAGCCTTCCGTGTGGGCGGCGATATAGGCGTCATCGGTCAGCCCTTCGGTGATGATCACGTTGAGCATGGCGTTGAGCAGCGCCACATCCATGCCGGCCTTGAATTGTAACATGTGATCGGCGTGGCGGGTCAGTTCCTGACCGCGCGGGTCCATCACAATAAGGGTCGCGCCGTTTTGTTTGGCGTTCTTGATAAAGGTCGCCGCGACCGGATGGTTCTGGGCCGGGCGCGAACCGATCACGATGATGACGTCGGATTCAAGGGCGTCGGTGAATGGCGCTGATACCGCGCCCGAACCAATGCCTTCCATCAAAGCTGCGACGGACGAGGCATGACACAACCGGGTGCAGTGATCGACGTTGTTGGAACCGAACCCGGTACGCACCAGTTTCTGCACCAGAAAGGCTTCCTCGTTGGAGCCTTTGGCCGAGCCGAACCCGGCCAGCGCCTTGTCGCCGTTGTTTTTGCGAATGTCCTTCAGGCCCGATGCGGCAAGGTCCAGGGCTTCTTCCCATGTGGCCTCGCGGAACAGCTTCAGGGGGTTGCCGGGATCGAACGTCTGCCCGGCCTCTTTGGGGGCATCATCGCGGCGGATCAACGGTACGGTCAATCGGTGCGGGTGGTGCACATAATCGGTACCGAACCGCCCCTTGACGCACAGGCGGTTGTGGTTGGCCGGTCCGTCCCGGCCTTCGACCCGGACGATGCGCCCATCGGCCACATGATAGGTGACCTGACAACCGACCCCGCAATAGGGGCATAAGGAGTCTACGGTCTTGTCGATTTTTACCGTTTCTGTCTTTGCCATTAACGCGCCGGTCGGACAGGCTTGCACGCATTCGCCGCAGGCGACGCAGGTGCTCAAGGCCATGGCGTCATCGAAATCGAAAACGATTTTTGATTGGGCACCGCGCCCGGCCATGCCGATAACGTCGTTGACCTGAACCTCGCGGCAGGCGCGCACACAGTTGGTGCAGTGTATACAGGCATCCAGATTGACGGATATGGCCGGGTGGCTGTTATCGGCGGCGGGCTGGTGGCGGGCCGGAAAACGGCTTGTGGTGACGCCCAGATGGTCCGCCATGCGCCAGAACCGGTGCGATGAGTCGCGCACCTCTGCGCGATCCGGTTGGTCGGCGACAAGCAGTTCCATGACCATTGCACGGGATTTTGTCGCCCGTTCGGAATCCACGCGAACGACCATGCCGGGGGTGGGCTGGCGCTTGCAACTGGCGGCAAGCGTGCGCTCGCCTTCGACCTCGACCATGCACAGGCGGCAGTTGCCATCTGCCCGGTAATGCCGGTTCATTTCGGAACACATATGCGGAATGTGAATCCCAAGACGTTGGGCGGACTGCCAGATACTTTCGCCCGGGCGCGCCTCGACGGTTTTGCCGTTAAGGGTGAATGGGATGGATTCTGTCATTTCAGATCCTCGTCCAGAAAATTCATGGCGCAGAGTAGCGGATTGGCCGCCGCCTGCCCAAGCCCGCAGATGGAGGCATCGGCCATGGTATCGGCAAGTTCGCGAATGAGGGCTTCATCACGGACCGGGGCATCCAGCAATTGTAACAATTTTTCGCAACCGGCCCGACACGGGGTGCATTGGCCACAGCTTTCATCTTCGAAGAAACGCAGCAGATTGCGGACCACGGCGCCGATGTCGTCCTTGTCGGACAACACGACGACCGCCGACGAGCCGATGAAACAGCCGTATTCATTCAGGGTTCCGAAATCAAGCGGCAGGTCGCCTTTTGCCGCCGGCAGCACGCCGCCCGAAGCGCCGCCCGGCAAGTAAGCCTTGAACGTGTGTCCATCGGCCATGCCACCGCCATGGCTTTCGATCAGTTCATTGACGGTGATGCCGCTTCGGGCCAGCTTGACGCCGGGATCGCGCACCCGCCCCGACAGGGAATAGAAGTGGGGCCGGCCCGCGCCCTGGTACCAGTCGGCGCCTTTTTGCAAAATCTCTGGCAGCCAAAACAATGTCTCTACATTGTTGATCAGCGTCGGGCGCCCGAACAGTCCGGCTCCGGCCGGATACGGCGGCCGGTTGCGGGGCAGGCCGCGCTTGCCTTCAAGGCTTTCCAGTAACGCCGTTTCCTCGCCGCAGATGTAGGCCCCGGCGCCGCGCCTGAGATGAACGGTGACGTCCCCGAGCAGCCCGGCGCCATTCAATTTCGAAAGTTCATGGGTCAGCAATTGCCTAATATGCGG
Source organism: Rhodospirillaceae bacterium (assembly GCA_013204045.1). GTDB lineage: Bacteria > Pseudomonadota > Alphaproteobacteria > Rhodospirillales > JABHCV01 > JABMOQ01. The sequence continues at coordinate 17,341 of JABMOQ010000079.1, read as the reverse complement.
ATACTCGTCGCGCAGGTAGAAGTAGATGTCATCGGCCCCGACCGCCCAGGCGGCGATCAACGCGCCTTCCAGCACCCGGTGCGGGTCGGTCTCCAGGCAATGGCGATCTTTGAAGGTGCCGGGCTCGCCCTCATCGGCGTTGACGGCCAGAATCCGGGGCTTCGGCGCATCGCCCAGGAAACGCCATTTGTTGGCGACCGGGAATCCGGCACCGCCGAGGCCGCGCAGGCCGGAACGGTCGATCTCATCCATCACGCTTTCAGGGCTGCGTTCGCCGGCGCGGAAACTCTGCAACAGCGTGTAGCCGCCGTGGCTGATATAATTGTCCAGAAATATGGCCTGGTCCGTGTCGTTCGGGGCTGTGCGGCCTTCGCGGACCGCATCGGCGATTAATTCGGGCGTTGCGCTGTCAATCCGGTTGAAGGCGAGGGCGGCGGCGGGGGCTTTTTCACAGGCCCCCATGCACGGTGCCTCGATCACCCGCACCTTGTCGCCAAGGGCCTGGCTCAAGGCCTCGATCAATTGTTTGGCCCCGGCCATTTCACAGGCGATGCCGCCACAGGCCCGCACCGTCAGGGGCGGTGGCGGCTTCGCGCCCGCGCCGGTCACATCGAAGTGGGCGTAGAAGGTCGCGACCTCGTAAACCTCGGCCTGCGACAGTTTCATCTCATCGGCCAGGGCCGCCAAAAGGGAAGCCGGGATATGGCCTTCGCTGTCCTGGATCAGGTGCAGGTATTCAATCAGAAGGTCATGATCGCGGGGGCCGTCGCCGAGCAATTGGCGCACCCGGTCCAGCGCTTCCGGGCTTATTTGGCGGCCCTTGGGATGACCGTGTCGAGGGGCAGTTTTGACCATTCAGAGAAGACCTTAAGGAATTGAGTAATGAACCAGTGTCGTCATAATGCATAATGCCTTTAAACATTGGTTGCCTGCACAGAATACGACTCTTTATTTTATCGCCACGCCTTATTTTTATGGAACCGGAATTATGGATGTTGATCTGAAAGTCGCACAACTATTGTGCTCAAGGCTTTGCCACGATCTGGTCGGACCCGCCGGTGCCGCCCATAACGGGATCGAACTGCTCGATGAGATGGGGGCTGGAGGCGGGGGCGAGGCGCTGACCCTGATCGGGGGAAGCGTCCGCCAGCTGTCCACCCGGCTCGCCTTCTTCAGGTTTGCCTTCGGTCATGGCGGGTTATCGGGCCGAAAACCGACACTCGAGGAAACCCGCGATCTGGCCCAGGCTTTTCTTGCCGGCGGCAGAACTACCCTGGACTGGCCTTTGGATGCGATTGCTAGCGGAATCCCTGAATTTTCGGCCCCTGCTGCAAAATTATTGCTCAATATGGTTCTGGTCGGTGTCGATGCGCTGCCCCGGGGCGGGTCACTTGGCGTCAGTATCGCTGAAATAGGGGATGACGCAGGTGGCAAACCGGGGGATAAACCGGGTGGCAAGGCCATTGGCATGGCGGTCAGGGCCGCCGGTTCCGGGGTCCGTTTGAAGGAAGATTTGTCGGCAGCCCTGGCCGCCGGAACCGCTTCCGGGGCTTCGGAAGAGGCCCTGACGGCCCATAATGTCCATGGTTATTTCTGTCAAAAAATGGCGGGAACCCTTGGCTGCAATGTGGAAGTGTCGGAAGGGGACGACGAAGTCCAGCTGGCCGTACTTGTGCCGGGCAATATTGGTGGCTAAACTCATATCGATAAGCTAATGTCTTTAAGGACTTATGCCAATTATTGGAGTGAATCCGGTGGGTGAGGCGGGGCCAATTTTTCCCCCACCTGAGGTTTGCCAAATAAATGATCGTTTTTTCCTGATGGGCACCTCATATCTACCGAGGTATTGGCGAAATTAACGTTTTATGACAATTGGTTGTGTTCGCATTTTTTAATTGATGGGTTGAGAATTATGGATGATCTTCTTACGGAATTTTTGACGGAAACCAACGAGGCCCTGACCACCCTTGACGGTCAGATGGTGCAGTTCGAAAAAGACCCTACGGACGCCGCTATTCTCGGCAACATTTTCCGTCTTGTTCACACCATCAAGGGGACTTGCGGGTTCCTTGGGCTGCCCCGGCTTGAATCCGTGGCCCATGCCGGCGAAAACGTGCTCGGCAAGTTCCGCGACGGCGACCTGGAAGTCACCGCCGAAGCCGTCACCCTTATTTTGACGTGTCTTGATACCATTCGCGAACTGCTGGGGTCCCTCGAGGAAACCGGCGAGGAGCCGGAAGGCAGCGATGCCGAGATCATTGCCGCGCTCAATGCCCATGCGGAAGGCGGCGGGGCGGCGGCAGCGGCGGCGGCCCCCGTGGCCACCGAAGAGGCACCGTCGGCAAACGAATTTGGCGCCCCGGTGGCGGCCGAACTGCTGGCCGAAGTCGAAGCGGCGGCAGGCAATGCGCCGCCAGCCAATGAATTTGGTGCCCCGGTGGCGGCCGAATTGCTGGCCGAAGTTGAAGCGGCGGCGGCCCAAGGTGTCGCGGCGGCATCTCCGGCCCAGATCAAGGCCGAGCTGGAAGCCCAGTCGGCAGCCGAGGGCAAGGTCCCGGCGAAAAGGAAAAAAACGACCCCGGCAAAAGGGGAAGAGGTGAAGGCAGAGGCCAAGGAATCAGCAGTTGCCGCATCGTCTATTCGGGTAAACGTCGATGTCCTCGAAGACTTGATGACCATGGTCAGCGAACTGGTGCTGACCCGCAATCAGCTCAACCAGATGGTGCGCGGCAACGATGACTCTGAATTTACGGTGCCGTTGCAGCGCCTCAGCCACATCACGTCGGATTTGCAGGAAGGCGTTATGAAGACGCGTATGCAGCCGATTGGCAACGCTTGGGCCAAGCTGCCGCGTATTGTTCGCGATCTGTCGGTGGAATCGGGCAAGAAGATCGAACTGAAGATGATCGGTGCCGAAACGGAACTGGATCGTCAGGTTCTTGACCTGATCAAGGACCCGTTGACCCACATGGTCAGGAACTCGGCCGACCACGGCCTTGAAAATACCGAGGACCGGGTGGCGGCCGGCAAGCCGGAACTGGGCATCGTCGAGCTTAGCGCCTTTCACGAGGGCGGCTATATCATCATCAAGATCGAAGATGACGGGCGTGGCCTAAATACCGATCGCATCGTCCAGAAGATTATCGACAACGGTCTCGCCACCGAGGCCGAGATCGAAGAGATGACCGATCAGCAAATTCATATGCATATTTTCAAAGCGGGTTTCTCGACCGCCGAAAAGGTGACAAGTGTATCGGGCCGCGGTGTCGGCATGGATGTTGTGCGTACCAATATCGAAAAAATCGGCGGTACCATCGAACTCAAGTCCATTGAAGGCAAGGGCTCGACCTTTGTTATCAAGATTCCGCTGACCCTGGCCATTGTCTCGGCGTTGATCGTCGAGTGCGTGGGCGAACGCTTCGCCATTCCGCAGATCAGCGTCCTGGAACTGGTTCGTGCCTCTACGAAAACCGATAACGCCATAGAGATGATCAACGAATCACCGGTGCTGCGCCTGCGTAACCGATTGCTGCCACTGGTTTACCTTCGCAATCTATTGAAGCTGGGCGATGCCAGTGGAGAAGAAGTCACTGAAATGTTTATCGTCGTAGCCCAAGTCGGCCCCAACACTTTCGGCATTATTGTCGACAAGGTGTTTGATACCGAGGAGATCGTGGTCAAGCCGGTATCGCCGATCCTGCGCCATATTCCGTTTTATTCCGGCAATACCGTCCTCGGCGACGGTTCGGTGATCATGATTATCGATCCCAATGGGATCGCCAATACCACCGGTGATCTTAGTTCCGCCAAGGAAGCCGAAAGGGATGCAGACGACGCAGACGTATTGACCAAGGACGACACCACATCGATGCTTATTTTCCGGGCCGGAGGCAACGAGTTGAAGGCGGTTCCGCTTGCCCTGGTGGCGCGCCTCGAAGAAGTCGACATGGCGGCCACGGAACGATCCCACGGAACCTATGTTGTTCAGTACCGGGGCCACCTGATGCCGTTGGTGCCGTTCGACGCCAACCATGAATGGAAAGAAACAGGCCGTCAGCCGATCCTGGTGTTTACGGACCGCGAACGCTCCATGGGTCTGGTTGTCGATGACATTGTTGATATCATCGAAGACAAACTGAATATCGAGCTGGCCGCGAACCATCCGGGACTGGTTGGCAGCGCCATTATCGACGGAAAATCGACCGATGTGATCGACGCCGGGCACTTTCTGACACAGGCATTCTCTGACTGGTTTGGGGATAAAGACGGATCCTATGGCACCGGCGAAACCACCCATGGGTCACGAAAAGTTCTGCTTGTGGATGACAGTCCGTTCTTCCGCAATTTGCTGGCGCCGGTCCTTTCGGTCGCCGGATATACCGTCACGACGGCGGAAACCGCCGACGAAGCCCTGAAGATGCGTGAAGCAGGGATGGCCTTCGATGTCATCGTCAGCGATATCGAAATGCCGGGCATGAATGGCTTCGAATTTGCCGAAGAAGTTCGCGGCGGCGGTTCCTGGGCGAGCACCCCCATGGTTGCGCTGTCTTCTCATGCAACCGGGGAAGACCTGGCCCGTGGCCGGGAAGTGGGCTTTAACGATTATGTGGCCAAGTTTGACCGCGAGGCTCTGGTCGAAAAACTGGGGGATACGGTATCTTCGGCGACAATTACATCAGAAAAAACCTGAACGGGCAGGTCCCTGCAGGCCGGGTTTTTTGACCCCAATGGCCAGCAAATGTCTTGGTTGGGAAGGGCTTAGGGAGTAACTTACCCATACATCCTGATATTGGGGTGGCCTTTTTGTATTGCTTCCGGGGCTGTAATGTCGGTGTAAGGGAAGCAGGTCACATTTGGAATAACGTTCTATCTCTTAAATAAGAACAGTAATTCATGGAAAAAGTAGGTTGGCATGAAGTCTTGTCTGATTGTTGATGATTCAAAAGTAATTCGCATGGTGGCCCGCAAGATTCTCCAGGAATTGGAGTTTGAAACGGAAGAGGCTGCCGATGGCCAACAAGCGCTGGATGCTTGCAAGGCTAAAATGCCTGATGCAATTCTGCTCGACTGGAATATGCCGGTCATGAACGGAATTGAGTTTCTGACAGAATTAAGGGCACTGGACGGCGGCGGGGAGCCGGTCGTCGTTTTCTGCACCACGGAAAACGACATTGAGCATATCCAGCAGGCGATCGAATCGGGGGCTAACGAGTACATCATGAAGCCCTTTGACAGCGAAATAATTCAATCGAAGTTTTCACAGCTCGGGTTGCTGTAAGCATTCCGGCGGACTTTGTTGATCGTCAATACTGGGAAAGTAAGTGTCTGAAATATCAGAAATAAGTGCGGATGATCCAATCCAGGTAATGATTGTCGATGATTCGGCCGTTATCCGTGGCCTTACCTCACGCATTCTGGAAGAGGACAATTCGATTCGGGTGGTCGCCTCTGTCGGCAACGGCCTGATGGCGATCAACAATCTGCCGCGCTTCGATATTGACGTTATCGTCCTGGACATCGAAATGCCGGTGATGGATGGGTTAACGGCATTGCCCAAACTGCTGGAGATCAACCCGGACGTTAAAATCCTTATTTCCTCAACCCTCAGCGCACGTAATGCGGAGATCAGCATTCGGGCGCTGGAGGCAGGCGCCGCCGACTACTTGCCAAAACCGACTTCGACCAACGACATAAGTGTCGGCGGCGAGTTTCGGCGCGAACTTTTTGACAAGGTCAAGCATCTTGGCATCGCCCACCGCAAACATGCCGTGGCCTCGGGGCGAAACAAACCTTCGGCCGCCAGTGCCCCATTGGCCAGGCCGGCCCCTGTCGCGGCCCCTAGCAAGGCCATTTCCTTGCGCCAAGCCGGCACGTTGAAGCCGAATATCCTGGCCGTCGGCAGCTCTACCGGTGGCCCTCAGGCTCTGCTCAATTTTTTTAAAGGCCTTAATACCAACATTAATATGCCGGTGGTGATTACCCAGCATATGCCGGCCACATTCACGGCGATCCTTGCCGGACATATAGATCAGCAAACCGGGTGGTCTTGTGCCGAGGCCAAGGATGGCGAGGAGTTAAGGCCCGGCCACATTTGCCTGGCGCCCGGTGATTTTCACATGCTTGTGGAAAAGAAAGATGGCAAGAACGTCATCGCCTTGAATCAGGGGCCCCAGGAAAATTTCTGCCGTCCGTCCGTTGACCCGATGCTGCGTAGCGTGGCCAAGGCCTATGGCCCCAACGTACTGACGGTTATTCTGACTGGCATGGGTGCCGATGGCATGAAGGGCAGTCAGGTCATCGTCGATGGCGGCGGCACGGTGATTGCCCAGGACGAAGCCAGCAGTGTCGTCTGGGGCATGCCCGGCGCCGTTGCCACGGCGGGCCTCTGCAACGCCGTTCTTCCCCTGACTGATTTGGCGCCCAAGGCCATGAATATTATTGCCGGGAGGTTCTCATGAGGCCCGGCGATTTTGAATACCTGTCGACCCTGGTCAAGGGCCAGTCCGGACTTGTCTTGACCGAGGATAAAGGCTACTTGCTGGAAAGCAGGCTTTTACCGGTGGCCCGCAAACGCGGCCTGAAAGGGCTGGAAGAACTGGTCGATACCTTGAAGCACCACGAGGACAAGCAATTGATCAACGATGTCACAGAAGCCATGACCACCAACGAGTCATTCTTCTTCCGCGACATCAAGCCGTTTGACCTTTTCCGCAATCATGTGTTGCCGCATCTGCTTAAAAACCGGACCGATAGAAAATCCTTCCGCATTTGGTGCGCTGCGGCCTCAAGCGGCCAGGAGCCTTATTCCTTAGCCATGACCATCAAGGAGGAAGCGGCCAAGCTGGCCAGCTGGAAAACAGAAATCGTCGGCACTGATATTTCCAAGGAAATATTGGAAAAGGCGAAAGCGGGGCTGTATTCGCAGTTCGAGGTTCAACGCGGCCTGCCGATTCAACTTTTGCTTAAATATTTCCAGAAACAGGATGATATGTGGCAGGCCGATGCGGCGCTCCGGGCGATGATCCAGTTCCGCGAGTATAATCTACTGGCAAACCTGATGCCCCTTGGCAAATTTGATGTGGTCTTCTGCCGTAATGTTCTGATCTATTTCGATCAGGAAACCAAGGGCAAGGTGCTGGATCAAATTGCTAGCTTGATGCCCGATGATGGAATTCTGTTTCTTGGCGGTGCCGAAACCGTGCTCGGCATTACCGAAATGTTCAAGCCGATCACCGGCCATCGCGGCGTTTATTGCAAATCGACATCGTCGCTAACGTTTTCGACCTAGATCAGTTCACCTTTAGTTTGGAACACGACGTGTTCAAACTAAAGGTGAAAAACTGATCGATTCTAAAAGAGCGAGCCGATTCACACGTTTAAACGTGATCGGATCTAGGCTTTTGCGGCGGCTTTGTCTGGCTCACCTTCCGGGTCCCGCAGAACGTAGCCGCGCCCCCAGATCGTTTCGATGTAATTCTCGCCATCGGTGGCGGCGCCCAGCTTCTTGCGCAATTTGCAGATAAAAACATCGATAATCTTCAACTCCGGCTCGTCCATGCCGCCATACAGGTGATTGAGGAACATTTCCTTGGTCAGCGTCGTGCCTTTACGCAGCGATAAAAGCTCCAAAATACCGTATTCCTTGCCGGTCAGGTGGACCGGCTGGCCTTCGACCTCGACCGTATGGGCATCCAGGTTCACGGCCAGTTTGCCGGTCCGGATCAGCGACTGGGCGTGGCCTTTCGAGCGCCGGACGATGGCCTGAATCCGGGCCATCAGTTCGGCCTTGTCGAAGGGCTTGGTCAGATAGTCATCGGCCCCGGTTCCCAGTCCCTTGACCTTGTCTTCGGCGTCGGTTAGGCCCGACAGGATGAGTACGGGAGTCTCGACCCGGGCATCGCGCAGGCGGCGCAACACTTCGATGCCGTTCATATCGGGCAGCATCAGATCAAGAATGATGATGTCGTAATCATAAAGTTTGCCGATCTCAAGTCCGTCTTCCCCAAGGTCCGTCGAATCGACGACCATGTTCTCGGATTCCAGCATAATCTGCAGGCTTTGCGCCGTCGCAGCATCGTCCTCAACCAGAAGTACCCGCATCGAGTAATCCTCATATATTTTCAGATTCGCAAGCTTAACCATATTTGTTAATGTTTGTTAACCATAAATATGGTCCGGCACATTTTAAGGCCCCCAAGGGCCACCCTTAACCAACCTTAAAGGGTCGTCCTTTTAGTCTGTAAATGGGACAATATAAAGAGTTCGGCTGGTACGGGCGGGAGCCCGATTGTGGCCAGTTCGGGGTAAGCGGTGAGGTGACGTGAAAAGGCTTTCGGATAACATTTGCAACGAAATCGGCCGCCTGCCCGATCACGTCGTCTATGGCAGTGTCTCTTCCATCGTCGGCATGCTGATCGAGATCGAAGGCGCCGAAAGCGCTTTGACCATCGGCGATCGCTGCCGACTGATCGGCCGGGAAGGGCGCGAGGTGGTCTGCGAAGTCGTCGGCTTCAGGAACAATAGCGCACAGTTGATGCCGTTTGGCTCTCTCGATGGCATCGGCCTCGGTTGCCGGGCCGAGCTCAGCCTCTCGAACCCGGTAATCTTTCCCGACGATAGCTGGAAAGGCCGGGTCATTAACGCTTTCGGCGAACCGGTCGACGGCAAGGGCCCATTGCAAAGCGGCCCGGTGGCTTACCGGGTTCACGCCCGCCCCCCCAATTCCCATTCGCGCCAGCGCGTCGGCGGTAAACTCGATCTCGGCGTGCGCGCCCTCAACACCTTCCTGACTTGCTGCAAGGGCCAGCGCATGGGAATTTTCTCGGGCTCCGGGGTCGGCAAATCGACGGTGATGTCGATGATGGCCCGCAATACGGATGCCGAAGTCAGTGTCATCGGGCTGATTGGCGAACGTGGCCGCGAGACTCGGGAATTTATTGAAGACGATCTGGGCGACGAAGGCATGGCGCGTAGTGTCGTCATCGTCGCCACCTCAGACGAGCCCCCCTTGATGCGCCGCCAGGCGGCCTACGTGACCATGGCGGTATCGGAATATTTTCGCGACCAGGGGGCCGAGGTCTTGTGCCTCATGGACAGCGTCACCCGATTTGCCATGGCCCAGCGGGAAATCAGCCTATCGGCCGGCGAGCCACCGGCATCGAAAGGCTATACCCCATCGGTGTTTGCCGAACTGCCGCGGCTGCTGGAACGGGCCGGGCCGGGGGCGCCGGGCGAAGGCTCGATCACCGGTCTGTTCACCGTGCTGGTCGAAGGCGACGATCATAATGAGCCGGTCGCCGATGCGGTGCGCGGTATCCTCGACGGCCATGTGGTGCTCGACCGGGCCATTGCCGAGCGCGGCCGCTACCCGGCCATCAACATTTTAAGAAGCGTTTCCAGAACCATGCCTGATTGCAATACGGACGAGGAGAATGAAGTCGTCAGTCGGGCCCGCAAACTGCTGGCAACCTACGAAGACATGGCCGAACTGATCCGCTTGGGTGCCTACCGGCGCGGCAGCGATGCCGGCATCGACGAGGCGATCCATTATTATCCTGCCATCGAAGAATTTCTGGCCCAGACCATCGATCAGCAAACCTCCCTCGAGGCGTGTTATGAGCGGCTCCGGGAAATTCTGGATATGACCCCCGGTGAGCTGCAAGATCAGACGAGCCCGCCGCCGGCCGCGCCCGGCCCGGCCCCCGAGCAAGGCTTCGCGCCGCCCGGCGCCGGCCCGGCGCCGGCCACCCCCGGCGAGCCAACCCTGAGCCCCGATACCCTCAGCCAGCTCAACTCCCTGAACGGTAGCTGAAACAATGGCAGGCGGCTTGAAAACCCTGATCCGGCTGAACCAGTGGGGCATCGATCAAAAGCGCCGCAAGCTGGGGGCCATCCTGCGCCTGATCGCGGCCCTCGAGCAACAGGGCCTGCGCCTGGAAGAGGAGCTGATCAGCGAACAGGCCGCCGCCGCCGCCTCGCCGGAAGAAGCCGGGTTCCTATACGGCAATTACGCCGATCATGTGATCGCCAGGCGCGAGCGCATCGGCCAATCCATCGCCCACGCCGACAAGGAAGCCGATGAAGCCCGCGACGAGCTGACCCAGGCCTACCGTGAGCTAAAAAAGTACGAAACAGCACAGGCCGACCGGGACAAGCGCCAGGAGATAGAGGAACTCCGCCTCGAGCAGGCTGAACTGGACGAGATCGGCATCAAGGCGTTTACCAGAAACAAGGCCGAAATCAACTCAGCTTAAGGCGCGACAGCAGGCCCGGGTTGTCCCAATTCGGCTGATGATCTTCCAGCAGCACCTGATGGCTATCCACACCCGGATGGATCTTGTCCGGGGCGACGATCGACACCTGCACCCAGCGGGCAATCAACTCGTTGTTGATGTCGTTGAGGATAACCGCCGCCACATCTTCCAGGCTCTCCCATGTCAGGGTGCCAAGGGCATCCAGATAGACGCCGAAGGCGGCCGGGTCCAGAATCACCTTGTCGGGCACATAGCGTAAGGTGACCGCGCTACGCTCCATGTTATCGGAAACCGACATATGGCCTGCCATGCTGGATACATATTCCAGCTTGCTATCCGGGTTACGCCGGGTCACCAGAATATTGCGCCGTTCGCGGATGTCCATGGGGGGCCCTTAAATTAATGTCTGATAAGTGTAGCGGTTAATAGGCCAAGGCCAAAGTGCTGCGTCGTTGGCGGCAAGGCCTGTCTGCCGGAATATTCTGGCCCCCACAAGCTTGTGAACACCAAATCTATAGTGATACGGTTAAGTATATTGGGGGATAGAATAACAATAATAATCAGCCGCGTTCTCAGCATCGGTGATGGGCAAACGCTTTAATCTTTTCTCTAGGGAGAGCCAGGTTTTGCGAGATTTTATGGTTCCCGGCCGGTCGGCGGTGCATGGCCAGAATGCTATGGCCGCCACGTCCCATCCGTTTGCCACGTACGCCGCCGTCAAGGCCTTGCACGATGGCGGCAATGCGGTCGATGGGGCGATTGCCGCCGCCGCCGTGCTGGCCGTGGTTGAGCCGCAATCCACCGGCATCGGCGGCGATTGTTTCGCGCTATTTTGCCCCAAGGGATCGGCCCGGGTTATTGCCTACAACGGCTCGGGGCGTTCGCCCGGGGCGGCGACCCTGGCCCGATACCAGGAACTGGGCCTGGACGAGATCGCCACCGATTCCGTGCACGCGGTCACCCTGCCGGGGGCCATCGATGCCTGGTGCCGGCTCCACGGGGATCACGGCAGCCTGGAATTTGCCCGGCTGCTGGCCCCCGCCATCGGATATGCCCGGGATGGCTACCCGGTCTTCGCCCGGGTCCGCCATGACTGGCTGCAGGCGAAAGACCTGCTCGCCGCTGGCCAAGCGGCCCGCGCCACGTTCCTGCCCGATAACCAGGTTCCCGGTGAAGGCGACATCCATTACCAGCCGCAGCTGGCTACGACCCTCGACATTATTGCCCGTGACGGCAGCAAAGGTTTCTACCAGGGCCCTGTGGCCGAGGCCATGCAGGCGACGCTTGGGCAGCAGGGCGGGCTTCATTCCATGGAAGACTTCGCCGCCGTCGCCGGCGATTACGTTGACGCCATCAGCACCAACTACCGGGGCTATGATATTCACCAGATTCCCCCCAACAATCAGGGGCTGACGGCGCTGGTCATGCTCAACGTGCTCGAAGGGTTTGACCTTAATGCCTACCCGCCACTGTCGGCGGAGCGCACCCATCTTGAAATCGAAGCCGGGCGACTGGCTTTTGAGATGCGCAACCGCCACATGGCCGATCTCTCTAGCATGACGGTTCCCATGGAACGATTGTTGTCCAAGCAATGGGCCACCGACTTGCGGGCGAGAATATCCGTGGACCGGGCCATGCCCGACATTTCCGATCTTGGTTTGCAAAAATCGGACACGGTGTACCTGTCGGTGGTCGACCGGGACCTGAATGCGGTCAGCTTTATCAATTCCGTCTTTCATTCTTTCGGCAGCGGTATCCTGTGCCCACAAACCGGCGTCATGTTCCAGAACCGCGGCGCCTCGTTCAACCTGAACGCCGATCATCCCAACTGCATGGGGCCGGGCAAACGACCCATGCACACGATCATGCCGGGCATGATGACAAAGGGGGATCGGGTCGAGATGCCCTTCGGCGTCATGGGCGGCGACTATCAGCCGTTCGGCCATTGCCGGTTGATTACCAATATGGTCGATTATGGACTGGACGTTCAGGCAGCCCTGGATATGCCAAGGGTTTTCGCCACCGGCCAGGAAGTCGAGGTGGAAACTAGCCTGCCGGCCGAGACGGTCCAGGGACTAAAGGCACGCGGCCACACGGTGCGTACTGTCGAGTCGCCCCACGGCGGCGGCCAGGCCATTCACATCGATCATACGCGGGGGGTCCTGACCGGCGGCTCCGACCCCAGAAAAGACGGCTGCGCGCTGGGGTTTTAATCGGAGCCTGATAATGATTAAAGATATTAAAAAAATTCACAGCTATTACGCGCCAAATGATTTGTATAACAAGATCATTGAAGGGCTAGATAAACTTGGCAAGGATTCGTCAAACATCACACTGGATGATCTTCAGCCCGTGGATGAATTTCATATCCGGGGCGACACCGCAACCAGGGAACTGATTAAACTTTCCGGTTTCACGCCAGAGCAGCATATCCTGGATGTGGGTTGCGGCATCGGCGGTTCCACACGCCGGCTGGCCCATGAAACCGGATGCCGCGTAACCGGTATAGATTTAAGTGATGAATACATTGATGTCGCCGGGCGACTGACACAGTTATTAAACATGCACGAACGGGTAGGGTTCCATGCCTGTAGTGCGCTGGAACTACCGTTTGATGACAATTCATTTGATGGCGTCTGGTCGATTCAGATGAACATGAATGTTGAAGACAAGCTGGCGTGGCTATCGGAAACCTGTCGTGTTCTCAAACCCGGCTGCCGTGCTGTTTTGTATGAAGTATGTGCCCATAAAAACACACCGCTGCATTTCCCGGTGCCGTGGGCGCAAGACAGTTCCATAAGTTTCCTGGTGCCGCCGGAAGAATTCCGCGATGTCATAACTTCGGCCGGTTTTGATATTACGGTCTGGAATGACAAGACCGATCTTGCACAGCAGGCCTTTGCACACGTGAAAGAACCGGTTGGCGAGCCCAATCTTCCGATACTCGGTGTGTATATGCTGGTCGGTGACGACATCAGCACCAAGGCCTATAACCTGCGCCGTAACCTTGATGAGGAACGGGTGAGCCTGATTGAGGCTGTCGCGGTAAAACCCGATCGCCCGCTTGCCCCCTTATAAGCAGAGGTTCTGACAATTAATGTCCGTTAAGCGTAGAAAAGCAGACATAATTAGCCGCTGACGGGAACTTCTCTTTTTAGCCAGAAGGAGAAATAGGTTTATTCTAAACTAGAAGCACAATTCAGATTTGGTTAATAGGAAAGCAACGGTTAGCGTCAGGATTCAAAATGAGAATTGAGTGTAAATATTTGGTAAGAAAACAAATGCATAAACTGGCTTTCTCACTTTGCGTTTTCGCTATGTCTTTGACTTTGATGGCGTTCAATTCAACGTCGGTAACCTTTGATAGTTCTATGAAGGAGCCCGGCAGCAATAAAATTGTGAAGTTAAAGGCCATCCTATTCACGCCCGAGAGTTCCGGACCACACCCCGTAGTTGTCCTGCTTCATTCCTGTGGTGGACCCGATCAAACTACCACCAGGGACTGGCCTTCTTTCCTGACCGGGCTCGGCTACGCGGTACTTTCAATTAATTCACTGAGCCCACGAGAAATAAGAAATTGCACCAAAATGGAAGGCAAATTGAGAGAAGTACTTCAGGGCCGTGATGCCCTTGGGGCACTGGATTTTCTCGCCACCCAATCATCTATCGACATCAGCAAGGCTGCCGTCATGGGATTTTCTTCGGGCGCCATGAGCATCAATAATGTCATTGTTGGCGGACGCATAAAGTCACCTGAAAATCGAACATTCAAGGCGGGGATCAGCGTTTACGGCACATGCAAATATATTACCAGTCACACGAATAAGGATATCCCGCTTGTGGCAATCGCCGCTGAACATGACGCATATCATACAGGTCCGTGCATCAATGCTTCTAGATTCGAGGGTCTTGATACTTTTGTCCTTAAAGGAGCCTACCATGCCTTTGATGTTGTCAAATACAAGACCCCTAAGAAAGATCCATATGGAAACAAAATGCGCTACAGCTCATCGGCCACGGCTGAAGCCCGCAAGATCACCAAAGCGTTCCTGGCCTATCATTTACGTGGTCAACCCATTGCAGCCTTCTGGGAAAAGGAAAAATCAAAAGGCAGCGGTGCGGGACGCAGTGCCTTAAATGACTGGTTGGCCGACAGCCAAGATAAATTATGTGCAAAGGACAATAATTACTTTTCTGAAGAAGTCATGGGCTATGTAAAAAAACTAAAATCAGACAATCTGGTAACACAAGATTTCACTATTTCTACATTCAAAATGAAGAAACTGTACAAGCAACATTGCGCTTGAAAATATCAGTGTCTCTTCAATGGATGTTGAGGTCACCGTCATAAGCAGACCTGAACGCACACCCCAATCAATGTCCGCTCTACCCCTTATAAGCAGACATACTAACGGGGTGAGCAGATTTTCTTCTATTTCCCCTTGACCTGGTGGCAAGCGGTGCAATTGGAAAACTGCCGGCTTTAGCTCTGCATACTGAATGTACAGAGCACCTAGCTTGCGTTATCTAAATATACAAGCATGGCCTCATCACCAGTGATTATTTTCTGAATATGACATGAATGAGACTGTCGATATCGGTTCACCGGAGCTGAGTATACTTATATTCCTCTTGTAGATTTGTTGAATGAGATTTTAAAGATGAACGAGCCATCAGGACTTATTTTCAGCGTTTCGACCGAAATGGCTTATTTTGCCTCTTATGCAATATTGATTGTAGGCGTCAGCCTGACGGTCATTCTTGCCAAGCGTGCCGCACGGATGAATGACCTAGAAGAAGCAAAAAAGAAAATGGATGAAAAAGAGAGAGAAAAGACATCATACGCAGGTTCGGATGGGGCTAAAGTAGTTCCCGGTAATGGAGACGAAGAAAATGGTTGACGTGTTTGTCGGTATCATAAGAAAGAAACTATATCTCATTATTTTTGCCCTCTTTCTCAGCACATCTCTGATTGCGGGCTGGTCTGTCGTTCAATTTGTTATTGAACAACCCCTTCTTGAGGAGACGGACAATATCTTGGAACGTGTCGCCAGGGAAGACCTGGAACTGCTGCGACAAATCAACGCCATTCGTTTCGATGTGATTCAGGTTCAGCAATACTTGACCGATGTATCCGCCACCCGTGGGTTTGGTGGATATGATGATGGTTTTGAGAAGGCCGCCCGGCATGCAAAATATTTTGAAGACCACATTTCCAATGCCATCCGACTGGCGCAGGGAATGCAGTCGTCAGAATTGGTCACTGCCTTGAAGTCAATTTCGGCTGATTTTCCTCCCTATTACGACTTGGGTAGAAAAATGGCAGAACTTTACGTATTGGAGGGTGTGGAAAGCGGAAACAAGTTAATGGGAGATTTTGACGCCAGGGCGGACGCTTTTTCCAACAGCATTCAGCTCCTGCATGATTCAATTGAGGAGACATCACGCCGTGACCTGCTCGAAATGGAAGAATCGGTTGACGCACTAAAGGACAACAACAAAACTAAAATTATGCTTTCGATTTTCCCGGCCCTTCTGAGCATTATCGCCGCGACGTTCGGTGTTATCGCCGTGAGGCGAATTTGCCACGTGTTGGTATCTAAGGATGACTGAACATCCTGTCACAAAGCTTATCTATTTCCGGCGATTTCTGTCTCATCTTCATTCCCCTTCGGGTCATTACGATGAACCAGAAATCCTCTCTTATGCAATACCGCTAAGTTGTTCCATAGGCGCTGACGTTAGACAACTCTCGATTTTGAGAACTTTGAAGGCATGGGATATGCCCGTTTGCGGTGCAGTCGCTTTGCCATCCTTCCAGTCAGCGGAATAGACCACCTTCTGCATGCGGGGTTTCGTCACAGTCTCAAAATACTCACCTTGCTCGACAAGTATATACTTGCGATGACCACTGTCTTGCCGGTTTAGGGTGATTACAGCGTGGCCAGTGGTGCCAGAACCTGCGAAGTAGTCAAGGATTACGGGCGATTGATCACTCGCAGTAGAAAGATAAATGCATCGCTTTACAAGATTGATTGACTTTGGAAAATCGAATTTCTTGTCGCCAAGAATGTCGATAAGCAGGGTATTTCCATAGTTCCCTGCATCAAACTCCCCTCCTGTCCAAACAGTTTTCGGAACTGTCTGCTCATGAGTAACGAAAAGATCCAAGAAACCATCAACCTTAATGACCGCAATGCGGTCAAGATTGCTTTCTATTGAGTCCAATCCGAAATTCCATCGCCTTTCCACACCATCCTGATCAATCGGCCAAATCTCAGTTTCGCCAGTTTCAAGACTGATATTTTTAGCAGATGGGTGGAAAGCATCATCTGGAACAGGGCCGATTCGGACTACCTTTCCATGCTTAACATATATTGGATAAAAAGAGGGCCTTCTGTCAGTACGAAGTGAATTTTCACCCCACCTTCGCATTTTTCTAGGCTTGTCATTTTTCTCTGAAGTTCTGGCGATATTACCCTTTTTATCTGCTTTGGTTAGGAACAACGAATACTCATGAACTCTATTAAAATCTTTTGTGATTGACCCTTTGGGATTATGAACAACGGAAACTCTTGAAAGTTTGAATTCAGGTGCAACATTTTCAAGAATTATAGAAAGATTCACCATCTCTGAACCCCTATTCCCCAAGTAGCCCCGGTATTTTCTGTCTTACACATTGAAATTCTGATATAAAAATCAATATGTTGAGGCATTAACGGGGCATTGAAAATGGCACACCCAGAGGGTGAAACAAAACGAGGCGAACTCAGGGTCAATTTTGACCGCCGCCTGAAACTGGAATTTCATGGTTCCAAGATCACCTCTGACGCTGGTTTGCTCGCCTATCGAGAACTTGACGATGCTCTTGGTTTAACCAAGGTTGCCGGAGTTCTTTTCCAAGACAATAGAACCGGCAAGAACGGTTGGCACGGTATGACGGGGCAGTTACGCCAATCGGTGTTTGGACGCCTTGGTGGTTATGAGGACGTAAACGACGCCGAGCGTCTCGGACGTGATCCCGCCATGCGGTGGATTGTTGGTGGCAAGGCCATCGAAAGACAGGCTGCGTCCACCAGCCAGATGGG